>ONYS01000077.1 GCA_900322095.1 uncultured Prevotella sp.
TTAGGATCCTGTGCGGTCTCCGTAGCCATGAGGCTGTAGTCTTCGAGTGATTTGCGATCGCTCACCTCCCATGTGTCCATGTCGAACGAATAGTTATACTCGAGGATGATTCCCCAGCCGGCAAAGGAGGTGTCGTAGTAAATACCTGTCAACTTGTTGTCAACAATACCGCAACCACCATTGAAGAAACCGCTGTTATAAGCAGCGAGTTGCTCGGGAGCCAAAGACGCGGGCGGAGTGACACTGTAGATACCAGAGAATGATTCACCGACCAGATTGACATACATCGGTAGCGAAACCCCATCAGCCATTAAGGCCGACTTCTTCACAGCAGGTCTCTTGCGTGACTGAACGAAACGCTTCAACTCACGAATTCCATTGTTCTGTGCACCGATGTTTACCATCTTGTGCTGGAAAAGCAATGGATACTTCTTCTTCATCACAGCTAATTGGGATGGAGCCTGGGTGGAACCCTGCTTGAGCGCCTTCTCAATCTTCACCGCCGGCATTCCCGGCAACGGAGTCTGAGCTTGTGCGGTCAGGGTTGCGGAAAGGCCAACCAATCCAGCGAAAAGTAAAGTTTTCGAATTTCCCATAACCTTTAGTTTTAAATCGGTAATTAATAAAAGTACGTAGTAATTTTTTGTAACGTCTTAGTGCAAATATAAAGAAATTTATAACTCAACAGAAGTTTTTAATTAAAAAACCTTATTGATTTTCACAATAATTAATATATTCTGCTAAAAACTGTTTAATATTTCACAACGGTTAACACTTTGGGAATAGTTTTATTAACTGAGAGGATCAGCAAAAATTTAGTTTTCCATATCAGAAATTACAACATAAAGGCTAACTTTCTGACGTTTTGAAACAAACAAAAGCCTTTCGTTTTCATTTCGTCGGTTACGAAATAAGTTTCGTTTACTTCCATTTCCCGGCTTCCAAACTATACTTTCAGAATCCTGAGAGGGCTGTAGCGAGTGTAAAATTCAAAGATTTGTTAATACGATGGCGAGTAAGTAGTCTATCAAAATTAGGGAACTACACTACCTTCATACGTTTACCGCCTTCTCCACTCGCATTCTTCAGAGTGTGAATGTCCGCTAGATTCTCTTAAATTGCTACGGTTTTTTAGGTAATAACCCCGCATTTCTTGTTGGCTGCCACGTGGTAACCTTGTTGCTACCACGTGCCATCCATTATAATTATAGCGATATTGCCTCGCTTTTATGACATGAAAGACGAGGCGTCTGTCTGGAACGTAGCTGAAAGTATTCGGAAAAATATAGCGAACTCTACACGAGGGGATTCGTCAAAACTCTGTGTTTACTCATTCCTAGCTATGTCTCGCAACTCTCATCGTAGGTATACTAATGCCAATATAGTTGCAGCCTTTTCCGGGCACTAATCACCGTTTACCAGCCCAGAAAGGACTAATTCTCAGTAACAGTCAAGCGACAATAGAAGGAGACCCGCCCCTGACTAAAGACCCACCCACCTACCCCTCCCTACGAAGGGAGGGGAGGAATGCCGCCGCTCCTACAACATACCTTCACCGGAGGGGGTTGTGCTATTTGTTGCGTTTTGGCGGTCATTCGTATAATAAATTGCACCAACTGCGTTAAAAGAAGAAAAAAACGGAATTTTGGTAATTCTAACCGAAATAATTGTAATCATTCTCAAAGATCTTTTTGTAATTTTGCAAATGTACCAAGATAAAAGGAATTCCTGGTATTATACCTTATTATATATAGCGGCCTATACCTATATTATATATAAGGTAGATCAAAAGGAGAAACCAACGGAGAAGATGGAATAACAAATCAAACATACGCAAACAGACAGTCATATATCCCCAATAAGAATAACAATAGTACAATATTTTATTTTCTAGACAAGTACAGACAAGTATGTATGAGCGGGTTCGCCGGGATGGCGCATCCGCTCTTTTTATTTTGTAAACAAGACTTGAAAAATCAATCCGGCATGAACTGGCGCATTTCCCAATATTTTCATTAACTTTGCAGTAGGCAGACACAGAGCGGCGCAAGCTGAGTCGCAGTCATTGTATTAGCCCGACCTTTGACGCCTGCAGGAAAGACAACGTAAAATATAGGAAAGGGATTCAAGATATGAGTATTCTGATAAAAGACACCACGCGCGAGGAGCGCATCCGCATCCTTCATGAATCGCTCAACTGCGGAAGCGGCGGCTGCGAGAACTGCTCCAGCTGTTGGCTGGGCGGCGGAAGCATCGACGACATCTACCGCGACTACATCGAAGGGAAAAAGGAAATCAGCGAGATCAACATGGAATACAGCAGGCAGATGGCGGGGAGGCAGCGAGGATGACACCGCCCGATATCGATGCCTCAACGCGAGAGGAACGCATGGACTTCATCATCCATGAGTTCAGATGTCTGGCCGACTGCGACAACTGCGGCCACTGCCAGTTTCTGCATGGCCGCAGCGCGCTTGATGTTTACCACGATTATGTCGAGGGCAAACGCGAGTTTATGGAAGTCACCCTCGAATGGAGAAGGGTGTGAGAAGATTCTCTGCATTGTAACGGTTTTCGTTCCCAAGGAAATCGTGCTAAACATGGAGCAGATTGAATGGATGGTATAAAAAAGCCAACTCCCCAACTTTTTCACAAAAGTTGGGGAGTTGTGATACCTGAATCTAAATCTTAAAACCTAATAACCAAAAACTAAAAACCTATATAAAAACAATCTATTAACCTTATCTATGACCAAGTCTTGATTGACTTGTTTTCTTTTGACACTGCAAAGATAGCAACTTTTTTGCATCCCTTCCAAATAAATCGGGCAATTTACACCCAAAAAGGGCTCATTCTTGATTAAAATCAAGGCTTTTGTGTGCGAACACAACGTGTTGCACAGATTTATGATCAACTACATTGCACAGGCGAGCAAGCTGGGATAGCTGCGTAAACAAGAAGGGCGGCCATAAAGGTCGCCCCGTGCTGCTGTTGTTATTAATTCAAATTTCGCTTGAAAATGATGTGACATCGTCTGGAAGACGATACCTCAGAAACCGGGTACATACACGAGCGAAGCGAGTGGATGTGCCCGGATTAGGGATAGGTAGTAATCTCTGCCTGGAAGGCAGTACCTCCATAGCTATGCTATGTAGTGCCAGTTAATATTAAAAGGTAGTGCCTTCCAGGCACCATTCTTCATCATGTTCTTTTCCGGGCACATGTCCGCTTCGCTCCCATGTACCCGGTTTCTGAGGTGTTGCCTTCCAGGCAATTACTCATCTCAGAAACTTGATGTTAAAGATCTTAGATGTTTGCTTCGACAGATAAACCCCATATTAGCATGATTCGAGCAAGTCTGTCAAAGCATCTACATCGAGATTCACGAGTTTGGAAATATCTTCTAAAGACTGTCCCTTGTCTCTTAGGGCAAGAACCAACTGCCTCAATTGATTGTTCTTTTCAGAAAGTGTCTTATCACGTTCCTTGATTTTCTCGTCCTGATCCTTGATTTTCTCATCTTGGTCCTTGATTTTCTCATCTTGGTCCTTGATTTTCTCATCTTGGTCCTTGATTTTCTCATCTTGGTCCTTGATTTTCTCACCTTGGTCCTTGATTTTCTCATCTTGGTCCTTGATTTTCTTATCCTGATCCTTGATTTTCTTATCACGGTTCATGATTGCGGTATCACGGTTCTCTATAGCAGAGAAGAACTCATCTTCTACGTTCATATCCTGACGCAGCTCTGCACTTGCCGCGGCTTCGGTCAACTTGTGCACAATATATTCCATATTGTCATCACCCTCATAGTATTTTCCGTCCAAAGAGAGTAGATGGTGGCTACTATCCGACACTTGCGTCTGGTCGAAGACACTGAGAACTTTATACAGATGGTTGTTGACCTGACCGCGGAGCAAAGGTATTTGCACGATGATGCTGTTATGCACCAGACTCTCTATGAAGGGGTCGGGGATTCCTTTCTTCACCTCATTGCCATCATAGTCGTAGGATTTGTGGTTGACGTAGACAACAGGCACCTCAATATTCCCCACCCGATGTCCGAGGAGATAAATGGTCACCATGGGTATGGCAAAGCCATCGTGGCTGTCATGGCGAATATTGCGTTTATCACTGTACTGTGCGCCCAAGTACTGCCTGAAGCGCAGCGTCTCCGTCTCCAGCCATGTCTTCTGCAACTCTATAAGGATGAGATGCTCGCTGCCGTCGCTCTCCCGGACGGTAGCCGAGAAGTCGATACGAAACATGGAAATCTTGTCACGCGCCTGATTGGTGTATTCGTGTGGACGCGCCTCGATGCTCACGACATCTTTCTTCAACAATGCTGAGAGAATCGTCTTAGCAATGCGCTCGTCTTCCATCAGATACTTGAAAACGGAGTCATAAATAGGATTTGCAATCTGCACTATCATAAGCCAATACTATTTTTTGCAAATTTAGGAAAAAATCCTGAAAGAGGCGACATCAAAAATAAAAAAAGGTAGCTTGTTCGAATTTACGATGATTATCGTTGGAATTAACCGGGGAAAAGAAAAAGAGCCCAAGAGGAAGTTGCTCCCCTTGGGCTCCGGATTTCTATGTTCTCTTTCTCTATTATTTATCCTTCTTCCACAGACGGCTCATATCCTCAAGCGTCTTGCCCTTGGTTTCAGGAACGAGGCGCCAGACGAAGATGGCGGCAATGACGCAGATAACGCCATACAGACCGTAGGTGAACCAGTGACCGAAGTCATCGCCTGCAGTGAGATGCATATTGAACATCGGCACAAACGACGAACTGACAATCCAGTTGAAAATCCACTGGAAGGCGACAGCAATGGCGACGGCCTTGCCACGGATGGTGTTGGGGAAGATCTCAGCAATGAGCACCCAGCAGATGGGACCCCAGCTGAACATGAAGCTGGCGCTGTAGACCATGATGCTGGCGGCAGTGATGAAGGCCATGCCCTCACGACCGAACGTGAGCGCCACACCGAAGGCACCTATGGCCATGCCGATGCTGCCCCAGATGAGCAACGGTTTGCGGCCCCACTTCTCGACGGTGAACACGGCAACGAGCGTGAAGAGAATGTTGATGACACCCATCACGACGGTGAACACCATCTCGTTGTCCATCCCCATATCCTTGAAGATTCGCGGAGCATAGTAGAGCACGGCGTTGATGCCCACAGCCTGCTGGAAGACGCTGAGCATGATGCCCACGAAGATGCACATGAATCCGTAGGAGAGCAGCTTCTCGGTCTTCACGGTGACGGTATTCTTGATGTCGGACAGAATCTCGCGGGCCTTGTCCAGACCGTTGATGCGCGTGAGGATGCCCAGAGCCTTGTCGTCCTGACCAATCATGACGAGGTAGCGCGGCGTCTCAGGCACAAAGCAGATGAGGATCGTGAAGAGTCCGGCGGGAACACATTCAGAACCGAACATGTAGCGCCAGCCGGTGGTGATGGTCCATTCTGCGTCGGCCATATTGGCTACAGCACCCACTGCGTCGTAGACGGGATTGGCATGGGAGCCGAGGATGACCAGATTGACAAAGTAGACGACCAGCTGACCGAAGATGATGGCAAACTGGTTCCAAGAGACGAGCATACCGCGAATGTTGCTCGGAGCCACCTCGCCGATATACATCGGGCAGATGGCCGATGCCATTCCGACGCCGATACCACCCAGCACGCGGTAGAGATTGAACACGACGAGCAGATTCCACGTCGGCTCGCCGTAGGGCAGCACGTAGGATTCGGGCGTCATACTTCCCCAAGCAGAGATGAAGAAGCACACGCCGGCGAAGATGAGCGAACGCTTACGGCCGAACTTGCTGGCGAAGATACCCGACAGCGAGGAACCGATGATACAGCCGATGAGCGCGCTGGCACAGGTGAAACCGTGAATGCCATCAGTGTAGGTGAAGTCTTTGGCGCCCTTGAAGAAAGCCTGCAGGCCTTTCTCGGCACCGGAGATGACGGCCGTATCGTAGCCGAAGAGCAGTCCGCCCAGCACGGCTACCATTACGATAGAGAAAAGATAAGTTTTTGATCCTTGGTTATTATTCATGATGTTGTTTTTGTTGTTTCTATTATATAGGAAGAAGACTCCGGAACCGCGAGGACTCCCCCTGCTGAGGGAGCAGCCTCTGACGTTTCCGGAATCTTCTGATCGGTTATTTCTTGTAGTTGAAGGTCACCTTTCCGCGCACATCCTCCGACGAGGCGCAGACGTAAGCATCAAAGGTGGCATCGTCGACCGTCCAGTCATGACTCTTCGCAGAGAAATACTGCAACTGGTCTTTGCTGATCTCGAAGCTGACGGTCTTGGTCTCTCCGGGCTGCAAATCCACCTTGTCGAATCCCTTGAGTTCCTTCAGCGGACGCACTTCTTGCGGATTGCGCTCGCCGATATAGAGCTGGACGACTTCCTTGCCGGCGCGCTTGCCCGTGTTCTTAATGTCCACGCTGACGGTCAGCTTGTCATCACCCTTGAGCGAGCTGGCGCTGATTCGCGGCTGGCTGTAGCTAAACGAGGTATAGCTCAGACCGAAACCGAAGGGGAACTGCACCTTCACCTTGCGGGTATCGAAGTAGCGGTAACCGACGAAGATACCCTCCTTATAATATACTTGTTTATTCACGCCCGGATAAGCCTCCTTGCCGTACTGGGCAAAGCCATAGTCGTCGAGGCGCTTGGCAAAGGTGACGGGCAGCTTGCCACTGGGATTCACCTTGCCGCTCAGCACGTCGGCCAGCGACTCTCCGGCCATCGAGCCGAGATACCAGCAATGCACCATGCCGCGCACCTTGTCGATCCAAGGCGTTGTGAAAGCGTTGCCGCCAAAGGTGACGACGACGATGTTCTTCTGTATCTTCGCCAAGTCGCTGATGAGCTCGTTCTGACCGAACGACAGGTCGTAGCTCTCGCGGTCGGCATTCTCGCAATCCTGACGGCAGTTCTTGTTCAGACCACCTATATATATAATAAGGTCAGCCTTGCGGGCCTTCTCCAGGGCCTCATCATGCAGGCGCACGTTGTCGGCCGGGTCCACCTTGTCGACCACGTCATAGATGGCGCGGCCTGAGTTGTAGCCTTGCGCATA
Organism: uncultured Prevotella sp.; assembly: GCA_900322095.1. Taxonomy (GTDB): domain Bacteria; phylum Bacteroidota; class Bacteroidia; order Bacteroidales; family Bacteroidaceae; genus Prevotella. The sequence continues at coordinate 7,109 of ONYS01000077.1, forward strand.
GTCGATCTTGTCGCCATAGAGATTCTTCAGACTCTCCAACGGCGAGATGTCGCGCAGCGTCTTGAGCTCAGATGAGCCACCGCCCTTCGTGAGCGAACGGGTGGCGTTCTCTCCCACGACGAGGATGTGCTGATAGCGCGCTGCGTCGAGGGGCAGGATGTTGGCTTCGTTCTTCAGCAGCACGATGCCCTCCTCGCCGATTTCCTTGCAGGCCTGATAGTGGGCTTCGGAACACTGCGAGCCAATGACCTTCTCGGGATTCATGGCCGTGCGGAAGATAGTGCGCAGCACGCGGCTCACCTTATCGTCGAGTACGCTCATGGGAATCTTTCCCTCCGTGATGAGCTTCTCAAACTTGTCGGCCAAATAATAGTCGTTGTAGCCAAACTCCGACTCCTTCAGTTTTCCATCGGTGAAGGTTCCCATCTCGATGTCGAGTCCGCCCATAGCGGCCTCCCAGGTGTCGGTGGTGCCGCCCCAGTCGGAGATGACGGCTCCGTCGAAGCCCCAGTCTTTCTTCAGGATTCCGTTGAGCAGCTTGTCGTTCTGACAGCAGTGCACACCGTTCCAGAAAGGATAGGATCCCATGATGGTCCAAACGTGGGCTTTCTGCACGGCGGCCTTGAAAGGAGCAAGATAGATCTCGTTGAGCGCACGCTCGTCGACGTTCACGTTCACCGTGAATCGGTCTATCTCCTGCTCGTTGAGGGCGAAATGCTTCAGACAGCAGCCCACGCCGTTGGCCTGAGCGCCCTGAATGTAAGGCACAGCCATCGACGATACCAGATAGGGATCCTCGCCAAAGTACTCAAAGTTGCGGCCATTGAGCGGAGTGCGCGCGATGTTGACGCCGGGACCGAGCATGACGTCCTTTGCGCGGAAGGCAAATTCCTCACTGACAGCATTGCCATACAGGCGGGCCACAGCGGGATTCCACGTGGCGGCAAGACAGGTGAGCGAGGGGAAAGCTACGATAGAGTCGTTGGTCCAGGCGGCAGGCTGCCACGAGTTCCACTCCAATTCCTCACGCACTCCATGCGGGCCATCGTCCATCGACAACTGACGGATGCCGAGACGGGGCACACCGGCAGAGGTGAACTTGCTCTGAGCATGGAGCATACAGATTTTCTCATGCGTGGTCATGCGGCTGAGCGCATCCTGCACACGCGTCTCCAGGGGTTGAGTATTATCCAAATAGACGGGCTTCTGCGCCGAAGCCGATAACGAAGATGTCAATGTCATCGCTAATAATAAGGTTTTATTCATTTAACGGATGATTGGTGCTATAATTGCGATATTTCTTTTTTTAACATTGGACTGCAGGCTGTCACCCTCAGAGGAGTCTTACCGTCAGTCCTCACCACCAGCATGGCCTTGCCAAAGAAAGCCTTGCGATGGAACTGTCTTGCTCCCGGCTGCTGGGGCTGGAAGCGCTCCATAGAGAACTGGCTGCCATTGTCGGCTCCGAGGATGGTGCCACCGTCGACGTCGAACGTGATGTCGTCCTCAGCCCACGGACAAAGGTTGCCGTCCTTGTCCACCACCTCAGCCTTGATGAAGCAGGTGCTGTTGCCGCGATAATCCATTGAGAGTCGGATGCGCTCTGCCGCTCCGGCCGTGCGGATGGTCTGTTCGCCCACCTGCTTGCCAGCTTTCCGGGCCACGACCTTCACCTCACCGGGATGATAGGTCACGCGCCAGGCCACGTGATAGTCGTGGTCGCCCTTCCGGCGCACACCCTGACTCTTGCCGTTGACGAAGAGTTCCACCTCATCGGCATGGTTGTAGTAGCACCACATGTCGACGGTCTGTCCGTCCACCCAGTTCCAATGGGGGAAGAGATGGAGCACGGGCTTCTGCGTCCACTCGCTCTGATACATATAATAGATGTCCTTGGGGAAGCCGGCCAGATCGATGATGCCGAAATAGCTGCTGCGGGCGGGGAAGCCATAGGGCGTGGGCTCACCGATATAGTCGAAACCGGTCCAAATGAACTGTCCGCCGACGTAGGGCGTATGCTTCACGATGTCCCACGTGGCCTCATGGGTAGAGCTCCACGAGGCATGACTGTTGTCGTAGGCCGAGCACATCATCGTGGGATTGGTATAGGGCAGGTCCCAGCGTTTGGGCATCACGAAGATGCTGTCCGACGGCATGCGGTAGTAGCCGCGCGTCTGCAAGGCCGAGACGCTCTCGGTCATGATGAAGGGCTTGCCGGGGAAGTTCTTCGGCACGTCCTTGATCCACTGGCGGTGATAGTTGAAGCCGATGATGTCGAGCGCACCGCTCTTGAAGAGATTGTTGTCGGGTGAGGGCTCGTTGCATCCGGCCGTGATGGGGCGCGTATTGTCGAGATTGCGGATGAGGCGGGCCAGGCGAATGGCGATGAGCTGGTTGATGTTCCTCACCGTGTCGGTCGAGAGCGAACTCTTGTCGTGACCGGCGTTGAGGATGAGGTTGGCATCCTCGAGCGAGAGATTGTCGGTGTTGACCTGGTTCCACTGCTCCAGCACCTCGTTGCCAATCGACCAGATGAGGATGCTGGGATGATTGCGGTCGCGCATGACGAGGTCGGTCAGGTCGCGCTCGGCCCATTCGTCGAAGAAGCGGGCATAGTCGTTCTTCGTCTTCTTCTGCCGCCACATGTCGAAGCTCTCGTCCATGACGAAGAATCCCATCGTGTCGCACATATTGAGCAGTTCGGGCGACGGCGGATTGTGGCTGCAGCGGATGGCGTTGACACCCATCTCCTTGAGCATTCTTAGCTGACGGTGGAGGGCATCGGTGTTAAGCGCCGCGCCCAGACAGCCCAGGTCGTGGTGCATGCAGACGCCATTGAGCTTCATGTTCTTGCCGTTGAGCCAGAAGCCGGTCTTTGCGTCAAAACGGAAGGAGCGGAAACCAGTGGTCGTCAGCACTTCGTCGACGGTCTCATCGTTGATAATGATTTCTGTCCTCACCGTATAGACATAAGGCGAAGACGGCGACCACAGCAGCGGCTTCTTCACGCGCAGCTGCTGCGAGGGGCGACCGCTGACGCTGCTGGCCACGACGCGGCCCTGTGGATCGTAGACCGTGTTGCGTATCATGGGATGGACGCCGGTGGAGGCCTCGTCGGTCAGGCTGACGTCTACGCTGACCCGTCCGTCGGGTGTTGTCACCACGTGGGTGCCCCAATGGGCGACGTGAAGGGGAGAGGTAGTAGTGAGCCACACATTGCGGAAGATGCCGCAGCCACTGTACCAGCGGCTGTTGGGCTGGTCGCTGTTGTCGACGCGTACGGCCACGACATTGTCGCCCGCACGGTTGAGGTAGGGCGTGAGGTCGTAGCGGAAACTGCTGTAGCCGTAAGGCCGCGTGCCGAGTCGGTGACCATTGATGTAGACGGTAGAATTCATATAGACGCCGTCGAAATCGAAGAAGACATGGTCGCCGCTCTTCAACCCGTTGGCGCTGAAGTGCTTGCGGTACCACCCCACTCCACCGGGCAACGCGCCACCGCTGGCTCCCGAGGGATTGCCAACGTAGAAGTCGCCCTCGATGGCCCAGTCATGGGGCAGGCAGAGACGGCGCCACTGAGAATCGTCGAATTGCGTTTGCGACATAGCGGCTGAATCACCCAGCGTGAACAGCCAACCATCATTGAACAAAATACGGTTGCGCCCCTGACCGCACAGGGCAGCCAGGAGCAGCAACAGGGTTAAGAAAGTTTTTCTTTCTGTCATGTTTGAAGATGTAGTAGGTAAAGATAGAGTGAACAGCTTGAGCAAAAGTTTTCAGAGCTTGACCTTCAAGGTTTTGCCTGCATAGCTTACGAGCTTACCCTTGGGCTGTTCCATATTGAGAGGTTGTACGTTTGATGGGCTAATCAGCACGATATTGAACCGGCGGTTGTTCAGCATTCCGTTGAAGCTGCCCTTGCGGTTGCCGATGGTGAGCGTGCGGTGGGCATTGTCATAGGCGAAGTCGATCGTTGCGTACTTGCCCTGCTCATAGTTGTAGTTGGTACCTTCGTCCTCATAGAGGGTGAACTTACCGTCGCGTCCGGCATAGACGTAGAGGTTGATCAGCTCGGCAGGCTTCTCGTCGGTGTATTCAATCTCAGGACCGAAGGGGATGATGCTGCCCTCGGGCACGTAGACAGGGATGCGTTCCAGGGGTGCATCGGCTGTGATGGTCTCGCCTCCGGCATAATGCTTATTGGTATAGAAGTCGTACCAACCGGTCTGCTTGGGCAGATAGACGCTGCGGGTGCGGGCCTTGTATTGCGTCACGGGGCAGGCCATCAGCGAGGGACCGAACATCCACTGGTCCTTGATGTCGTAGACGTTGCTGTCGCCATTGAAGTCCATCACCAGGGCGCGCATCATCGTGTAGTCGTTGAAGTGGACGGCGCCGGCCATGCTGTAGAGATAGGGCATCAGACGATAGCGCAGGCGGTCGTACCAGACGATGGCCTTATAGGCGGGATGATTCTCGGGAGCGATGTTCCACACTTCGCGCAGCGGCCACTGTCCGTGGGTGCGGTAGAGGGGCACAAACACGCCCAGCTCATTCCAGCGGGTCTGCAGCTCGCGCCATTCCTTCAGGTCCTCGTTCTCCTCGCCCGTCTTGTCGTAGAGCTGCTGGGCACGCACGTAGCGGTCCTCTACGGAGAATCCGCCAAGGTCCATGCCCCAGAAAGGCAGACCGGCAAGACTATAGTTCATTCCGGCGGTGAGCTGGGCACGCATATCCTCCCAGCGCGTACCGATATCGCCACTCCAGGTGGCCGTGCCGTAGCGCTGCTCGCCTGCGAAGCCACTGCGGGTCAGCAGGAACACGCGCTGATTGGGATTCACCTCACGCTGACCGTTGTAGATGGCATCGGCGTTCTCGATGGCGTAAGCGTTGAAATATTCGGTAGAAGTACCCAGAGCGGTGGCTCCGCAGAGGGCCTTGCGATACCACATCGGGGTGCAGTCGCGCACGTTGGGCTCGGAGGCATCCATCCACCAGGCGTCGATGCCGAACTTATACTTCGAATAGAGATTCTCGTTCATCTGACGCCAGAACATCTTGCGGGCGCCAGCGGCATAAGCATCATAGAAGGAACCCAGGTGACCGGCGCCCACCCAGTCGAGAATGCTGTCGTGGGGAGCCTGATGATACATCCAGCCACGGGCGTCGAGTTCCTTGTAGTTGTCGGTGTTGCAGTAGAACTTGGGCCACACGGAGATCATGAAGCGACCGTGCATCTGGTGGACGCTGTCGAGCATGGCCTGGGGATCAGGATAGCGCGAGAGGTCGAACTTGTGGCTGCCCCACTGGTCTTCTTTCCAGTAGAACCAGTCCTGAACGATATTGTCAACGGGGATATGGCGTGTGCGGAACTCCTTGAGCGTAGACTCGATTTCCTCAGACGACTTATAGCGCTCGCGGCTCTGCCAGAATCCCATGGCCCACTTGGGCAGCACCTGTGCCTTGCCCGTGAGCTGACGGTAGCCGGAGATGACGTCGTCGATATTGTCGCCTGCGATGAAGTAGTAGTCCAGGTCCTTGGCCATCTCGCTCCAGATGCTGAGCTTGTTTTGCTCGCTCTCGGGCTGTGGTGTGGCGGCACGCAGACTGCAGTAGCTCACGTCGCCGTCGGGCAGCCAGTCGATAAGGATCTTCGTGCGGACACCCTTCTTCAGTGGCACCTCAAACTTGCAGCTGTTCGGGTTCCAAGCCTGACGCCAGTGCTCGGGAACGACAAGTTTGCCATCGACATAGACCTTGGTGTAGCCGGCATAGTAGAGATTGAAGCGATAGATGTTGTCAACGGGTGCCTCGATATATCCCTCATAGGTGACGTGCGAACCCTTGAACTTGAAATTCTTGGGCAGGTTGTCGAAGCCCACGTCGGTCAGTCCCTTGGCAGCCAGAGCCGGGAGGGCAAACTCATAGTAGATGCTGTCCTCGTTGCGCACAATCTGCTTGCCGTCGGCAGCGGTGTAGGTGCCCGTGAGGTGTCCCTTCTCGCCATTCTTGTCGTAGAGGGTGAAGGCGCGGTTGAGCTGCTGGTATTCGTTCGGGTTGCCGAAGCGGCAATAGCTGTAGCTGTCCCAGAGGATGCCATAGTTCTTGTTGCTCACCACGAAAGGCACGCTCACCTTCGTATTATATTGGTAGAGGTCCTCGTTCTTGCCCTTCATGTTGAGTTCGTTGGCCTGATGCTGACCCAGTCCGTAGAAGCCGTCGTCCTGTGCGTTGTCGAAGAGCAGACGCCAGGTGTAGCCGTGACGCTGAGCCTCGGTGACGTGAGAGTCTACGCCAATCTCGCGTTCGGGCACCGTGTAGGGCACGATGGTCTTGCTGTGGAGGGCGTCCTCGGCAAGAATCTGACGGCCTTTGCTGTCGCAGAACACCACGCGGCCGGTAGCCTTGTCTACGCTGGCAACGAGTTTGGCCGTAGCAACCTTGACGACGCGGCTGTCTTCCTCTACTTTATAAGGGACGTTGTTTTCGGGTTGCTTCACGATGATCAGGCTCTCCTTTTCTGGAAAAGCCGTCTCCGAAGTAGCCTCAACACGGATGATGCGGTCGTTGACCACTTGCAGCCTCACCCATTTAGGCGTAAACTTTCCTTGCTGCTCAACGGGAATCGTGACGCTGTTGCCATTTTTCTGATAGGCATTGGCCGGAAGGAGTCCCAGACAGAGCATGAACAAAGAAGAGAATATAATCCTATTCTTTTTCATTAGACTTATAATTTTTAGATCGTTTTTATTTCGTTCTTGGACACTGCAAATTTAATAAAAAAACGAACAGAGACAGTGGTAATAATGTTGAATATTTGTCCGCCTGACGTTTCACCGGAGTACTGAAATGTTTCAAAGACGTACAGATATGTTACAAGCCCCGAAAACGCCTGCTCTTGAGATAGAAATAGCAGCGATAAAAGCGATAGTAGCTATAGAAGCTATAGAAGCTATAGTAGCTATAGTAACTATAGAAACTATATCAACCATAGAAGCTATAGAAGCCATAGCCTCTTATAAAATCCTGCTCAGATGATGATTTTCTTCTTGCGGTAAATCTGCCGGAACTCTGTCGGCGTGCAGCCTTTCAGCCGGCGGAAGGTGCGGTTGAAGTTGCTCAGGTTGTTGAAGCCCACCTTGAAACTGATATTGGAGATGGTGTCGTCGGTGTCGAGCAGCAGACGAGCGGCATTGCCCATGCGCACGTCGATGACATAATCGCTCAGGCAACGGCCGGAATGCAACTTGAAGAAACGGCTGAAGGCGCTCTTGCTCATGTTGGCCACCGATGCTACATCCTCCAACTTCAAGTCGTACATATAATTTTGGGCAATGTAGTTCTTCACATTGATGATCTGCCGGCTGTCGTCGCTCATATCCACCTTGGCAAAACTGCTGGAGGCCAAGGTGTGCATGCCCTCGCTGTTGGCCAGTTCATTGAGTATCTCGAGAAACTGCATCAGGGCTGAGAAGCGGTCGGTGGTATGCGTGAGCTCATCCAACTGATTATAGACTTTCATGATGGCATGCTGCGAGAAGCAAAGTCCCTTGCGCGCGGCAACGAGCATCTGGCGAATCTTCTCGAAAGGTGTCTTCATGAAGAAGCGGTCGCCCTCATCCAGTCCGAAATAGAACTGCATCGTAATCTCGCGTATGTCCTCGCTCTTGCAGTCGCCTTGTTCCCAAACGTGTTCCAAGTCGCCACTGGTGATGAGCACGAGGTCGTAGTTGCCAATCGTCTCGCGACTGTCACCCACAATACGGTTGACACCAGCGGCACCCTCCACAAAGTTGAGTTCAAACTCCTTGTGGCGATGGATGGGATAGGTGAACTCCTTTTTATGACGATCGGCAATATACAGGGCGTCCGTCTCCTTGAGTGGAGTCAACTCGTGCAAGATTTTACGTTCAAAGGACATACGTTCTATTAAGTTTTGTTGCAAATATAGTGATTTTTTTGGTTTTAGCCTAATTCCGATATAAAAAATATTGTCCCCGGTTCCGACCTCCGAAGAAAAAAGACTCACCACTGCTCTTCACTCCGGAGGGAGGTATTCATGTGTGACGAACGTCACGTTTCTTCGTGACGACCATCACGTTCGTTCGTGACGACCATCACGCACATTCGTGACGGTCGTCACGAGACATGAATCAGTTGAAGTGGTTTCTATTCATACGTGACAAATGTCACGTTTCTTCGTGACAAATGTCACGTTCATGCGTGACAACTGTCACCTTACCTTTGCAGTTGATAGAAAACGAGGGTAAAACCTTGTTGTTTCTCGGTTAATTTTTACCTTTGTTGTAGTAAGGGAAA
>ONYS01000213.1 GCA_900322095.1 uncultured Prevotella sp.
GGCCACAAGGGCCGCGCCCTGCAAATGGACATTTTGTTGATACCCAATGCTGCAAATGCAATATCACATCTCCAACAATCGTCTCAGCCAGAAAGTCATCGTGCACATAGCGTGAGGCAATGTGGCACAATACCGGGTAATGCCTGTCAAAAAGATAATGCCAGGCTTTGTCATCATTTTCCTTCAGACGCTCGACAATTAGTTGTTCTGTTCTATCCATAGCAGCAATAAATGGTTCTATTCGATCTTTTACAGGCAGTTATGGTTCTAATTATTAAAAATCTCACACGCTGGCAACGTTTTCGATGTCAGCGTGTGAGTAGTATTAATCTTAAATCACGGTAATTAGCACACCTTCTCCAACTTCTTCATCACAGAGAAGATGAAGATGAAGCTGGCAAGGCAGAGGGCGACGAGCACACCCCAGACCATCGTCAGAGGCACATCGGTGAGAGCAACAGCTCGGCAAAGGTCAACACGAGATAGGTCGTCACGAGCCAGAGAGGAGAAACACGCTGCGCGTCATTGAGATTATAGCTCAGTCCGACAGAGGCACAGATCATGATCATATAAGCAAAACCGGCGACAAGCATACCGAAACCAATCTTGCGAGGCGCAGAGGGCTCCTTTTGTTTGGAGGCGAGCCAACCGAAGAGTCCCATGCTCACTGGTGTCAGCATCACGACGAAGCTCGGGTTGAACTGCTGGAAGATAGGAGCCTCGATGCTCACGGCACCGGCCTCATGGGTATAGCGCACAACGAGATAGGCGACAGCAGCCAGGATGACGACCAAGGAGATGATCTTACCACGTGGGGTCTTGCTTTGGAACAGGGCAAAGAGCGCATAGACGATGAAGATGACGGCCACAAGGTTGGTCACATCGAAGAGCAGTCCCACCCAGCCCGTAGCGGATGTCTGCGTGAAGTCGCGCGCGAAATAGGTCAGCGTCAGACCATTCTGATGGAAAGCCATCCAGAAGAACCAGCCCGTAGCGGATGTCTGCGTGAAGTCGCGCGCGAAATAGGTCAGCGTCAGACCATTCTGATGGAAAGCCATCCAGAAGAAAATGACCACAGCGAAGACAAGGAAGAGTGCCACAAGACGACTGTGAGTATCAGCTTTCTCGTCAGGAGTCACCTCATGTGCCACAGCAGTCTCGGCGGCGGTCTCCTTGTTTTCAGCTTTCTTGGCCGTGTTGTCTACCGAGGCGAAAGTCCAGCGGAAGCCATAGTAGATGGCGATGGAGACAAGCAGCGACACGCAGGCCACGCCAAACGCATAGTGGTAAGCCGAAGCCTCGGAAGCATGGAGCGAGTTCATAGCCCACTGATGGAGCTTCACGGCAGCCGTCGGAGCGAAGAGCGCACCGATGTTGATGGCCATATAGAAGATAGAGAAACCATTGTCGCGCTGGGAAGCGTAGCGAGAATCGTCATAGAGTTTACCAACCATCACCTGCAGGTTGCCCTTGAAAAGCGACGTGCCGACAGAGATCAGCAGCAAAGCCGCAGCCATCATCGAGATGGCAGCCACGCCATTGCCAGCTGGAACGGCGAGCAGCAGATAGCCGATGAACATGACGAGGATGCCGAGCGTCACACAGCGGCCGAAGCCGATCTTGTCAGCCACGGCACCACCGACGATCGGAAGGAAATAGACGAGCATGAGGAACGTAGAGTAGACGGTACCGGCCAGACCCTCACCCCATCCGAAGTTTGCCTGCAGGAAGAGCACGAAGATGGCCAGCATCGTGTAGTAGCCAAAACGCTCTCCTGTGTTGGCCAAAGCTAAGGCATAAAGCCCTTTTGGTTGATTTTCAAACATAGCATTAAATTTATGTAGTTAATAATTCACGAGACTTAGATTTGCTTTAGTGTTTCAGATCAAAGAGATATGTCAGTCTGATGCTGATGGTCTGATAGTTGCTCGACGCAAAATAGTCGCGCTTGGAGTCGCCATAGATATTGCCCAGACCATAGTAGTAGCGGCCCTCAAGCAGGAAATGACCGACCTTCGGGATGGAATATTCCACGCCAAGACCGGCCGCGATGCCGTAGTCGAACTTCTTCTCCACCTTCATCGTGTCTTGCGCCACGACGCTGCTCACGCGGTCGGTGGTGTTGCGCTTGTCGAAATCGAAGTTGCTCTTCGTCGACTCGCTGATATACGCCCCCAACTGCGGTCCAGCATTGACAAAGAAGTTGAGACCTTTCTTCTCCTTGCCCCAAGCCAGATGCGCCAGGAAGGGCACCTGGACGTAGTTGATCGTACGGCTATAGTTCTCCGCCGCACCCGTTGTGGCGTTGATGACGGGATTGTTGTTGATGTCCTTGATATCCTCTTTCCAACCCATCTGCGCGTAGTTCAACTCCAACTGTATGGAGCAGATGGTGGAGAAATATTTCTCGACCGTATATCTCAGCGCCACGCCGCCGGAAAAGCCTCCCAAGCCTTTCTGCTCAACTTTCGGCGTGAACTTGATGTTGGTGATATTCCATCCGGCCGTCGGTCCCACCGACAAGGTGTTGCGATGCTCACCGATCTGCGCAAAGAGCGACCAGGGCAGAGCCAGGAAGAGAAATAGGATGAGCAGATGCTTCATGTGCGATGATTTCGAATGTTAATAAGTGAGTGACTCGATGCGTCCGCCGGTCGCGAAGTGGATCAGCTGGAAGTTGTCGTTCTGCATACCTTTATCTCCCACCTGCTTAAAGACGAGCGGAGTCTGGAAAGGCCGGTAAGTGCTCTGTCCGGCTGTGCCCTTGAAGGCCTTGCCGTATTTGGCCAGACCACGGAGGAAGAACTGCGCATGGTCGTAACCCGTGAGGAAGAAACGGGGATAAGCATACATCGGCTGAGTGTGGAACCATTTCTGATATTCAGCTTCCAAAGCTTTCGTACGCGGATCCACGCTGTTGTAATAATAATAGGAGGGCACGCAGGTATCGAAAGAGCAAAACGTATCGACATTGCCCGGTGCATACATCAGCCACTCGTTGTAGCCGAAGAGCACCACTCTCAGCCCATGCTGCTGAGCACGCAGCGCACGCAACTTGGCGATCGCCTGATTGAGCTCGGGCGAGCGTCCGGTATTGAGCACCACCACGTTGAGACGGTTTTGGGCAAAGGCCTTGCCAAACATCTCCAGACTGCTGTTGAGGTTCGTCACACGATATTCCTGACCACGGGCGGAGAGCCGGTTGCGCAGCCCGAAGGTGAAGTTGCCTTTCTTCGAAGTCTTGTCGTTGCAGTCGATGAGCACCACGCGCGCATCC
>ONYS01000135.1 GCA_900322095.1 uncultured Prevotella sp.
TTAGGAAGTACTTCTGAATAAGCAGGAATCAACAGGACATCATCAAATGTGAGTCCGTCCATCACAATTTTATCTGCAACAAATGATGACATAAAACGATTTTTAGAAATTTATTGCGTGCAAATTTACCAATAATTTTCCACATAGCGTAGCTCTTACTGTCTTTTTCTTAAGGCTTTAATGCTATTTAACGCCCATTTTCCGTAGTGGTGAAGGCTGTGGTTTCATGAGAACAAAAGCCCCCGACCGTCAAGGATGCTGCACGGCCGGGGGAGAAGATCGAAAACAAGGAAAAGAAAAGCGGACTATCTCACTTGCTTGACAACCCTGACGGAGCCGTCGGACAAGTGCTGGCGAACGACCGTCACGCCCTGAGGAAGAAGACCACCCAGGCGTCGCCCACTCAGATCGTAATACTCACTGGTCACCACCCGGGAATGGGAATCGAGGGCGATCTGCCCTACTGCCGTGACAGGCGTCGATCCGTCGTTGCTGACAAACACGTCACCGATGTAGAGCGGGCCACTGCCATTAGTCCAGAAGCCGGCAATATAGATATGACTGGGATCGACCGCCACGCCTTTCTCGTTGGTCATCTGATGCAAGTCGATCACCACCTTTTGTTTGCCAGTGAGCTCGACGATGGCCGGATTAGTCCAATAATTATTCTGGTCGAAAAGGCGGAACGAAGAAAAGACAGCAGCTGGCTGTTTCAGCTCCACCACTACATATTTATAAGCACTCAGGTCGAGGGGCGCGGCATACTGCCAGCCACCAAAGCCATAGGTGCCCGTCAGGAGATAGCCGTCGCTGCTGCGGAACGTGCCTTTCTCCCAGATGCTGGGATTGAACTTACCATCGACGAGTGGGAAATGCGTCACCTTGACGTTAATGTCAAGCGTGAGGCTGTTGCCAAAGACGTCGGTGTAGGTCACGCTGACGGTGGCCTCGCCGGGTGTGGTGCCTGCGACGATGGCCCCCTGCTCCACGCTGGCCACTTCGGGACGGGAGCTTCTGATCACGCAACTGCCCACCACATTGGTTTGCAGGCCAGAGGCGGAAACGAGCGTGACGTTGAGTGTCTGCCGCTCGCCGGGCAACAGTGTCAAGCGCGTGGTGTCGACACGAAGGTCCGCCATGGTCAGGTCGGCTTTGCTGAATGTCTTCAGGGTGCCGGGAGCATAGAAAGCGTCCTCGGAGAAAGTGGGCTCTGTGGAGAACCAGTCAATATCCACATGTCCTCCATTGGCTTTTGTGGCCTGGTTGAAGAGGTAGAAGCGGTTGCCGACGAACACCTTGAGCGTGTAGCGCATCTTCAGCGTGGGACCAAAGGCGTGCCACGTGGCGTTGTCGGTACTGTAGTAGAACGTTGCCGTGGCGTTGCCGAAATTGGCACGGGCCCGCAGATAGACCACGTCGGCACTGATCTCAGGTCCTTCCTGCCGCTCTTCGGCAACGGTCCGGCCATTGTCGTCGTAAGCCGAGCGCATGGCGACAAGATGACGTTTGCCGTTGGAGGCAGCAATGCCAATGTAGGCATACGGGTCCTGGAAGACGGCCAGTCCGGCCACATCACCGTCGGCCATGCCACTGACATCGATCTTGACCGTGCCATAGCTGTCAGCCACCTGCCGGGCGGCCGTGCCCTCAGCGGCTGTACCGAGGATGCGTGTGGTGAGTGAGTTGCGGGTCTGCATGAGGTCGGAGGTGACGCCTGTGGTACGAAGCCGCAACCAGCCCGGTCGCTCAAACAGACTCCATGCCGTGGGATCGGCGTTGTGGTTCCATTCCCACATCTTGCCGAGGGAGGCCCCCGTAAAGGTCTCATTGGCCGTCAGCGTTGCAGCAGGATAAGCCTGTCCCACATTGGGTTTGGGATAGGCTTTTCCATCCTTGGACACGTCGACGCCGTCGTTGCCGATCACGGGCCAGCCGTCTCTCCACACCACGGGTTCGAGATAAGGCACACGTCCGATGGCACCGGCATCCTTGAAGAGAATGGTCCACCACTCACCGGTCTGTGTCTGTACCAAAGCGCCCTGATGGATATGCTGATGGGCGAAGACACGTGTAGGATGCTCTTCGTAGGGACCCATCGGCGCTTTGGAGCGGAAGATGGTCTGTGAGCCCTCGGTACCGCCATAGGTCGCATAGATATAGTAATAGTCTCCGATGTGGTACATATGACTGCCCTCACAGCCATTGCCCACACTGATGATCTTCTTGCTCTCCTGTGCCTTGAAATCAGAGGAGAGGCGCGTGACAGTGATGTCACCGATGCCGCTGGCTACATAGATGTTGCCGTCGCCATCCGGACCATCGTCGAAGAGAAAGCCCGAATCGTAGTAGAAGCCATCGAGCTTCTTCATCTGCCACACTCCCTCGGGATCTGTGGCGGTGAGCATGAAGTCGCCACCGTCATCGCCAAAGGCAATGAAGTTGAGAAAGAATTTTCCGTCGTGGTATTTCAGGCTCGGTGCCCACTGGCCCTGACTGTAATGATTCTTACCGTTGAGCAGGTTGTAGGCATCGGAATTGTTGATTTGCAGTAACGGATTGGCACAGTACTGCCAGTTGACCAGGTCGTGGGACTTGAGCAACGTGATACCCGGGAAATGGAACATGGTCGTGGAGGCATAATAATAGGTGTCGCCCACGCGGATCACATCGGGATCGGGGAAGTCGGCATTGATAATCGGATTGACAAAAGTGCCATCGCCGCGGTCAGCGGTATAGCCCTGGGTGTAAGCGGGCATGGCATAGTCGCGACGGGCATAGTCGCGATACCACTGGAAGCAGGCCTCTCCACACGCCTCAGCGACCCCCTGAAAGGCAGGACGCACCGTGCCGGTGGACAGATAATGGTCGATGTCGATATAGCATCCCGTTCCGGAGAGCGTCATGGAGATATTGCCATAGTGGTCGAGCAACTGCTTGTAGGTCTTGCCCCACTTGGAAGTAGACGCCGTGGCCCATGTGCCATAGTTGGCAGGCACCCATTCACCATGCTCGTTGTAGTGTCCGGCTCCCGGCTTCTCAGGACTCCAGTCGACCTCCGTGATGATGACAGGATGGGTGTCAACCACCGGCACGGCCTCATGGAACTGCCGGATGCCATTTTCCGCATCGGTCTGGCTGTCACTTGTGCCATACCAGCCGGGATAATCATGGACGGCATAGCCGATATTATAACCGCGGATGGGATAAGTGGCGTAGCCGCGATAGTTGCTCTGCCATCCACTTCCCGGCACCCAGATGATGCCGGTGAAGCCATTAGCACGTATTTTGTTGACGATAGGCTGGAAGAACTGTTGCAACGCTTGGGGTGTCTCTTGTCCTGTGCTGTCAGTGACCTGCACAGGTTCATTGGCCAATTCGATGGACAGCTGTCCGGCATATTTGCGCACGGAATCGTTGCGTGAGACAATGTCCCACACGGTCATGAGATATTGCTGGTATTCACCTCCGGCCTGAATGGTCTTGGGACACACCCCCGGCGGGCGCATGACTACATAGAGTCCATGCCCCACGGCCTTGCGTGCCAAAGGGAAGTAGAGTGAGCGAAGGTACTTCTCGAGACGCTGAGCGCTGAACCGACTGATGTCAGCCTCGCCCGACTCCTTGCCGTCGCTTTTCTTGTCGGGATCATTGGTCCAACAAGGATCGAGATGAAGACGGAAGACGTTGGCGAAGGCTCCTTGCGTCGTGTCGGTAATGGCCGTATAGAGCTTGTCGAAATATTGCAGGCAAGCATCGACATGGGCATCGTCGGCATTATTGCCCCAGCGCCAGGAATTGAAATAAGGACTCGGCGTGTCCATCACTCCATGGAGCACGACGGTATTGCCCTGTGGATCGTGCAACTGATTGCCGTCGACATGCAAAGGCGGCGTATGGCCGAAAGGTACTTGGGCCCAGGCGCCTACGGTCAGGCACAGACCAAAAATAGCAGATAGGATCGTTTGTTTCATATTGTGAATGATGCGTAATAGATATACAAAGGTATGATTTCTCTGTCACACCGACTTTTTCCTGCGTTACACATACTTTCTATCTTGTTACACGACCCGTGAAAACACAAAAACACCCGTCCGTTCCCTGACAGAGCGGACGGGCGTATGATTGAAGCTGTCCGTGACATGAATATCCGAAAAGCCAAGAAAAGATCAGTTGGCCTGCTCGGAAAGGAATTTGATCAGCACAAGACGCACTTTCTCCTCAGCGGTGAGACCTCCATCGTCGTCATAGATCTCACATTCATCGATGGCTGTGTCGACATCATCGGTATCGCTGTTGCGGAAATAGTCATAGATGTCGTCAACCTCATCGGGGTCAATGACGTCTTCGTCATCGAGGTAGTAACTGATATCGACCTTCATGCCGCTGTTGACAATGGACTCGATGTCGTCGATCAGATCATCGAAACCGCAGCCCTGCATAGAGGCGATCTCATCCAACGGTACACGTCGGTCGATGAGCTCGATGATCTTCAACTTCTTCATCGACTTCTTGGGCAGGCTGATGACACGCATCATGTCCACCCGCTGGATATTGTTGTCCTCACAATACTTCTTGATAAGATCCACGAAGGGCTTACCATATTTATGTGCTTTGCCCTGCCCTACGCCTTGTATCTGCTGCAGTTCTTCCAAGCTGACGGGAAAACTCGTCGCCATCTGCGACAGCGAGATGTCCTGGAAGATCACATAAGGCGGAAGGTTATGCTTGCGAGCCACATCCTTGCGCAAGCCTTTGAGCAAGCCAAGCAACTCCTGGTCGAGGGCACTTACGCCACCTTCGGCATTCTCCTCCACGTCGTCGTATTCCCGGTCGTGAACTGCAAAGAATGGCTTCGGACTCTTGATAAACATCCTGCCCTCGGGCGTCAGCTTCAACAGTCCGAAGTTCTCCACATCCTTACGGATATAATGCGAGATCATAGCCTGACGGATGACTGGGTTCCAAATGGTGGAGTCCTCCTCATTGAGTTTGGCTCCAGCACCGAACTCTGGCAGTTTGTTGTGACCATGGCGCACGATGTTGTCCGTAGCACGCCCTTTGACAAAGTCGGTGATATAAGCCTGGTCGAAGTTTTCCTTCACGGCCTTGATGGCATTGAGGACGATGAGCAAAGCATCAGTAGCCTCGAACTGCTTTTGCGGATGCAGGCAGTTGTCACAATTGCCACAGTTGTCCTGCGGGTACTCCTCACCAAAATAGTGGAGCAGCATCTTGCGGCGGCAAACCGAAGACTCGGCGTAGGCCTTGGTCTCCTGCAAGAGCTGATAGCCGATCTCCTTCTCATTGACATCTTTGTTCTCCATGAACTTCTCGAGTTTTTTCAGATCCCTTGGAGAATAGAAAGCGATGCAGATGCCCTCGCCACCGTCACGCCCGGCTCTACCGGTCTCCTGATAGTAGCCTTCAAGACTCTTGGGGATGTCGTAATGGATGACAAAGCGCACATCGGGTTTGTCGATGCCCATGCCAAAGGCGATGGTCGCCACGATGACATCGATCTCTTCCTTCAAGAAGTCATCCTGCGTCTTTGTGCGCAACTCCGAGTCCAGACCGGCATGATAGGGTGCCGCCTTAAAGCCATTGATCTGGAGTTTCTTGGCCAGCTCCTCCACCTTCTTGCGCGAGAGGCAATAGATGATGCCGCTCTTGCCGGGATGCTGCTTGATAAACCGGATGATCTGGCTGTCGGTGTCTTCCTCGCTGATCTTCGGCCGCACCTCATAGTAGAGGTTCGGCCGGTTGAAGGAACTGCGGAACTCTTCCGCGTCGAGGATGCCGAGGCTCTTCTTGATGTCCGACCGCACCTTGTCCGTGGCTGTTGCCGTCAATGCGATCACTGGCACCGAATCGACATGCTGTATCTCGGCAATGCGGTTGATGGTAGGGCGGATATTGCGGTACTCGGGGCGGAAGTCGTGTCCCCACTCCGAGATACAGTGTGCCTCATCGATAGCATAGAAAGAGATATGGAAAGAAGAGAAGAACTCCAGGTTCTCCTCTTTATTAAGAGATTCAGGAGCCACATACAACAACTTCGTGCGCCCGCTGTGCACGTCATCCATCACCCGGTTGATGGCAGCCCGGTTGAGCGACGAGTTGAGAAAGTGGGCCAGACCGTCTTCCTCTGTCAGGCCATTGATGACATCTACCTGGTTTTTCATCAGTGCGATCAGAGGAGACACGACAATAGCCGTTCCATCCATGATCAGCGATGGCAGCTGATAGCACAGGCTCTTGCCGCCACCGGTAGGCATCAGCACAAAGGTGTTGTTTCCCGCCATAAGATTACGGATAATCGCTTCCTGGTCGCCCTTGAAATGATCAAAGCCAAAGTACTTCTTCAATGCTTGAGTCAAGTCCACTTCCTTAGTCATTGCATGTTCCTTAGATAATTCTTATTAATCATGTAATATGCAGAGAGCCGCATTTAACGGCCTCTGCCATTAGTCAGTTTCCTGCGTTTCTCCCAACCGGTTAGGCCGATTCGAGTCGCTGCAGATGAGCCTTGTCCAATTGCTGCTTGGCATAGTCAAGCGTTACCTCAAACTTCTTGATGCGTCTTGACGGTACATCAAACATGGCATCCATCATCACCTCCTCTACAATAGAGCGCAAGCCACGAGCGCCAAGCTTGTACTCCACAGCCTTGTCGACGATAAAGTCGAGAGCCTCCTCGGTAAAGGACAACGTGATGTGATCCATCTCAAACAGTTTGATGTACTGCTTGACAATAGAGTTTTTCGGCTCCACCAAGATACGGCGCAATGCGTCACGGTCCAAAGGATTGAGATAGGTCAGCACCGGCAGACGGCCAACCAACTCTGGAATCAGGCCAAACGACTTCAAGTCTTGCGGAAGAATATACTTCATCAGATCGCCGCGGTCGATATGCCGGGCATTCTGCACAGAGTTATATCCTACCGTATGCGTGTTGAGTCGCTGTGCTATCTTGCGCTCG
>ONYS01000042.1 GCA_900322095.1 uncultured Prevotella sp.
CTGGTCAACCGAGCACCTGCCCAAGAATTGGGTTACAGAACGGACCAAGACGCTCAGAAAAGTGAGCTAAAATTGGCACAACGAATTGGACACCCTACCTATTTATATGATTACAGCGTCTATGATCATCGAGCTGCTCATTGTACTGTTAGCTCTTTATGTAGGCTCCCGCTATGGCAGTCTTGCCCTTGGAGCTATTTCCGGCATTGGCCTGGCCATCCTTGTCTTTGGCTTCGGCCTGAAACCTGGTACTCCTCCCACCGATGTTATTTATATCATCATCGCGGCCGTCACCTGTGCCGGTATCCTGCAGGCTTCGGGCGGTATGGACTGGCTGATCCAGATTGCAGAACGGTTGCTGCGCAAGCACCCCGACCGCATCACGTTCCTGGCCCCGCTCTGTACGTTCACGCTGACCGTACTCGTTGGTACGGGCCACGTGGTCTACACCCTCATGCCTATCATCGTCGACATCGCCATCAAGAAGGGCATTCGTCCTGAGCGTCCCTGCGGTGTGGCCTCTATCGCCTCTCAGGTGGGTATCACCTGTTCGCCCATTGCCGCTGCCGTGGTGGCCTTCGTGACGATCTCCAATGCCAACGGTTTCGACGTGACGATTCCGCAGGTGCTCATGGTGACTATCCCCGCTTGTCTTTGCGGTCTGATGTGCGCCGCTGCCGCCTCCTATCATCGTGGACTCGACCTCGACAAGGATCCCGAATTCCAAAAGCGCTTGAAGGATCCCGCACAGCGCGAATATATCTATGGCGGTTCGGCAACAACGCTCGACAAGGAGATCTCAAAGGAATCTCGTCGCGCCGTGTATATCTTCTTCGGTGCACTGGCTGTCATCGTGATGTTCGCTGTATTCCAGAACCTGCTGCCCAGCTACAACACAGTGAAGGCTGTCGAAGATGCGGCTCCGCTTGTGGTAGGCAACTCTCATGTGGCCATCTCGCCTGAGCAGTTGGCAGCAGAGAAAATCGTTATCCCTGGTGTTACGGTAGCCTCTGTGACGAAACTGAAGATGAACCTCGTCATTCAGATTGTCATGATTTCGGCTGCAGCACTGATGATTATGTTCTGCAAGGCCAGTCCGAAGAAAGCCGTTGCCGGAGCTGTATGGCAGAGCGGTATGGTGGCCGTGGTCGCTATCTATGGTATCGCATGGCTTGCTGATACCTACTTCAGCAACTATCTCGACGAGATGAAACTCATGCTGGCCGACATCGTTGCTAAGTACAACTGGAGTATTGCCATCGTGTTCTTCCTGGTCTCCGTGCTCATCAACTCGCAGGGCGCTGTTGTGGTGGCCATGCTGCCGTTGGCCTACAAGCTTGGCATCCCTGGCCCAGTGCTGCTTGGTGTGCTGCCCAGCGTCTATGGCTACTTCTTCATCCCCAACTATCCTTCGGATATCGCAACCGTCAACTTCGACCGCACGGGTACGACCGTCATTGGTAAGTATCTGCTCAACCACAGTTTCATGATGCCTGGCTTGATCAGCGTGTTTGTATCCACGTGCGTTGCCTATCTGATCAGCAGTCTTATCTATTAGGCCCTTTTGGCATAGCCTGACAGAAATAAAACTTTAGCCCCTCTCTTCGGAGAGTACACAAAAAGGCCGCCCCCTAAGATTTCTTCTTCCTTTGGAGAAAGAATCTTGGGAGCGGCCCTTCTTTTGTATTTCTTACTCAACTTTCGGAAATAAGATGAAGAGATCCCATCTGGAAGACGGTACTATGAAGGTAGTGCCTTCCAGGCACCTTTCTTTACCGCGTTCTTTTCCGGGCACACGTCCGCTTCGCTCCCGTGTACCCGGTTACCAAGGTGATGCCTTCCAGGCAGTTGATTACTTCTGAAACTTGAGGTCGTAAGTGGAGGATTACCTCTTATCGCTTCACGATGTCGCTCTTCTTCAGTTCAACGACCTTGCCCATCTTCCGCAATCTCTCCATATCGAGCTGCTTCTTGTTGCCCACGATGATGATGGCACGCGGACGCGACTTGACGTTGGAACTGTAGAAGTTGATGGCATCCTCCAGCTTCATGCCTTTCAAGCTTGCCAGCAGGTCGCGGTTGGGGTCGTGGTCGTAGCCCAGCAGCCGGTGGTTGGCGACATAGGCTGGCATCTCCCTGAACGTCGGATAGTTGTTGTTGATGCTGTTGACGATGGTCTGCTTTGTGGCCTCGAGGTCGCTCTCCCTGACGGGCATGTTGTCGATGAGCGAGTCCATGAGCAGCAGCGTCTGCATGGCCTTGTCGGCTTGCGTTCCGATGCGGGCGATGTAGCCGCAGCGACCTTCGGGCTGTGTCTTCCGGTCGGTGGCAAGCGGCAGACCATAGGCGTAATAGGCGAGGGCGCGAAATTCCCGGATGTCCTGGAACAGTACCGACTGCATGCCTCCGCCGAAATAGTTGCCCCACAGCGTCAGTCGCGTGCGATCGTCGACGGTCGATAGGGGGGAGATGGGAAGGTAGGCACCTACGATGGTCTGTCGAGCCGATGGGTTGTCGTAGAGATACACCGTCGTCTCATTATAGTCGCGCAGGTGGGCCTTCACCTGTTGCCAAGGCCGCTGCACCTTCGTGATGGGCACATACTGACGGATCTTTGCGGCGAGGCCTTCGTCCAAGGCTCCGCTATAGACGATGTCGAGTTGCCGGGTCTGCACGTTCTGGAAGAGTTGCAGCAGTTCGTCGTCGGTCAGCCGCTTCATGTCTGAGGCGGAAAGTCCTTGCAGATAACTGGACTCGCTGCCGCGTTCGGCATATTCGTATACGGCATTGGCAATCTCAGCGTTGTCCTCAAAGATGGCGTATTTGTCCAGTTTGGAAGCCTTCACGAGCTTCTGCAGTTGCTTGTGGTCGGCCTTGGGCGAGGTGATCCATTCGCGCAGCAAGGGCAGCACGTCGCCGATATGGCTGTCGAGCCCCTGCAGGGTGATGGTGAAGTTCTTTTCTGAGACTTCCGCTGAGAGCGTTGCGCCATATTGCCGCAGCAGTTGGGCAAAGGCGTGACGCGTATGCTGCTCCGTACCGATGAGGTCCAGGTAGCTGGCAAGGGCATCCAGGCGAGGCTCGTTGCCCGTGCCGATGCGATAGATCAGCTGCAGGGAGAACACGCTGTTCAGCGGATTCTTCTTCGTATAGAGATTCACGAGCGGGCTGAGGGCCTCGTGAGCGCAATCGCGGTCGAAGTCGATGCTGCGCGGCTCGACGTTGGCAACGGGCTGCTCAGCCATTGCCTTGGCGTAGGCCGACTGCTGTCCGGCATTTTTGGGCGTAACCGGCTTGTAGCCGGGTTGGCTGACGTGCTCCTTCGGGTAGCGGCCGAACTTCTTCTCAACCTTCAGCGAGTCATCGCCCAACCAGCGGCGAGCCACGCGCATAATGTCGGCTTTGGTGACTTTGCCGACGGCCTGATATCGGTTGACAACGTCTTGCCAGTCCAGCTCATGCGAGAAGGCGTTGATCATGGCCGGACTGCGTCCTTCGATGGTTTCGAGGTTGAGCATCTGGTTGCGCATGAGCGAGAGCTTCTCCGTCTCCAACTGTTGACTGGTAAACTCGCCCTGCTTGAGCTTCTCAACTTGCGCCAGACAGAGCTGCTCGGCTTTCTTCCGCGAACCGAATGGCAGACGGGGAGAGAGCCCAAAGCCGAAGACGCTGAAGTCCTTGAAATCGTAGCCGCGGTCGGCTCCTCCGGCGAAGAACAGTTGTCCGCTGGTGGAGAGGGAGTCGATGAGGCCGGTCTTGGAATCATTGCAGAGCATGGGCGCCATCACCTGAAAGGCGACATAATCGGAGTCGCGCTCTGTGGGGGCCTGCCAAAAGTAACCGCTGGCCTTGATGATGGGGATGGGAATCTTCAGCTGGAAAGCCTCCGCGTGCCGCAGGTCGCGCAGATGGGACTTGGGTGTCTTCGCGATGGCGTGGTCGGACGAGGGCAGTTGACCGAACGTTCGCTCGAGCAGGTCCTTGTCGAGTCCGCGGAGGTCGCCGCAGAGGATGAGTCCCATGTTTTCGGGCACGTAATATTGCTTAAAGAAACGATACATCTCAGACAGCCGCGGATTCTTCAGGCTGTCTGTGGCGCCGATGATAGGGTAGGCGTAGGGCGTTCCGGCAAAGGCGTACTGCTGAAGTTTCTCGGCAGCAGAGCCAAGCATGTTGTCGGCATACATGTTCTTCTCCTCATATACCGTCTCCAGTTCGCCTTGAAAGAGTCGGAACACGGGATCGCGCAAGCGGTCGGCATAGAGCTGGCACCATTGCGAAAGGTATTGCGGAGAGAAATAGTTGTGAAAGACCGTCTCGTCGAAAGAGGTATAGGCGTTGAGTCGGGTGCCGCCATAGCGCGAGATGAGGTTGTTGAATTCGTTGGGAATGGCATAGTCGGCGGCCTTGATGGAGAGTTCGTTGATGTGGCGCTGTATGGCCAGGCGCTGGGCGTTGTCCTGAGTGCGGGCCAGCAGGTCGTATTGCGTGGTGATGCTGTCGAGCCAGGGCCGTTCGGCTGCGAAGTCGGTGGTGCCAATCTGCTGTGTGCCCTTGAAGAGCAGGTGCTCCAGGTAGTGGGCTATGCCGGTGTTGGGGCAGTCTTTGGCTCCGGCCCGCACGACAATGGCTCCAAACACCTTGGGCTGCGTAGGGTCGTTGTTCACCCAGACCGTCAAGCCGTTGTGCAACTTGAACTGCTCTACGCGTAGCAGATCCTGCGCCTTCATGGCGCTCAACGGCAAAAACAGCAAGAGCAACAGCATGAGTATGCTGCCGCTCTTTTCCTTATTTATATATGTATAGTTCATAATCAAAAGTTTTTATGGGGTTAGCAAAGGCCCCCTTCACTTCTTTATTGGAAATTTGGAGTTTAAAGGGCGGTTCTTCTTTTGGAGTTGTCCGTTATAGGAAGAATCCTATGCCCAGACTCGTGGTGTAGCACTTCGGAGCCTTGGACGTGTTGAACATTGGAGTGAGGTCGGTGTGGAAATAAAGTTGGATGCCCGAATAGCCAACGTGCGCGTCAAAGCCAAGTCCCACCGTGTTGATGTTTATGTCCTTTGTTACGCTATGACGGCCATCGCTGTCCTTGTAGCGGGAGTGGATGCCTTGGCGGACGGAAACCGACATACCCGCACCAATGATGACGCGCTGTCCGTTGTTCACCTTCTTCTGCCAATCCAGCAGCACCGGAATGCGCATAAAACTGTGCTTCATCCAACTGGATTTCAACTTCTTATCGCTCTCGATGGGTATAACTACGTTCTTCTCGTCTACATTATCGAATTTGTAGTTCTTGTTGAAACCGATCTCGCCGACGCCAAACTGCAGAGCGGTGACCAGTCCGAAGGTCTGTTCGTAGTTGAAGGGAAGTCCTAAGTTGACCAAAGATACAACAAACTCATTGCATTTGTAGTCGATGCTGTGCATGCCGTCTGCTCCCTTGAAGCCAAACGAGCTTCCGGCAGGAATGTCATATCCCCCCATGATTCCTGGCAGTGAACCGATAAAGTTCTGCTTGCGCTTACCGGAGTTGGGAATGAAGGGCGAAGTGACATACACCTGCTCCACCTCCTGTCCGTCGACAAACGACGTGCTCGATATCTTCTGCATCTCTGCGCCATCTTTTTTCGTCACGTCAACGTCGAGGCGGTCGTCACTGTCTTTGACTATGATAGTCTTGTCACGATAGGTGAACGTCGTGTCGTTGATGCTTGCTGCCTCACCCGCCATCGGACAGATGAAGGCTGCCAAAAGTAATAGCTTCTTCATATTCTTATCTTTTTTAGTTTCTGCTATAACAAAGTTTCAAAATATCCTCGGGTGACAGGTGTCCCTCGATGAAGATCACCGCCCCGCCGCCCCGGCCATTCTTGCTGAAGAGGATGTAGCGGTTGTAACCATTTTGGGGCGGCATCATGTAGTAGCCGCTCGTCACCTTTCCATCCTGCACCACTTCTCGGATTTTCCTTGCCCGCTTGCGGTCCTGAGCCAGACAGCCGTCAATCTGGTCGTTGCCCTTCTTGAAAACGAGCGACTTGTAGACGTGGAGCTGATAGCCGCGTAGCTTGGCGTTGTTCATCTCCACCATCTTGAAGCCCTTGGCGTGGCCATACTGTTCAAAGACGCGGTTCACGCTGAGGCCCTGCTGCGCCCAACCCGTTGTGGGATGCAGCACCAGTAGGCCGAGGACGGTCAGCAATATTAAAACAATTCGTTTCCTCATATCTCTTTCTCCTTTTATTCTGTCATTGTGCCCAAGGCATCGAAAGTCTCCTCATCACTGGTCTGCACCATCATCAGGGCATCTTCGGCTTCCTTCTCCACCACCTGCTTGTTGGTGATCATGTGGCCGTTGATCACGGCATAGTCATCGGGCTTCGTCGAGTGACCTAAGGTGAGCATGAAGGCCAATGCGGCGCAGGCAGCAACGGTGGCCCAGACGCCCCAAAGCGGCAATCTCCGCTTTTGCTTCTGTTCGCCTCGTTCCTTGACCTCGAAGCGGAACAGAGCCCTGTAGACCTCCCACTCCTTGGGAACCACGAGGTTGTTGCGGCCGAAGTATTTCCTCAGTTGCGCCTCCTCGTGCAGTGTGGTTTCGCCGTCTTCGTAGCGGTTGATGAGTTTCTGTATATATTCCTTCTTCATTGTCTTACCTTTTATTTACCGTTGAGTCGGATAAACTCCTCCCTGATTTTTCTGCGGGCCCGGGAGAGCAATTGCCTGAGGTTGGCCTCCGAGCATCCCGTGATGGCAATGATCTCCTTGTTGTCGTAGCCCTCAATCTCTTTCATCCTGAACACCGTGGCTTGCAGTGTGGGCAGGTGGTCAACGATGTAGCGGATGATCTCCATCTCGTCGGAGAAGTTGGGTGGATTTTCTACCCTCACGTTCTCTGTCCCTTCTCCTCCGGTTGTGGCCTCGTGCTGATCTTTTCGCCATTTGTCGCGGATGATATTCCTCAGTGCTGCAATGGCCAGCGCCTTCGGATTGGGATGGGAATCGAGCGAGTTGCGCCTGACCCAGAGCCGCAGCAGTGTTTCCTGCACTGCGTCCTCTGCGTCGTCTTCGTTGCCGGCCATGGCTTTTGCCACAGCTTCCAACTCGGGTCTGAGCGAAACAAATCGCTGATTGAATCCTTTGATGTCCATCTCTACTAACAAAACGATAAAGTTTTGCTTTTTGTGACAAGGAAGAGTAGATTTTTTGCCGAGAATTAGAGAATTTGGATTCTTTTTAGTCTAGAATTAGAGAATTAGAAAGTGTTGGATGTTTTTTTGTCTAGAATTAGAGAATTATAGAATATTGGGCTGTGTGATGAATGCCTTTGTTTAGAATTAGAGAATTGTTGATGTGTTGAATGCCTTTTGTTTAGTTATTAGAGAATTGTTTGCTGTTCTATGAACTCAGATCATGGTATTGCGGGTGATTGAAAAGCCCCTCCCTTTGTAGGGAGGGGTTGGGGTGGGTCTAGAGGTTGGTGTGGGTCTTCTTCTTTTTAGAAGTAATAAGCCAGACCAATCTGCCATGCGTTGGCGCGGCTGCCTTTCTTGAAGCCTGCTGCCTGAGAGAGTGCGTCGGTGGCAGTACTCAGGAATTCCACGTCGCCCGTGTGACCGCAAGCGATGTTGTAGTTGGCTGAGAGCTGCAAGTGGCTCAACAGCATCAAGCCTGCACCAACGTTCACGCTGAAGTTGCTGGACTTCAGTCTCCAGTTGGCTACCTGTTTGTAGAGCGTCTGTGTCTTGTCGCCAACGTTGAAACCGAACTGCGGACCGGCGAAGAAGAAAATGCTGGCTGCTGAACCCAGACCTACACCGTAGCGCAGGTTGATGGGGATGACAATCTGCTGCTGCTTGATTGTGTTGTCGCTCTCTAGTTCGGCATTGTTTTTTGTAACTTTTGCCTTGCCTTCGCGCTGGTCGTAGAGGGCGGATGCATCTACACCCAAACCTACGAGGGGAAGCGTGAACTTCACCGTCGGGCCAATGAAGAAGCCGGCGCGGTTGCTGGCGTCCAACACGTCGGAACTAAAACTCATATTCGTCACGTTCACACCGCCTTTCAGACCGAACTTCACCTGAGCCTGAGCGGGAACTGTTGTCAGCAGGGCTAAAGCCACTGCAATGAATGTAAGGATTCTTTTCATACTACTTTTTTTAGTGGGTGATACATATTCTGATAATCAATAAAGGGATTTATGAGATTCAGACTCACCACTTGTTGTCGTCTTCCATCTCACAAATCCCTTTATTCCTTTTATAATGCAAATGTTTGCATGCGAGTGCTGTTGTATTAATGGCGCTGTCTTCTCACCGTTACTCTTGCCGATGAGCTGGATGAAGCCGACGAAGAACTGCTGCGGCGCGAGCGCTTCACGGTTGTCGTGCTCTTGCCCGAGCGGCGGTTGGCCTTGCGGGCCTTCTTCAAGTCCTTTTTATCGAGCTTGGCAATGCTGTCAAGACTGTCCTTGCGGGCCTGGTCGCCCCACATGTTCTTCTCGAAAGCAAGAATCTCCTGCTCAATCTTGTTCTGAGCCTTCGATCGCAATGTGTCATTGTCCTGAGGCAGCGTTGTGCCTTGCATGTTGTTGGTCTTGTAGATCTTGCCCTTGTAGCGGTTCATCGTGAAGTAGTCGTCGACGCTCATCGTGGCTGCATTGTTGAGATTGCTCGTCATGATGGTCTGTCGGGCCAGGAAGGGAGCAATGTCGTCGTACTTCACCCAGAAGAGCGGGTATTTCGTTCCGCCGTCGCCGAAGTCGTCATCGCGCACCATCACCGGGCAAAGAGCCAGCACCTTGGTGTGGAACGTGGCCGTGTTCTGGTCGTAATAAGAACTCTCCTTGATGAAGTAGGCCTTCACTTCGCGGCTGGGAATGTCGGAGTCGTCGATATGGATACCACGGTCGGTGCGCTCGTAGTAGATCTCGTACTTCTTGAGAAACTCCAGCGGCTTCACGCGCAGCGACTCATCGAAGAGCGCGTCGCCCGAGTTGACATCGTAGTCGTAGGCCTTTATCTGTCCACGCAGCATGAGTTTGAACATATAGGTGAACAAGTTCATCTGCGATCCCTGCGGCTCTACCGGGTAGTAAAGTCCGGCATTGGCGTCTTGCGTGAGATCAATCTCTCGGTATACATCGCGTCGCCACACTACGTCCTCCTGCATCTCCGCCTGAGTGGGGAAGGAGATCTGGGCGCGGGTAGAGAGCTGGTTTTTATTGGACTTGCGTTCCTGCTCCGCAGCCTGCTCGGCGCGACGCTTTGCCGACTGGGCACTCACGCCCTGCACGGCAAGCAAAGCCAAGATGACTATTAATATCTTTCTCATCATTAATATTTATTTCTTCTTTAATTTCAAAAAGCCTGAGGCGGGGTTTGCTGTGATGCAGCGACTTGCCGAACCTGACGACTGACCATCAATCGGTGAGCGCTGATCATAGTCCTTTCGCGGCGCGCTTTATCTCACAATTACCTCCATCGAACCGGGCAAGACGCGGGAAATGCCGTCGGGACCAATGGCGTGAACCTTGTTGATATAGAAGCGGCGGTTGCGCGACATCTTGCGGAACTGGTTGAGCTGAGCCTCGCTGAACTGGCTGCCGTTGGAGTTGATGGGAACGGCATTGCCCATGTTGTCGAAGAACACCGTCTCAAAGCCTGTCACACGGAAAGCTATGTCGAGCAGTCCATCGTCGATGGCCGCGTGGATGCCACCCGTTCCCATGAGCGATGCTTTCGACAGCACACCGCCGCGGAAGCGGTTAGTGCCCACTGCGATATAAGCCGTTGGGTCGGGCAATTTGCGCACGTGGAAGG
Source organism: uncultured Prevotella sp. (assembly GCA_900322095.1). Lineage (GTDB taxonomy): Bacteria > Bacteroidota > Bacteroidia > Bacteroidales > Bacteroidaceae > Prevotella. Next base: position 9,825 of record ONYS01000042.1, read on the forward strand.
TGAAAGGCGGCATGGTGCGCACCTGTCCCTTGTCGCGGGCCGTGACGTGAAACGTCACATCCTTGCCGACGGCCGCCGGAACGGCTACAAAGTGACCGTTGCCCGTGGATTTAAGACTTCCGCCCGTCATCGAGACGCTCACGGCATTGGCGGGAACACCCGGCACACTGACGCTGATGGGGTTGCTGTAGCCCGCATAGAGCACGTTCATCATGTCGGCGGCTACGGTGGCTGTATTGGGAGCCGGAATGACCGTGTACTTCTGTACGAAGTCGCGGCGCAGCATTTCGCCGGCAGTGTTGCGCATAAGGATGTAGCCCGAGAACTGATGCTCGCCTACACCGCCTGCCGTGAAGGCATACTGACCGGTGGGTGAGTTGACGCGCTGTCCGTTGACGTAGATGATGGGCTGCTGAGTGGTGTCGACGGCAGCCATCACGATGTTGGCGTTGAAGCGCTCACCGGGATAGAGCGTAGTCTTTTCGGGGATGACGAAAGCCGAAAGCTTATTGACGCGGATATCCTTCAGACCGACATTGGAAATCAGAGAGTGGAGCACCTCGCCTTCGGCATAGCGCACGTCGCTCTGCAGTTTGCTGAGCAGGGTTACGGCTGCAGCTACAGGCATATTCTCAAACATCGCCTCCTGCCAGTTCTTTCCCAGCGTGGCGTTGCTCGACTTGGGGACCTGCGTGGAGAGGTTGGCGGCGATGATCTTCTTCTGCAGCGGGTCGTTGATCATCGTCAGGATGCGCTCGCGATAGCTGTTGATGGCATCGTAGAGCTTGCGTCCCTTATGCGTGCCCGGAGCAAGAAGCACCTCACCGGCAGCCTCCAGGTTGTCTTTGTTTTCAATATTGTTCAAATTGCCGTCTTTTCCGTCGGCCTTGCGCACAATCTCAATCTTCAGTTCCTGTGCGAAGTTGTAGAGCGAGTCGCTCATGTTCTTCACCATGGTGGCTTTCTCAAACCATTCGCGCACCTTGGTGGGGTTCTTCTCCATCATTTCCTCAAAGCTGCCGTAAATCTCCTTGTTCTGGAGCGACGAGCTGGCCGTTGTGCGCTTGAGGCTTTCCTCTACGATAGAGAAGCCGTTGAGCACCTCGGTGGAGATGTTCAGCGCCAACATAGCCATGAGGACTACGTACATGAGGTTGATCATCTTCTGGCGGGCGGAAAGTGGCCTTTTCTTTATTGCCATAGAAGCATTCTTTTAATGCATGATGCGTGAAGCATGACGCATAATTAAATTAGCTTTGCTGATAATTGTTGTCAGTTTATTTATTCTTTTTGCAGATTACAACCGGTCTCCGAGGTGATGGCATTATGCGTTGGTCGGATTGGTTGCGGCACGCATGTTCACGGTCATAGCCTCAATCATGCGGGCATAGATGGCGTTGAGCTGCTGAATCTGCTGAGCCATCTGCTGCGTCTGAGCGTTGATCGACTCGATGGTGCCCACCTGCTGGCTGGCGCCTTTAAGCTGCAGCTCGTAGATCTTCGTTATGCCGGTGAGCGTGCGGTTGAGATTTTCCATCTCCTCGCTGTCGCGGGTGAGGCGGGTAGACTGCTCGTTGACCTTCTTCAGCGTCTCCACGAGATTCTTCAACTCTTCTACGTAGTTGCCCTGAGCCTCGTTGAGCGCCTCGGCTTCTTCCTGCGACATCTGCGGAACGAAGTTCGGCTGTGGAGCAGCGACCGTAGCTGCTGCGGCGGGAGCTGCTGTTGCCGGTGCTGCGGTGCCGTCTGCCGATACAGATTGCTCGATGTGGGCAGCCTGAGCAGCGAGCGATGGCTCTTGGCCTTCAGCTGAGGCGCTGTAGGGCTGACCGCCACCAACGACCACCACTTGTGGACCTCCTTGCTGTGCGGGAGCGGCAGCAGTGCCCGGCGCAACAGGTTCACCATTGGTAGGCATAGCGCCACCTTCGAGATATTCCTCGGTGACGTGGGTGGGAATGTCGCGACCCTCGGCGGTCTTGTCGAAAGGCCGGTCGAAAGCGGAGATGAAGAACACGACGACCTCAGTGCCCATACCCACGAAAAGCATGATGTTGGCACCCGGTAGGTGGGTGAGCTTGAAGAGTGCACCTAAGATCACAATGGAGGCACCCCAGCTGTATGCGTAGTTCAGAAATGTCTGGCCAGGCACGCTGTCCATCCATTTCTGCATGCGGTAGACGATATTGAATTTGCTGTATTCTGCCATAATATTACTTTCTCTTGTTCTTTTTTACTTTGTTTGTGCTCGACGAACTGGCCAGACTTCTCACGCACCTGAATCCGATGTAGGAACGGGGCTGGTTCTGATATTCCCACGTGCGCCAAGCCGAGCGTATGTAGCTCTCGGGGTCTTTCCAGCTACCACCGCGCACGCTCTTCTTCTTCAGCTTGTAGGGATCTTCCTTGGCTGCCTTGTATTCGAGCTGCGGGTTGAGGTCGTTCATGGCGTCGACACCACTCTCGGTGTACTCCGTACTCGTCCATTCGGCCACGTTGCCTGCCATATCGAAGAGCCCGTTGCTGTTGGCTCCGTAGATGCCCACCTGACTCGTTATCAGGTTGCCGTCCTCGGTGTAGTTGCCGCGGTCGGGCTTGAAGTTGGCATAGAAGCAGCCGTTGCCGTTCTTCACGTCGGCATTGTCCCAGGGGAATTCGTTCTGTTGCTTTCCGCGTGCGGCGTATTCCCATTCGGCCTCGGTCGGCAGACGATAGCGCTGCACGTAGCGGGCCTCACCGCCAAGACCTTTGAGCAGATAGTCGGTGCGCCATGCGCAGAAGGCATTGGCCTGCTCCCACGTCACGCCCACAACGGGATAGTTGTTGTAGGAGGGATTGGAGAAGTAGTTGCGCAGGTAGACCTCGTTGTCGGAGTTGCGGAAGTCGTTGACCCAACAGGTTGTGTCGGGATAGATGTTGACGATGTAGGTGTTGAGGAAGTCCCACGGTCCCGACAGCGGGCGGTTGATGGTCTCGCGGTGGATGTTGCCCTCATCATCGATGTAGGCCGTATCCTTGGAGATCATGACCACCTCGTTGGGGTCCACTTCCACGTCGGTATTGAGATTGCGTTCCGACGGGTTGAGGCGGTTGCGGCGCAGGGCGGCCGTGGTGTAGTCGTAAATCTCATAGCGATAGTTCATCTGGCTGGCGTCGAGCGACTTCTCTCCCGTCACCGGATTGGTGACGTAGAGGCTCTCGATGGCGCGCTGTTCGTCCTCATTGGGCTTGCGGGGCAGCGACTTCTTCCAGTTCAGATGCGGCTTGACGGGATCGCCGTTCTTATCCTCTGTTATCATGTAGGATTCGTCACCGGCATAGGAGGGGGAGGCGAGACGCGTGCGCAGAATGGAGTCGCGCACCCAGTAGACGAACTGCTTGTATTCAGAGTTCGTCACCTCGGTCTCATCCATCCAGAATCCGTCTACGGAGATGGATTTCTTCGGTATGTTCTTGCCCCACAGACTGTCTTCAGGAATATTTCCCATCTGCAGGAATCCGCGGTCGATGCGCGTCATGCCGTAGGGAGTGGGTTCGGTGAAGCCTTTGCCACCGCCAACGCCGACGACCTCGCCGCCACGTCCTGACGATGATGCAGACTTAGCGCCGAAACAGCCGGTGAGCGTCAGGGCGATGACCGCCATGCATACTGCTATGATTGATTTTCTCATCTTTTATTGTTATACCTTATTATTATAGAATGCGGACTGCCGAATGGCGGTTGCGTCCTTTTTTCTGTAGATTCACATCCATTTGATAGCCCACGAAGAACTCGTGGCTTCCGTTGCTGACATTGATAGCCGAGGTGTACATCTCGTAGCTGTAGCCCACAACGATTCCATGGAAACTGCCGCCGACATATACCGTGGCGGAGTTGGTAGGGCTATAGCCGGCTCCGAGATAGAGCATCTTGTTTTCATGCTGATAAACCAATCGGGTGGTGATGTCGGCCCGATAAGCACTCAGGTCGGTGCGCACGAGCACGCTGGGCTTTATCGTTAGAAACGGATTTCTTAATTTTATATTGTATCCTCCTGTTAAATAAAAGGAGGGATCAATCTTCAATTCATTGGTCTCGCCAAGGTTGACGGTGGGCGACGTGAGGTGCTGTCCCGACAATCCCACATACCATGGTCCGTGGTTGTAGTAGAGGCCGAAAGCCAGGTCGAAGCCGTTGCCCGAGATGTCGCTTGTGGCGAAGGCTGGGTCGCTGCTGTCCTCCAGGTTGGCCTTGCTGCCGTTGAAGTCCTCGCTGAGCAGTCCCAACTGGATACCCGCAGCCAGACGCCCGCCGAAGAGACGGAAACGGTAGGCATACTGGGCCATGAGCTGCTGATGGGTGAAGAGTCCAATCTTGTCGTTCATGAACTTCAATCCCACGCCGTGGTAGGACTTCAACGCATAGAAGGGCATGTCGGCAGCGGCGTAGGCCGTCTGGGGATTGTGTTTGAATCCAGCGAAGTCCAGGGCATAGGCAGCGGTGATGTTCAGTTTCGCCTCCTTACCGACAGCCGCGGGGTTGAACGACGGCTCCATGTCGAAGTAGTGGGCGAAGTTGACATCATACTGCGCTTTGGCACCCATGGCGCACGTTGCGAGCAACAATGTTATGGAGATAATGCGTTTTAACACGCTAAAATAACGAGTGACGAGACAAATTATTGTCTGCAAGTTAATATTCGGGGGTAAATTACTGTCAACTTGCGTCGGAGGGGATATGAGACCCACCCCCGGCCCCTCAAAGACCCACCCTCGGCCCCTCCCTACAAAGAGGCTGTAACAAAACTCTAAAATTGGCTTCCGTTAAAGGTACTTCGAATTTTTTTAGTTGCATTATGCTTGCTAAAGACATTAGAGGGGAGAAGCAAGCGGTGCGGATTCTCTATACCAAGTCTGCCCGTCATGGGTTGGTTAGTTTGCCCTATCTTGCTTCCTTTGGAGTTCGTGGGAGCGGCGGCATTCCTGCCGCCGAAGGATTTACTTTTGATGGGCAAGCGTTCTTTCTCGGCCGTCAGGAATGACGGCCCTCCTCCCATTCGGCGCTCTTTTCAATCCTGACCGTCAGAAATGACGGCCCTCCTACCATTTGACGCTTTTTTCAATCTTGGCCGTCAGGAATGACGGCCCTCCTACGCACGTCCCTACTAACAATTAAGTAAATATTCTGTTAGCCAATTATGAATTGTGAATTATGAATTAAAAAGGCTGTCCTCTCAGGACAGCCTTTTTCTATGACTTAATATTCATCTTCGTTCCATAAAAAGTCTTCTTTCGACGGATAGTCGGGCCACAGATCTTCGATACTGTCGTAGGTTTCTCCGTCGTCCTCTATCTCTTGAAGATTTTCCAACACTTCAGCAGGTGCGCCTGAACGAATGGCATAATCTATAAGTTCGTCTTTGGTTGCGGGCCAGGGCGCATCTTCAAGTTTTGAAGCCAATTCCAGTTACATTAACTCGTTTCTCTCCTTAGAGAAAATCCAAACGAAGGCGTTTCGTGTCCGAAAGTCAGGCTTTTGGGCGGTGCCTTTTCTATTGGTTGCGCAAAAATACAAAATTTCTATCTTTCTGCAAGAAAATCACCATGTTTTTTCGGCTACATTGTAAACGAAGTTTAATTTTCTGGCCAGAATGAAAAAATAATCCGATAATCTGTTGAGAAAGAGTAATACGCTGGCGTCTACAGTACGGATTTTGGACAGCGAGACAAAGTTGCGCTCAGCTCTTCTGCATACCGTCCTGCATACGTGACTGAGGGCCGCGGCCCTGCATCCGCCGGGATAAACGAAGTCTCTCAATGGAGGCAAATCTTCTGTCATTGCATCCATATCCTGTTCCAATTGTGTGGTCAGTGTTGTGGGGATGGATTTGTTGCCGCCGATGTCGAACATTGTCGTTTGTAGATTGTGTAGTCGTTCAAGAACTTGTTTGTCTTCGATGTAGGTCATCAGCAGTCCGATTTGGGCATTGAGTTCGTCTATGGTACCGATGGCTTCCACCTGCGGATCGTCCTTGCTTACTCGTTCTCCGGTTGAAAGCTGGGTTGTACCCTTGTCTCCGGTCTTCGTATAGATTCTAAACATGGTTCAATAGTTTACTTTATAGTGTTGTTTGGTTCTGTTGTCGAAAAACAGGATGCCGCAGTCGAACAAGTCGAAGCTCACGCTCGTGCGGCTGTCGGTAGTCATCTTTCGCCAAAGCCTGAACGCCCTGCGGTTGCGGTGAATTCCTCCGACGACGAGCAGCGTTGTGGCTGAGGCTCTTTCCACGCACAGCTTGAAGTTCTCCGTAGCCTGCCCGTCGGCCTGCATACGAATTACGCCGGGATGAGGGCAGTTGGTCGTCAACTGCGTCTTATGACAGCCCGCTGTGATGTAGGCCTTTTCGGCATCGCTGCACGGTGACAATTCCCACCACACCTCGGCCTGAGCGTAGTTGGCCAGGCGGAAGAGCAACTCGCACCACCGCCGCTGCCCCTCGTCGAGTTGCGGAAAGCGTTGGCACAGTTCTTCGTAGGCATAGTAGGGATAGCGCTCGTTGAGCACATATCGGATAAACCGATAGGCGGAGGGCGACTGCACGCCGAATCCTCTTGACCGAGGAATGCGGCAGATTCGCGATGCTATGCGTTTGATGGTGTAGAGCATGTTGTGGTGAAATGACATGCAAAGATAAGTAAATTATGAGGATTAGGAAAGAGGGGGAAAGAATTTTTAAAGAAATAAGGAGAAGACCCACTCCCGGCCCCTCCTTACAGAGGGAGGGGAGCAAAACAGTGATGTGTTAAATATCGATTGATACGCGTTGTGGGACCGCATGGTAGGAGGGCCGTCATTCCTGACGGCCAAGCAAGAAAGACCGCTAGCCCATCACAAGTTAATCATTCGGCGGCAGGAATACCGCCGCTCCTACAACTACGGGGGAGGAATAACAGATGCTTGTCGTACAGAAACCGTCTACTCATGTCTCGTGACGACCGTCACGTTTCTTCGTGATGACCGTCACGTCCGTGTGTGTCGACCGTCACGTTCGTGAGTGACGACCATCACGTTGTTTTGTGACGACCGTCACGTGACAAATGTCACGTTTGTTCGTGACAAATGACACGTTCGTGCGTGACAAATGTCACGTTCGTGCGTGACAAATGTCACGTTGATTCGTGACAGATGTCACGTTGATTCGTGACAGATGTCACGAAACATCGACGCCCCTATAAACGCAAAATCGCCGCGGCTGCAAGAGACAACCACGGCGATTGAAATCCGTACTTATTACTATTTGTTAAGTTTTATTTCACGATCATCTTCTTCACGCTTCCGTCGCTCATCTTCACGATGTTAAGACCCTTGGCGGGAGCAGTGAGCTGCTTGCCATCGAGGCTGTAGTAGCTCTGTGCCGTAGCCTTCTTAGCGTCAGCGTTGACATTGGAGATGCCGGTAGCGCTCTCCACGTGACCCTTGGCGGCATTCACGCAGCTGTTGTCGTCCTGAGTGTCGAGAAGGATGGCAATCACATCGTAGGTAAGGTTCTGATCAGCAATGATGCTGCTCACCTTGCTCAAGTCGAAAGTGTAGGTGTAAGTGTTCTCCTCGCTCTCGTTGACGGTAGCGGGCAGACTGTTGCTGATGCCATTGGCGCCCGAGCGCTCAAGGATGACAAAGTTGAAAACGAGTCCGCTGACGTGTGAGCTGCCTTGTGTGAAGGTGTTCATATCGGCATCGGGATAACTGCTGGCGTAGCCGGGATAGTAGTTGCTCTGCTGCCAGTCGCTGCCTGTTCCCGTGAAACCGTTGCCGGTGAGGATGAAGCCCAGCTGATAGCGGTCGTTGAGTTCCATTGTAGACGGGAACTTCGTTGTGGCAGTAGCCGTGATGGTGTTGCCCGACTGGCTAGCCTTCACGCTGATGTCGGCAACGCCAAAGAGCTGCTTGAACTGCTCGTAGGTGACGTTGGCATGATAGTGACCGTCGTAGTTGTCGCCGCAGTAGGCGTCGGTCTCATGATTGCGGTCGATCCACGCATCGGGGAAGCCCTCCACATTGTTAGGATAGGCGTTGCTTGCGATCGTTTCCATCGGGTCGCCATTGTGGTAGGCCACGCCGCAGAAGTCGTCGCCATAAGTAGCGTAGAGATTCTCCATGCCTACGAAACCGCGCGGGCACCATCCGCACCATGTACCGGTGTACTCCTCAACGAGCGGACGCTTCGTGGGAACGAAGGCGATGGCTGTCAGCGTTGCTGTGGCTTCCTTGTTGGCGGCGAGGTTGTCTACGCCGTTCACCTTGTCAATGGTCAGCGATACGGTCTTCTGTCCTGCGCCCTCCACTGTGGGAAGTTCTACGGGCAGAGTGGCTGTAGAGTTGAAATAGCCGGGGATGGCTGTGGTCAAGTCGGCATGACGGGTGATGGTCTGACCCTGGAAGTTCAGGGTGTAGTCCACCGACTGCACACCGTTGCAGCCCTTGTTGATGATGGTAGCGTTGAGCGTGGGCTTAGCGCCAATCTGAGCGTACTGGTCAGTCAGCGTGGCTGTTGCGGCATCCGTCACGTTGGTGTTGATGAACACTTCCATGGCCGATACCACGCCGAGCGTGCTGCTCTTGTCGGTATATTTACGATAGGTTCTGCTGGTGTGAATCCAGAAACCGTCGGCCTCGCTCTTTGATACAACAACCAGAGGAGTTTTGTCGAAGTTGGTGCTGGTCTTGAGGGAGTAGCCCACGTAGATGCCGTCGCTGGTGATGGTGTAAGGCTGCTGGAAACTGACCTCAACCATGCCGGAGCTCACGTCGAATGAGTCAACTTCGACGTCGGCAACATTGGCTGTGCTCTTCACGCTAAGTGTCTTCGTGAGGAAGACGGCTCCCTTGGGCTCCAAGCCTGAAACATCAGTGGGCAGCGGCACACGAATACCCGTGATGGTGCTACCCACGAGGCTGGCGTCGTTGATGTGGATGGCCACATCATAGTTCTCGTGCTTGCTGGTTCCCCACGTTGTCGTGGATTCACCTGCGTGATGGTACGTATAGACCATCTGCGACGTCTGGGCGTTGGCATTCAGCCCAAACGATAAGGCAAGGCCAAAAGTGGCTAAAAGAGTAGAGATTCTTTTTATCATAATCATCAGTTTTAAGTGAATTTTCTTTGAATGATACGTTGTTGAGAGAGAGGTAAAAGAGGTGGGTCATCTCTTTTGTTCCATACATCCAACCACCAACACCCTTCGCGTTGTTCCTGCAAATTGATGCTGATTCCATAACTTTTAAACGCAAAGATAGTCAAATATTAAACAAAAACAAATAGAATGAGATAAATTTAACTAAATTTTCTACCAATGCGTTGAATTTTTAAGCCAAGATGTAGGATATTATAACGAAAAGGCTAGTCTTAACAGCCTTCCGCATTAGGCATCCCCACTGCGGAGATGCCAAATGGTTGATGGCTGTAGAAAGTTGGCTTATTCTAAACTGATGAGCAGGCTCTCGACCTGTTTCTTCAGTTCTTCCTTCTGCTCGTCGGTCAGCACCACCTTGTTGTCGGCCCATGCCTCGACGTTCACCATGAGTCCGGCCTGCGGCGTCAGCACCTTGGCCTGCAGGAAGTCGAGCAGTGCGGTGAGCTTCTCGCGGCAGTCCCAGGTCTTATTTTTTCCGCCCATGCCGGTCAGCATGACAGGCTTGCCCTGGATGGCCGTCTGATGGTTGTTGGGGTCGGTGGTCATTGGGCGTGAGAGCCAGTCGAAGAGGTTCTTCACGAGAGCGGGATAGCTGTAGTTGTATTCAGGCGTGAACACCCAGAGGGCGTCGCTCTCCATCACTTCCTTTCTTACGCGTGCCACGGGCTCGGGAGTGGGGAACTCGATGTCCTGATTCATAAAGGGAACGTCGGTGAAGCTCAGCCATTTCACTTCGGCCTTGCCCTCAAGCAGCGTCTCCACGTACTGGGCCACCTGCTTGTTGAATGATTTCTCTCGGAGAGAACCGAGAATAAAGAGAATCTTCTTCATAGATTTGTTATGTTAGTTTTGTTCTGGTTTTATATCTGTGGTGAGCTTCTAAGCCCGTAAGGTCAGTCTTCCGTGGTGAGTCGGAAGCCATTGCCTTCGAGCACGATGAGGTGCTGCTTGTAGAGCGCGCCGATGGCCCGCTTGAAGGTCTTCTTGCTCACCAGGAACATCCGCTTGATGTCTTCGGCGTCGCTCTTGTCGCCCAGCGGACAGCTGCCGCCGTTGTCCTTGAGCCATTGCAGCAGCGTCTGGGCGAAGTCCTCCGTCTCGCGCCGGCCCGCGGGTTGGAGCGTGATGTCGAGTTTGCCGTCGGCACGCACCTGGGCCACGTAGCCTTTCAGCCGGTCGCCGCTGTGGATGTACTGATAGATCTGGTCTTTGTAGACGAGTCCGCCGAACTTGTTGTCGACAATCACCTTGAAGCCGAGGTCGGTCTTCTGCCACACCAGCAGGTCTACCTCGTCGTTGGGCTTATAGGCCGGCTTGTCGTGAGAGAGATAATGCTCCACCTTGGCCGAGGCCATCAGACGGTAGCTCTCCTCGTCGATGTGGATGTGGACTATGTAGCTGTTGCCCACCTCCATGCGCTTCTTCTGCTCGCGGAAGGGACAGAAGAGGTTCTTCGTGATGCCCCAGTCGAGGAAGGCGCCGTATTCGTTCACCCATGAGCACTTGAGCCATGCGAAGTCGCCCACCTTGGCAAGCGGCTTCTCGGTGGTGGCCACGAGGCGCTCCTCCTGATCGAGATAGACGAAGCAGTCCACTTCGTCGCCGGGCTTCACGCCCTCGGGCGCGTACTTCTGCGGCATGAGGATGTCGCCCTCGCGCCCGCCTTCAAGATAGAGGCCGAATACGGGCCCGTAGCCCTCGCGGCGGGCCAGCTCTTTCACTTTCAGGCGATTGAAGTCGCCGATTTTCACTTGTGGTAACATGGGCTATTGTGCATTATTGGGTTCTTCGTTGGGTTCTGTCGGGGTGGTTCTGTGCCTTTCCTCTCCCGTAATCATTCCGTCCTTGAGGTGGATGGTGCGGTCGGTGATGGAGGCCAGTTGCTCGTCGTGGGTGACGATGACGAACGTCTGCCCCAGTTTGTCGCGCAGGTCGAAGAAGAGCTGGTGCAGCTCGGCCTTGTTTTTCGAGTCGAGGCTGCCCGAAGGCTCATCGGCCAGAATCACGTCGGGCTCGTTCATCAGTGCTCGCGCCACGGCCACGCGCTGCTTCTCGCCGCCCGAGAGCTGCGCGGGCTTGTGTCCGGCGCGGTCGCCAAGGCCCATAAACGACAGCAACTCCTGCGCGCGGGCCTTGCTCTTGCTGCGGCTCTTGCCTCCGATGAGGGCGGGAATCATGACGTTTTCCAGAGCCGTGAACTCGGGCAGAAGCTGATGAAACTGAAATACGAAACCGATGTGCTGGTTGCGGAAGTCGCTCAGCTTGCGCGTGGAGAGCGTGCTCGTGTCGATGCCATCGATGACGACCGAACCACCGTCGGGCTTATCGAGCGTGCCGATGATCTGGAGCAGCGTGGTCTTTCCGGCGCCCGAAGGCCCTACGATGGAGACCACCTCGCCCTTGTCGATATGGAGGTCGATGCCTTTCAGCACTTGCAACGGCCCGAAAGATTTCGTTATATTCTTGATGTCTATCATTGTTGAATGAATTTTTGTGTTGTTATGGCCGGTCGTTTTCTCGGCCGCCTGGTTGAGGCTGCGGGGGCAAATAGACTGCTATTTCCTGAGTCTCTTCAGTCTGTTCAGCTTGCGGTGGAGCCATGAGCCCAGTATGCTGTAGGCGCTCTCTTCCTCGGTGTGCTGCGACTGAGCAAATGTCATCTTGTCGGTTTTGTCCACGCCAAACTGGTCGGGGAAGATGATGAGCAGATTCTTTCCCGAGAAGAAGCGGGTGATCTCGTCGGGCAAACGGTCCATGGCGGTCTTGTAGCTCACCGTGCCCTTGCGCGCCACCACCACCACGAAGATGTGGTCGTCGTTGATTCGCGATGCCAGTCCGGGCAACTGGTTCCAATGCTCCATGGGGAACAGTTCCACACGGGCGTTGGGGAAGTTGTTGCTGATGAACTCTCGCACGAGCTGCAAGGTGTCGCTACGGCCGTGTATCTCCATGCGGCAGTCCAGGTTCTCGGCCAGTCGGCAGAGGTGCGACAGCCAGCGGTAGAAGCCCGGCTCGAACTCGGCGCGCGACGGTACGCACACCACGATGCGGCGCAGCGTGGAGAGCGGCTGCATCAGGCGGGCCATGATGATCTGATAGTTGAGGCCGTTGAACAGACTCTGATGAAACTGTCCCCAGAATTTCGTCGACGAAGAGAAGTGGGTGTGCATGCCGATGACAATCTCGGAGCACTGGAATTCCTTGAACGCGTGCATGATGCCGTTGGCGATGTTGGCAGCCACGCGCACCTGCGTCTCCATCCTCACGTCGGTTGAAGCGGCAAAGCGCGTCACCTGGTCGAGAATCCGTCGGCCCGCTTCCTGGTTTTGCCGCATGTTCTCGTCGTCGTAGACAACGTTGAGTCCCACGAGTCCCCGGTTGCGCTTGGGGTCACGCATCATCAGCGCGAGGTTGACCAGTCGGTTGGCATATTCAGGATAGCGCACGGGGATGAGTATCTTCTCGTCGATTTTGTAGTCTTCGGCGGGCAGTTCCTTGTTGCGCAGGATGATTTGCCGCGAGGCGTGTTCGGTCACCAGCGATGAGATGATGCACGTGAAGAGAATCATAATGACGATGCCGTTGAGCATGTCGTTGTTGACCAGCGGTTGTCCGTCGGCCGTGTGCAACTGCATGCCCACCATCACCATGGCGATGGCACCCGCGGCATGGGCTGAGGTGAGACCGAACATCATGTTGGCATGGCTGATCGACATTCGGAACCCAATGCCAGCAATGTAGGCGGCGATGGCCTTGCCGAGCGTGCCTATCAGCACAAACCAGAACACGGCCCACAAGACGCTGCCGCCCGTGAAGATGAGGCGCACGTTGATGAGCATGCCCACGCCGATGAGGAAGTAGGGGATGAAAAGCGTGTTGCCGATAAACTCAATGCGGTTCATCAGCGGGGAGAGTGGGGGAATATAGCGGTTGAGAATCAGTCCGGCCAGGAATGCTCCGAAGATGCCTTCCATGCCGACATACTCGCTCAGAGCGGCGCTGAGAAAGAGAACGCAGAGGACGAAGGTGAACTGCATGACGGCATCGGAGTAGCGGCGCAGAAACCAGCGGGTGAGGCGGGGAATGAGCCAGACGAGCAGGGCGCAGTAGAGCAGCAGCTTCATCGTGAACCACATCCAGAAGCCCAGCGTGCCTGAGCCGGGAGTGTGACCTGCGACAATGGCCGCCATGAGGATGAGGGCGAGCGTGAGGGCGATCATGCTGGCGCCGACGCTGAGCGTCACCGAACGCTCGCTCTGCAGTCCGTAGCGCGAGACGATGGGATAGCTGACGAGCGTGTTGGACGACATGATGCAGCCCAGCAGCAGGGCCGCCGCAGGAACATACTTCAGCACCGCTATACCTATTATATAGGTCATCACGAGCGGTACGCTGAAGGTGAGCGCTCCGAAGATAAGCAGTTTCGACGGATGGCGCTTCACGCTCTCCAGGTTCATCTCCAGTGCGGCGAGAAACATGATGTAATAGAGACCCACGCGTCCGAACAGTTCAAAACTGTCGTCACGCACGAGTATGTTGAGCCCGTCTTTGCCCACGAGCACGCCGGCAAGCACCATTCCGATGATGTGGGGAATGCGCAGCTTGCCCATGATGATGGGGGCCAGAAGGATAATCAGCAACACCACGAGGAAAATCAGTGTGGGGTCGGTGATGGGAAAATATGAACCCAGGTTCAACATATTCTTCACTTTTGACAGCAAAGTTAAGAAAAAAGATTGGAAATCCTTTCGTAGCGCAATGATTATTTAGCGCTGCAATTGATAATTTATACAATGCAAGAAATCGGCGTCTTATGCCGCAGAGCACACAAAGCACATGCACGATGAAGGCTCCTGAAAGGAATCTTTTCAGCAAGTTTGTTGCAGTCTCCATGATTTTGGTTACTTTTGCAGTCGCAATTATCTATCCAAAATCAGTCGATATGAATATCATTCCCATCACATCGCTCGACGATGAGCGCGTGGCCGTCTTCTCAAAACTCACCGAGACGCAGTTGAAAAACCGTTTGCATCCCGAAGACGGACTCTTTATAGCTGAGAGTCCGAAGGTGATTCGCGTGGCGCTTGGCGCTGGCTATGAGCCGGTGGCGCTGCTGTGCGAGCAACGGCATATCACGGGCGACGCCTCAGATATCGTCGCGCGTCTGGGCGACGTGCCTGTCTACACGGGTAGCCGGGAACTGCTGGCGCGGCTCACGGGATACACACTCACGCGGGGCGTGCTGTGCGCTATGCGTCGGCCAGCCGACCGACAGGTTGCCGATGTCTGCCGCGATGCCCGCCGTGTGGTGATCATCGATGGGGTAGTGGACACCACCAACATCGGTGCCATCTTTCGTTCGGCCGCCGCGCTGGGAATGGATGCCGTACTGGTGACGCGTGACTCCTGCGACCCGCTCAACCGCCGGGCTGTGCGCGTGAGCATGGGTACGGTGATGCTCGTGCCTTGGACTTGGGTGAGCAATGATTTTCACGAACTCCGCGAACTGGGCTTCAAGACTGTTGCCATGGCGCTCACCGACAATAGTATTCCGCTCGAAAGCGCTGTGCTGAAGCAGGAACCGCGACTGGCCATCGTGATGGGAACCGAGGGCGACGGATTGCCCAAGGAGACGATTGCGCAGACCGACTATGTGGTGAAGATTCCGATGGCCTATGGCGTCGACTCGCTCAATGTCGCTGCCGCGGCGGCTGTGGCTTTCTGGGAATTGGGCAAGAAACCATCCACTCATAACGGATAAATCATCAACAAATGATGGATAAATCATCAACCCATAACGGATAAAACATAAACATATCGCTGATAAAACCTTTAACGCAACAAGCGGCGCACCTCTCGGCGTGCCGCTTGTTACATTGTGTCTGCATAAATTAGGATTTAAGTAGCATAGGCTGGAGTTCTCTATCTTTTTTCTACCTACTGTGAGTTTTCTTGCGAGTCGATCTTGTTGTGTCCTATGTCCTTTAAATCAAAGTTTTTGTGTTAATCATTATCTACGAGTCTTTGTCCGAATTAAAAATCAATTATAAGAATCTACGATTGCAAAGATAGGGAAAGAATTGAATAAAAAGAAGTTTTTTTATGCTTAGTATGTCGCAGTTTCTTAAAATGTCACACTTTTCGATTACTGATTCGTGAAAACAAAAAATGAGACACCCAATAGGAGCGGCGGCATTCCTGCCGCCGAATGATTTACTTAGGGCGCGCAATCCGCCTTTCTTTCTTGGCTGTCAGGAATGACGGCCCTCCTAAACCCTCCCTACAAATGTTATTTAACGGTCCGCTACGCGGAAACAGAATAATAACGAATAACTAACTCCTCTTGGAATGATATCCATTGTTGCGCCAGCCTAATTGTGAATTATGATTGATGTCAGCGCCGATGGTGTTTAGGAGCGGCGGCATTCCTGCCGCCGAATGATTTACTTAGGGCGCGCAATCTGCCTTTCTTTCTTGGCCGTCAGGAATGACGGCCCTCCTACATTTGGCGTTGGATTGCGTCGTCAATAGCTTTTTAGCCATATAAAAAACAAACGGCATGCCTCACGGCTTGCCGCTTGTGTTGAGATGTGATAATACTTAACCCGAAATAGAAATAAGAACGAAATAGCAGTTCTATACCTGAAATAAAAATTTGAAGTGTTGCTTTGTTTTTAGTTCTCTCTAATGTTGCCTCTGTTGCCGTTTGGCTTATTAATGGATTGTTTGAAAGTAGTTTTTACGTTTGCAAATCTATTGAAATTTTCGTGATCAAACAACAAAAAACCTTCATCTTTTGTTACATTTTTCGCAACCTGTGACATTGTTACGGGTTTTAGGAATGTTTTTCATGCGTAAAATAGTAATTTTCAGCTCCCGCAATTGGCTTCATTTTCGACATGGCGACGCAGATTTCGCTATTGATGTACATCGGTCTTCATTGTTGACCATGAGGATTGACGGCCCTCCAAAGAAAAATAATTCTGCAATTTTCAATTTAATAACAGATGAATTGGTGTTGTTTCTACAAAAATAATTAATTTTGCAGATAACAACTAACACCGGTGTGACTTCCACGAGGTTCTCACATCCGAATCATCTACAGTACTTAGAATTTATATCAATTCAAATCATTTCATTATGATCAGTAACAACATTCCAGTAGTCAAACTCGGCATCATCGCAGTGAGCCGTGACTGCTTTCCTATCAAACTATCTACACAACGTCGTGAAAACATCGTTAAGGCTTATAAGGGCGAAATCTACGATTGCCAGACAACCGTAGAAAACGAGCTCGACATGCTTAAGGCCGTTGAAGACGTGAAGAACCAAGGCTGCAATGCACTCGTGGTATTCCTTGGTAACTTCGGTCCTGAGACACCCGAGACCGAGATCGCCCAGAAGTTCGACGGCCCCGTGATGTTTGTCGCTGCTGCTGAGGGCGACGGCGACATGATCAACGGCCGTGGCGATGCCTTCTGCGGTATGCTCAACTGCTCCTACAACCTCGGCATGCGCCACTTGAAGGGCTACATTCCCTCTTACCCCGTGGGTACAGCCGAGGATATTGCACGCATGATCGAGGACTTCGTGCCCGTGGCCCGCACCATCATCGGTCTGAAAGGCTTGAAGATTATCACTTTCGGTCCCCGTCCACAAGACTTCTTCGCTTGCAACGCTCCCATCAAGGGCCTCTACGAGCTTGGTGTGGAGATTGAGGAAAACTCAGAGCTCGACCTCCTCGTTGCCTATCGTCAGCACAAGGACGATGAGCGCATTCCCGCCGTCTGCGAGGATATGAAGAAGGAGATGGGCGAAGGCCGCTACTATAAGGAACTGCTGCCGCGCATGGCACAATTTGAACTCACCCTGCTCGACTGGGCCGAGGAGCACAAGGGCTCACGCCAGTATGTGGCCTTTGCCGACAAGTGCTGGCCCGCCTTCCCGAAGGAGTTTGGCTTCGAGCCCTGCTATGTCAACTCCCGTCTCGCCACACGCGGCATCCCCGTGGCCTGCGAGGTGGATATCTATGGAGCCCTGTCTGAATACATCGGCATGTGCGCCAGCGGCGATACCGTGACGCTGCTCGACATCAACAACTCTACGCCAAAGTACATCTACGACGAGGACATCGTGAAGAAGTACGGCGACAAGTATCGTCTCACCGATACATTCATGGGCTTCCACTGCGGCAACACGCCGTCGTGCAAGATGTGCTCCAACCGCGCCATCAAGTTCCAGCTCATCCAGAACCGTCTGTTGGAGAACGGCTGCACGCCCGACTTCACACGTGGTACGCTCGAGGGCGACATTGCTGCCAGCGAGATCACCTTCTATCGTCTGCAGTGCGACAGCGAGGGCACGCTTCGTTCCTATATAGCACAGGGTGAGGTGCTCGACGTTCCCACACGCTCCTTCGGCGGCATCGGCATCTTCGCTATTCCCGAGATGGGTCGCTTCTATCGCCACGTGCTGATCGAGAAGCACTATCCTCACCACGGCGCAGTGGCTTTCGCTCACGTCGGCAAGACACTCTACGAGGTGTTCCGCTATCTGGGCATCAAGGATGTGCAGTACAACCGTCCGAAGAACTTGCCTTATCCAACGGAGAACCCGTTTGAATAAACCGGCAACGCGCTGCATGATGGCCTCTCGAACTGACGAAGCCGTCGACAGCGTGCTCCAAGTTTAAAATATTGAACGCATGGAGGAAGTTAAGCGAAACGTTTCCCAACCGACCGCTTGCTTCCTCCTTATTATATATAAGGTATATGAACATCAGAAGAATAAGGAAAGACGATGAGCTGAGTCATCCTCGCCAGCGGCAAGTCGTTGAATTCAGCAGGAGACTGAGTGAGAGTGACGCTTATGATTACTATGCATCCCAGCCGCGGGCCGAATTGTTGGTGGCTGAAGATGATGGCGCAATTGTCGCGATGTGTGGCTTCTGTCCTGCGGCGTCGAAAGGCGAGGACGATTGCGAGATTGTGGATTTCCGTATGGCTGATGTTTATGTACAGAAAGGCTTGCCTATTGAACTTTTGAATTCGGCTGTGGCTGAGGCTTCCACTTTCGGCTATCGTACGGCCAGCGTAGAACTGCGTTCAGAGCGCGTTGATTTGTTCCGGCAGGCAGGTTTCCGCGATACGGCTGACCCGCAACAGCCGGACACGTCGTGGCTGGTCAAAGACCTGTGTGCCCGCCATTTCGACGATGACAGCTTGCGCTGGAAGGTGCTCGGACGGGAGAATATCGTCCACCGGCCCCACCTCGACGCCTACAAGGAAAAGGTACAACTGCCCAACGGTAAGGTCTACGACGACTTCTATCTGCTGCATTTCTCGCCTGTGGTGTGTATCGTGGCCGAGACCGTAGATGGCAAACTCATCCTCGAGCGCCAGTACCGCCATGCCGCGGGAACGATACTGACGGAGATTCCGGCCGGTATTCTGGAGGAGGGCGAACAACCCGTTGAGGCAGCAAAGCGCGAACTGGAAGAAGAAACGGGCTTTGGCGGCGGCGAATGGAAGATGCTGGCCGTGGAATATGCGCAGGGCGGCTTGCAGGATAATAAGATGTACAGTTTCTTTGCCCAGGGGGTAAGTCGCACTTCAAAACGCCATCTCGACTCTACAGAGGACATCAACGTGTATCTCATTGATAAAGAGACGGTTTTCCGCATGCTGCTCAATGGCGAGATTTGTCAGGCACCACTCGCCACGGCTCTGTGGAAATATTTCGTCCTCTATACTGACTTGGCAAGACGACGCGGATGAAAAATATCCTAATAGGCGAAATCTCGCCAAAAGTTATTTCTTTTTCTGAGAAATAATTTATAAATTTGCCAGCGTGAACTTAAAAACAACCAATTTTCTACCTTTTCTCCTACTGCTCTTGCTGCCCATGTGTTTGTGGGCCAAGAACGATGCGCTTTCGTCAGACGACAAAAGCCGCTCTATGCATGCTCATTGCGAATACGGTCCCAAGTGTGTCGAGGCCGACAAGGCTCTGGCCCGTTATCAGGCCGTCATCGATAAGCTTTCTCCCGACAACCGGCTCAGCCTAAAACAGAGAGAAGAGAAGGGCAGTGCCTACAACAGTATGGCAACGGTCTACATCTTCCATTTCTACGACTATGGCCGAGCCCTCCAGTGTCTGTCGAAAGCCCGTGAACTCTACGGCAAGCACCCTTCCACCGGACTGCTCATCAACTTGGCCCATCTGGCCAATTTCTATGCTGAGTGCATTCCTACAAAGGAGAATACAGAGTTTGCGCTCAATGTCTATCAGACGGCTTTCCATCAGGCTGTAGCCCGGAAAGAGTGGGAGAGTGCCTACGTCTCCTTCAACAATGCCTGCTGTATGGGCTATTCCGACGACATCATCAACTACAATCGCTCACTCATCGACAGTTTCAACGTTCTTCCGAAGCTGAGAGATGTGCAGTTCATGAAGTTCTCGCAGTTTGTCTACCGCACGACGGTGGCCCTGCGTGACCATCAGTGGGACAAGGCCTCGGGCCTCTTCCACGAGATGCTCGCCGCATTCCCGCCCAGTAAGGACAACAGCCGCAAGCGCTGTCAGGCCTTGACCGGACTGGCCGACATCGCCATCATGCGGCATCAGCCCGACTCGCTCCGCCTCTATGCCACGCAGCTTCAAGATATGGTCGACGAATACAACAACCCTGACGTCAGGAAAGAGGCGAGCCTGTTTCTCTCTCAATATTACCTGATGCGGGGAGATACGACGCGAGCCCGGCTCTACAAGCTCGACTACTTTGAACAGCGCGACTCGATGCTCTACCAGGGTCGGTTGGCTGGTGTGCGGACAACGTTCCTCGTCAGCCGTCTGCAGGTTGCCCACGAGGAGATGAACGTCATCCGTCAACATCTCTTGCGCCGGAATATCATCATCATCGCGGCGCTGCTCTCGCTGTTGGTCTTTTTCTGGATGCTTATGATGGTCTATAAGAAGAACAAGGAATTGAAACAGCGCAACCTGGAACTCTACCGCCACAACATCTCCTCGCTGAAACGGGAGAAGGAGCAGCAGGACATGATTTTGCAGTTGCAAAAGAACCAGAAGCCGAAGCCTGCATCGCCTGCTGACAAGAGCCGCGATCCGAAGGCTCTGCTCTCCGAGGAAGAGACGACGGCCATCAGATATAAGGTGGAGGAGGCGCTGAACAATCCCGATATCATCAGTAAGACCGACTTCAGCATCGACCAGATGGCTCAGCTCTGCAATGTGAGCAGCAAGTTGCTGTCGCGTGTCATCAACGAGTGTTTCAACCGCTCGTTCAGTATCTTGTTGAGCGAGAGCCGCATCAAGGAGGCCTGCAAGCGCATCAACGACTTCGAGCGCTATGGCAACCTCACCATCGAGGCCATCTCGCAGAGCGTTGGATTCAGTTCGCGCGGTGGCTTCATCCGTGCCTTCAAGCGTTCTACCGGCCTCACCCCGTCGGAATACATGGCTATTGCAAAGAATCAGAAGAAGCAGACCCACCCCTAACCCCTCCCTACAAAGGGAGGGGAACGCAAATCCCCTCGTCCCTCCTTTTTTCCCCCTTCTTTCCTCCTATTGTTCGCCCGCGGATCTCTATCTCTATTCGTTAATATTGCTTAATAATATCTGGATTATAAGTGAAATTTAGAACACTTTTGTTACCTTTGCGACCGATTTAACTAAAATTTATTTAGATGAACAAAGCAAAGTTTGCGGTTTTAGCAGCTGCAGTGGCTGTAGCAAGTAACGTTCAAGCTGGTGGATTGCTCACCAACACGAATCAGAACATCTCTTTTAACCGCAATTTCGCCCGCGATGGTGTGATTGCTATCGATGGCGTTTACAGCAACCCCGCAGGAGTGGCATTCTTGGGTAAAGGTTTTCATTTGTCACTCAACGTCCAAAACGTTTACCAGACGCGCACCATCGTCAGCGGCATGAATGTGCCTGCTTTCAAAGGAACTCCCTACGAGAGTGCTTTCTATCAGCCTTTCAAGATGAATGGCGGCAACGAAGACGGTACAAAGAAATTCCGTGGCAAGGCTTCTGTCCCTGTTCTTCCTTCTTTCCAGGCTGCTCTCAACTACGACAATTGGGGATTCCAGTTGGGATTCGCCCTCAATGGGGGTGGCGGTAAGGCCACTTTCAACGACGGACTCGGCTCTTTCGAGCGCACCGTGTCCCTGGTGCCGGCTCTTCTCGCCCAGCAGGGATTCACCACCGACAAGCCATCCTATAGCATGCAATCGTATATGAACGGTACCCAGCTCGACTTTGGCTTGCAGTTCGGTATGACCTATAAGTTCAATGAGCACTGGGCCGTGTATGCCGGAGCGCGTTTCAACTATATCTGGAACACCTACGAAGGCAATATCGTCAACATCTCTGCTTCCATCGCCAATAACAACGTGAAGCTTTACGACTATTTCGGCACACAGGCCACCACCTATTCTGATATGGCCTTCTATTATCGCATGCGTGCTTCCGAGATGACCGACGACCCGACCTCGCAGCAGACCTATCTCCAAAAGGCTGAGCAATGTCAGGCCGCCTCGGAAAAGATGAACAAGGCCAAGGAGCAGTTTGCCGACAAGTATGTCGACTGCGACCAGTACGGCTGGGGCATCACGCCTATTGTCGGTGTGGACTACAAGGTGGGCAAGTTCAACTTTGCCACACGTCTGGAGTTCACTACTCACTTCAACATTGAGAACCATACCAAGCGCGACGATACGGGCCTCTTCACCGACGGCGTGAACACGCCCAACGACTTGCCCGGACTCTGGACCGTGGGTGCGCAGTATTCTGTACTGCCCAACTTGCGCGTCATGGCCAGCACCCACTATTATTTCGATAAGGACGCCCGAATGGCCAACGACAAACAGAAATATCTGAGCCACAACACACGCGAGTATCTCGCAGGTGTGGAGTGGGACATCACGAAGGACATCCTTGTGAGCTGCGGTGGTCAGATCACCGATTATGGACTCGGCGACGGGGGGTCCATCAACGACATGAGCTTTGTCACCAGCAGCCACAGCTTCGGTTTTGGTGCCAAGTTCAGCGTGACGAAGAAGATGAAGGTGAATGTGGCCTACTTCTTCACCAACTACAAGCATTTCAAGAAGGACTACACCCAGGACGTCCAGGGCGTCACGGTAGAGTGCTCCGACGACTTCACCCGCACCAACAAGGTTCTCGGAGTGGGTGTAGACATCGACTTCTAATAATAAGAAATCCTTTTATTTCACTTATTATTCAGCGCGACTTATCCTCATAAGTCGCGTTTTTTTGATCCTGTCCGACGTACGTCAGGCGGTTGGCTGATGTACGTCGGACAGCATCTTTTGCAATTATTCTCTATTCCGCGCAGCGGAGCTTTGAGCAATAAACATTTAGGAGGGCCGTCATTCCTGGCGGCCAAGCCCCTCCGATGTACATCAATAGTAAATCTTCGTCGTCAGGAATGAAGACGATACTAAACTTCATCTGACTATCTTTCTGTCTGCGCGCTTCGCGCTAGTGTGCCACCTTCGGGGCACTGAGTTCACTGAAAACTGCTGATACCTACCCCGGTCTGCGCTCCTAACGTCGCTGAACTGGGGTTACCGAGAGTCAGCCCCCTCGGGGCTGTTGCCCATCCTAATTCATAAATCACAATTCATAATGCATAATTAGGCTGTTGCCAAACATAATTTTTAATTCACTGAGCTTTCAGAAGTGATTAACTGCATGGAAGGCAGTACCTTAGTAACCGGGTACACGGGAGCGAAGCGGACGTGTGCCCGGTGTGTAATGCAAGAAAGGACGTGCCTGGAAGGCACTACCTCAAATATAGAAGGTACTGCCTTCCAGGCAGAATTATTTACTTTTCTCTAATCCGGGCACATCCACTCGCTTTGCTCGTGTATGTACACGGTTTCTGAGGTATTGCCTTCCAGGCAATTACTTACTAAAGTTATCCACCCTTATAAATTGGCGAATTATAACAGTAATAGCTCCACTGCAAGCTATCGGAACTCTGTCATCACAGCCTTCACGTTGCCCTTGGTAAGCGGGCAAGAGTGTGATGTCGTTTTGTTTTCCATAGATTCCTACAATATTAGGTTAAAACCACACTTTTCTCGTTGGTTACCACGTGGCAGCAATATGGTTACCACGTGGCAGCCATTATCATAATTGCGATATTGCCTCGCTTTTATGAGTACAATGACTTATGCATAGTCAGCAAAAGCGGCATGTCTGATATTTTTGGGCTAACATCACAGGCTGTCAGAGGAGCAAATAGGCTTATGACCCATATATAGTGAGTTGGAAAATTTTAGTCCTCTAGCTTTCAAATTCGGAGAAATTTTCATTCTTCGTTGATAATTAGTGTTCACTGAATAAATGTAACGTTCTGATAATCAGAAAATAATATCGTTTTTGCTTGGCTATTTAACATTTTATTTGTATCTTTGTAGT
>ONYS01000199.1 GCA_900322095.1 uncultured Prevotella sp.
GGCCCAGCTTGCCGAAGAGGTTACCCGCGAGGTCAGCATGGCTACCATAGGCATTGGCGGAGGCAACGCCACCGACGGGCAGATCCTCGTTTGGGCCGATGCCATGGGGATGACCGAAGGATTCAAGCCCAAATTCCTGCGCCACTTTGCCCATTTGGGACAGGCGCTCACCGATGGGGTGGGCGACTATGTGCGTGCGGTGAAGGACGGTTCGTTCCCCAACGGCGAGGAGAGCTATTGAACTCCTTTGGATGAGCCCACTGCGGCAACTGTCGCCCTCAAGCTTGCCGCATCCCGAAGGGGGAGAGCTCTCCGTCGTATTTTCCGAATAAGTCATCAACCTATTTATTTATTTATATATATATATGGACACGCAAAACACGCCCATACACATCAGACTCTGGCACAAAGACTTTTGGAAACTGGCCTTTGCCGAGTTCGCCCTCGTCGCATCCATCAGTATGCTGGCCGTGATCGCCCCGGAGCGGGCAACGATTCTTGGACTCGACATGGAGGAGATCGCCCTGATGGCGGTCTGCTACGGCATCGGACTTTATGCGCTCGGTCCTTTCTGCAACTACCTTGTGCAAAACTACCGTCGCAACAAGGTGTGCCTGCTGATGATGGGCTCGCTGGCCTTGCTGTTGGCAGCCCTTTCGTGGTTCACAGTCCACACCCTGCCCATGAGCCACCGGGTCATGTGTAGCGTGGTGTTTGTGTCGGCTTTCCTGACCGGTGCCACCTTTGGCCTGTCTCAGATGCTCCTGCTGTCGACCTTGGTGATTGACGAGTGCGAGTCGTTTCTGCGTACAGAGGCCAATCACCACATGGCCTGGTTTGGCCGTTTCGCCTTGTCGGTCGGGCCTTGCCTGGCCTTGCTGCTCACAGCCTGGAACCGCACGGCGTCGCTCATCAGCGTAGGCTTTGTGATAGCGGCCTTCATTCTGGTCAACCTGGTGAAGTTTCCCTTCAAGGCACCCGACGAGGTTCCCTTGCTGAGTCTCGACCGCTTCTTCCTTCCGCGGGGGCTTACGCTTTTCTTCTGTTTCCTCCCCGTGGCCATGGTCGTCGGTATGCTCGTGAGTGCTATCCGTCAGCCACAGTTCTATGCGCTCATCATGGGCGGCTTTCTGCTGGCCATTCTGGCCGAGAAATATGTCTTTGCCAATGCCGAGCTCGCCAGCCAGTGTGTCTCGGGACTCATCTGCATGATCGTGGCCTTGGCCATGATGCTGCTCCGTGGCAACATGCCGGTGGTGTACGCCATTGCTCCCGTGATGTTGGGCTTCAGTGTGGGCATTATCGGCTCCCGCTTCCTGCTCTTTTTCGTAAAGCTCAGCGACCATTGTCAGCGAGGCACGTCACAATCCACCTACATTCTGGCTTGGGAGAGTGGGCTTGCCCTTGGCCTGGCTGCCGGCTATGGACTCTTCCATGCCCATCCCAGCAAGGTGTTCCAGTGTGGAATTGTCATCTCTGTTGCCGTGCTCGCCTTCTATCTGCTCTATGTCCACCCTTGGTATATGCGCAATAAGTCGAGGTAGAAATGCCGCATGGCACATTTTTTGCTGCTTGTATTCATAGAAATGGAGGAAGTGAATTATGGCATTTATTGATTATTACAAGATTCTTGGTGTTGACAAGAACATCCCTCAGAAGGATGTCCGTAAGGCATATCTGAAGCGGGCAAAGCAGTTCCACCCCGACCTGCACCCCGACGATCCTAAAGCGAAAGCTAAATTCCAGGCGCTCAACGAGGCTTACGAAGTGATCAACGACCCCGAGAAGCGCAGGAAGTACGATCAATATGGTGAAAAATGGAAAGAGGCCGAGGCCTTCAACAACGCTGGTGGCGGACAGCACTTCTACAGCAGCGGTGGCAGTGGCGGCAGTCCTTTCGACGGGTTCGACTTTGAGTCGTTCGGCAACGGCGGGTTCTCGAGCTTCTTCAAGGATCTGTTCGGCGGCGGTGGTTTTAGCAGCCACTTCTCAAGCGGCTTCGGCTCTCAGCAGGCGCGCCAGCATACGGGCGAGATGAACGCAACGGTCAACCTCGACATGTATACCATGCTCTTGGGCGGCGATGTCGTCATCGGACTGCGCAACGGCACGAAGATTAAACTGAAGGTGAAACCCGGCACGCAGAACGGCACGAAGGTGCGCGTGCGTGGAAAAGGCTACGACCGCGGCGACGGCACTTACGGCGACTTGATCATCACCTACAACGTAAAGCTCCCCACCGACCTCAATGAGCATCAAAAAGACTTGCTGAGGCAGATGAAGATGGGATAATGCGTTTTGCCTTTGCGGCGGTGAACAAGGTCACGCGTCGCACTTGGTATGGGATAAAAACTTGGGATAAAAAAGATTGAAGGGACGTGAGCGATCGCGCCCCTTTTTTTGCTGTCCCATTTGCCCAGAAAACAAAAAAACATTTAATCTTGTTTTTATCATTATTTTTTCATATCTTTGCCGAAGACGTAATAACTATATAAAATTGTAGACCACACTACACACAAAGGCACGACTTCCAAGACGCGTAAAATCCTGGACTGCTAACATTATTATTAACGCAACAGGCAAAGCATTATGAAAAGAGAATTTGAAATTCAAGAGCTCGTTAAATTTTTTAGGGGGGGGTAACAACTCTTCAACAAAAATGCCAAACCCTAAAATACGATGGCAAAACATCAGAAGGTGGCTTGCCTTTTGCATATTCTGCATTTTGTCAGTCTCCGTTTATGG
>ONYS01000087.1 GCA_900322095.1 uncultured Prevotella sp.
TCGTTGCCTTTATTACAAGTGTAAAGATACAAAAATTATCTCATATACCATCATATTATTGCATTTTTTTGCGTTGCGGACTTTTTAAAGTGGACTCTTGATTCAAGTTTTGCAAGTAATATGATGTGACATCGTCTGGAAGACGATACCTCAGAATGCCGGGTACATACACGAGCGAAGCGAGGGGATGTGCCCGGAAATGACGAATGATAGTTGCCTGCCTGGAAGGCAGTACCTCCTATGTATGTAGTGCCAGTTAAAATGAGAAGGTAGTGCCTTCCAGGCACTATTCTTCATCACGTTCTTTTCCGGGCACATGTCTGCTTCGCTCCCATGTTTCTGAGGTGTTGCCTTCCAGGCAATTACTCACCTTATAAACTTGAATTACTTAAAGAAATTCGCCCGGAAATCTTGGCCGTCAGGAATGACGGCCTTCCTATAACGACCCTCATAAACGTGCTTCTCAAGCTCAACACTAATTAAAGGCTCAGAAACTCAATAACTTAAGAACTCATCAACTCAAATTCGCAAATCTTGGCCGTCAGGAATGACGACCCTCCTATGCGTTCAGCTGTTTCTCAACCCCAACACTAATCAAAGGCTCAAAAACTCAATAACTTAAAAACTCATCAACTCACCGTTCTTTTCTCGGCTTTTTGTATTACCTTTGCAGAAAATTATCAAATCTCTATCTACAAATCTTTTCTAATGGAAAAACGAGAACATATAGTCTTTATCGACTATATCCGTGTAGTAGCCTGTTTCCTGGTCATGTTGGTGCATGCAAGTGAGAACTTCTATATTGGCAGTGATGGCATGTCGCTGGTTGCCAATGAGACAAACCGATTCTGGGTGGCTTTTTATGATGGAGGCGTGGCGCGCACGTGCGTACCGCTGTTCATGATTGTGTCGTCTTTTCTGCTTGTCCCCATGCGACCGGGAGTCAGCATGGGAGCCTTCTATAAGCGGCGCTTTCTGCGTATACTCCCGCCAATGGTGATATTTCTGATTCTCTCCAGTGTGCTTCCCCTGCTGTGGGGCGGCATGACGTGGGAACAATCACTGACCGACTTGAAGAATCTGCCCTTCACCTTCCCCTCTATGGCTGGCCACCTGTGGTTTATGTATCCGCTCATAAGCCTCTACATCATCATTCCCGTTGTGTCGCCGTGGCTGGAGAAAGCCAGCTCTCGCGAAGGGCTCATCTTCCTGTGCTTCTTTGTCCTGTCCACTTTTATGCCATGGATTCAGCGCTTCGTGTCGCCTGACCTGTGGGGCGTATGCTCCTGGAACCAATTCCATGCCCTGTGGTACTGCTCAGGCTATCTGGGTTAT
Source organism: uncultured Prevotella sp. (assembly GCA_900322095.1). Taxonomy (GTDB): domain Bacteria; phylum Bacteroidota; class Bacteroidia; order Bacteroidales; family Bacteroidaceae; genus Prevotella. The sequence continues at coordinate 1,336 of ONYS01000087.1, forward strand.
CTCGTGATGGCACACTACATCCACTATCACATCAACTGGTCGACATCTAAGCGAATCAAGGTGGGAACGGTTTGTTTCCTCCTAGGCGCCATCTTCACGGCCTGGGCTTTCTGGATCAAAGCTGTACCGGGACAGAGCAACGAGGTTCCTGCCGTGGAATGGGCTTGGGCATTCTGCACGCCGAGTGTACTTTGTGCCAGTTTCGGTGCCTTCCTCCTCTTCACCTGCATCCCGCAGACCAAGTCGCCGAAGCTGATCAAGGAGATTGCCCGTCTCTCGTTCGGTATGTACCTGATGCATATCTTCTTCCTGAATCCTATCTCCTCGCTCGTCATTGGCGGTGACACTGCCAACCCACTGCTGCCCATCTGGCTGGCCATTCCCACGATTGCCGTGCTTACTTATGTCTGTACAGTGATTGTGTCAAAGCTCATCTCCCTCGTGCCTGGCAGCAAGTGGATTATCGGATAAGATTGAACCCCCTCTATCTCTCCGTTTGCAGAAGGAGATAGAGGGTGCTCTATTTGCCGCGCTTCGCGCTGATGTGCTATCTCAAAGCCATGGGCTACACCAGCCTAGCCGGTTTGTCCATGCCAACCTTCTTTATTAGTTGACAGCACTTGACCCCCTTGTTGCTTTGTGGGGGTAAGGGGATGTTGTATGCCGGAGACTCGTCGTCTGCGTGTTTTACTGGATTTCTGGACCGAAAGCACACAAGACAATGCGATGAGAGGCCAATTTGAATTATTGGCGCATCTCGCTGATTTTAGTTTTTTTTTCTTTGCAATCTCACGGAAATTTATTAAGTTTGTGGAAAAATAGAGGCAACTATGGTAAACTATCCAATTGGCATTCAGACATTCGAAATCATTCGCAGCAACGATTACTTATATATCGACAAGACGAAGTACATATACGAAGCTACACATCCAGGCCGTTATGTGTTTCTATCTCGCCCCCGTCGTTTCGGCAAGTCATTGCTCACAAGCACGTTCGAAGCCTATTTCTCCGGGCGTAAAGACCTGTTCAAAGGACTTGCCATCGAGAAACTGGAAAAGGAGTGGACGGTGTATCCCGTGCTGCACTTCACCCTTGCTATGGCCAAGATGGGTACGGTGACGGATCTGTTTAATCAAATAAACAATCAATTGTCCCGGATGGAGGGGAAGTATGGGCTATCGCGCTCTGGTGATGACGTCACGACACGGTTGTATAACCTTGTTTTCAATCTTTACAATAAGACGGGCAAACAGGCCGTTGTCCTCATCGACGAGTATGACGCGCCGCTGCTGACCGTACTTCATGATCCCGACCGTCTGGAGCCTATGCGTACGGCATTACAATCCTTCTATTCTCCGCTAAAGGATCTCGACCCTTATCTCCGATTTGTCTTCATCACCGGTATCACTAAGTTCTCGCAGCTCAGCATTTTCTCGCAACTCAACAACCTGAACAACATATCCATGCTGCCGCAGTATGCCGCAATTTGTGGCATCACGCAAGAGGAACTCGTCGACAACTTCCAGGAAGGCATACAGACGCTGGGCGAAGAAAACGACATGACTTCCGAAGAAGTCTTGGCACAGTTGGAGCGGACCTATGACGGATATCATTTCGCACGCAAGGGGCCTGGTGTTTATAATCCATTCAGCCTGCTCTCGGCTATGGCCAACCGTGATTTCGACAACTATTGGTTCTCCACGGGCACGCCGACGTTTCTGGTCAACCAGCTCAAGCACTTCCACGCCGATATCACAAAGATTGACGGCAGTGAGGCTCTGGCAGTAGACTTTGACCAGCCTACGGAGAACATGCAGTCCGTCCTGCCATTGTTCTATCAGAGCGGCTACATCACCATAAAGAGCTATAACCCAATTACTAAGTTCTTCACACTTGGCTATCCCAATGAGGAGGTCAAAGTAGGTATGATGCGTATTCTCATTCCTTATTACGTTCACACTGGGAGTGTTGAGGCGTCACACGCTGTGGCTCAGATGTATCTGGCACTGCGCAAAGATGACATGGACGGATGTCTCAAGGCTATGCAGGAGTTCCTCACCACCATTCCCTATCAGGAGAACACGCTCAAGGACGCGCCGACAACGGAGGGACACTTCACCGCAATGCTCTACGTGATGTTTTCCCTCCTCAATGTCTATGTCTTTTCTCAGGTGCGCAATGCCAAAGGCCGTCTCGACATTCTCATCAAGACCGACACGACCATCTACGTTATGGAACTGAAACTGAACGGAGACCTCGACAAGGCACTGAAGCAAATCGACGAGAAGGACTACACCATCCCTTACCGGGCCGATGGACGCAAGGTAGTGAAGGTTGCCATCAACTTCTCGACGGAGCAAAGAACAATCAAGGAATGGAAGATTATGAATGATATCAATCACTAGGTAGCGCTGCCAAATAGAAACATCTGTACATCCCTATAGTCTCCCCAGGTTGAATTGTACGGAGAGGAGAAACTCTCGGGGACGCAGCTGATAACTGTTGGTGAAGATGCCCACGCCGCTGTAGGTTGTCGTGGCATATTCCTTCTTATTGAACAGGTTGCGGAGCTCGACACGGATGCGGATGCCCTTCAGACGCCATACGGCTGAGGCATCCATCAGGAATGTGTTGATGGAGGGCGACTGCTGCATGTCGTTGTGATAGAGCACGCCACTCACCGTGAGGTCTATAGGACCGATGGTGGAGATGAGCTGGAGACGCTGCGTCCAGTCGAAGAGCGTTGAGGCCGAATTGTCGCCCATCTTCGAACGGTTCCAGCCGAAGTTGCCCTCGTAGGTGATTTCCATAAATGATGGGGAATAAACGACGGACGGCGACAGAGACCAGCTGTTGTAGCGATAGTCTATCACATGGCCTGCCGAGTATTGCTCGCCCCGGCTCACGGAGAAAGCGGCGTCGAGCGACGTCTTGAGATGGGCACTGAAGAATCCTTTCGATATGGAACTGCTGGCCTGGAGCATGTCGCTCTGGGTGTTGTGCTTCAGGTAACTGATATAGTAATTGCCATCGCTCACCTGCATGTCGCTCACCACATCGCGCCACGTACGCGAGGCTAGGAGCTTGGCGTTGAAGAAGAAATGAAGGATGGTGCGCTTGTATTTGTAGTCGAGTTGCGAAAGGAGCGAGCGGTTGCGCGGCATGAAGTCGGCGCTCTCGATGTAGGTGCGGTAGTCGGTCTGCAGCTCACGGATGCCACAATAGCTCCATCCGCCGGCGCTCTCGGCATAGGAGAGCGTTGCGCTCCACGAGCTGCGGTTGCCGTTGTCGCGGCTCAGATAGACTGTGGGCGAGGGCAGGAGCATCGTCTGCTGCTGGTGGGTGAAGCGGCTCACCTTAAGGGGAACGGAGAGATAGAAGCGCCACAGGTCGTTCTTGTAGCGTAGGCTCGGCTGCACGCCCACATTCAGCTCGGTGTTGTTCACCTCGGCCACGTTCAGGTTCTCGGCCTCCACGTTGCCCGATAAGTTGTAGTTCCAGTAGCCCCGCGCGAGGCTATAGCCCAGCGAGTGGTTGGTATGCCACAGGTTGTTGGCGTATTTCAGCTTGCCTTCCTCCACGTAGAGCGCATCCTCAGAGTAGTGATAGTCGACGATTGAGCTCCAGTCGAGCATTCCCCGGCCCTTGGTGTAGTGCTCCTGAATGTTGGCTTTGACGTTCACCTGCGGATTGCGCACGCGCTGACGGGTTGCGCCCTGCGTGGCCTGCAGCTCAGAGAGGCCGTCGCTTTGTGCGGCATCGGCTTTCAGCGTGAGCGAGCCGTAGTGGGTGTCGGCGTTGATGGTGTGGTTGAGTTCCAGGTCGAACTTGTCGTTGCGGAGCGTGAGCAGACGGTCTTCGGTGGTCAGCGCGGGACCTGCGTCGAGATAATAGAGCGAGGAGTTGCTGGTGTGCTGGCGCGTCACGGTGCGGATATAGCCCACGGAGAGACTGTTCTCCGACCCGCTCTTGGTGCGCGATAGCTGGTCGATGGAGTAGGCCTGCGACGTGTTGAAGCGCAGCCGCTCGTCGTCGATGGGCGACAGCAGTGAGGGTACGCTGAACCACTGGGGCAGGCTGGCGGCAATGCCACGGCCGTAGATGTTGTAGAACTGCATGTTCTGCTGCTCCAGGTCGCGGCCCGTGCGGTCATACTGCGCCGTGTATTCCAGCTGCTTCTGCTTGCCAATCTGCAAGGCCGTGGCGTCTCCGCCCATATGCGTGGGCTCTCCCACGAGCACGTAGGGCCGTAGGGTGGGGATGAGACGTCCGCGGGCCGAGTCCTTCAATGTGATATTCATGGCCACGTCGTCGGTGAAGACGCGATTGCGCAGAGCCTTCACGGGCTGGTCGTGGTTGACGACCTCGGCCTTCTTCACGTCCTTGGCGCGGATGTTGTCGGTGAGCTTGTTGTAGTTGCCCTTGCTCAGGTCTAGGCCCTCCACGGTGAACCGGCTGATGGGCTTTCCGTTGTAGCTGATTTCACCGCTCTTTGCCACTTTCACGCCAGGCAACTTCTTTAGTACGTCCTTCAGCGTATTGTCGCGCTCGTTGGCATATCGCGTCAGGTCGTAGGTGATGGTGTCCTTGCGCTGCAGCACGGGCGAGCCCTTCACGGTGACCTCCTTCAGCCGGTAGGACTGCTCGCCCAGCGCGATGACGTTGTCCTCGTCTTTTGTCAGCGCAATGGTTTGCTTGCCGTAGCCCATTATCACGGCCTGCAGCTGGTCGCCCTCCTGTCGTGTGGCGTGCAGGCTGAAGCGTCCCTGCTTGTCGGTGCGGCTGAAGGTGACGGTCTTGCCCTGGCGCTTCAGCATGACGCTGGCGCCCTCGAGCGGACGGCCCGAGAGGGAGTCTACCACCTGCCCCGTGATGGCGTCCTGGGCCTGCACGGTGAGGGAGAGCAGACTGACAAAGACAAGAAAAAGTATATGCTTCATCACCGAAATACTGCGTTTTTATGGCTACTCCGCTACTTCTATGGGATTGTAGGGACTGACAGATTTCAGAATCTTCTGAACACCATCCTTATCGCCTCCGACAATCTTCGCGTCTTTCATACTGAAGCCTTGGGCCTCGAGCGACTCTGTGGCAGAAGTCTCGCGCTTCATCTTGTCGAATTGTTTCTGTGTGACAGTCTCATACATCGACTTGTTCTTAATGGGCGTGATGGGCTGCTTGCCATCTAGCTGCTGCATGCTGACGGCCTCGAAAGCATATTGGCGTGTGGCGTCGACAGCCTTCAGCACGAGTCCCGGCAGGCCGCAGAGCTTCCACGGACCATACGACAGGGGAATGTCCTCGGTGAACCATGCCTTCCACGTGCGGCCCTTGAAATGAGCTGTGGCCATCGTGCAGTGATAGCCCAGGATGTTGGCCGTGCTGTCGGCCACCACCTTCCAATCGGGCAGCTGGGTCTTCTCGACGATGCTATACATGTCCAGCCACACATGGTCGAACACGGTGGTCTCTCCCTCGGGATAGTTCTGGAATACGGTCCATTGAATTGTGCTGTACCTGTGGGGAAGGCTTTGGATATCCAGCCCGCGCACTACAGCGTCAGTGAGGAGGGAGTCGCTGACGAAGGCATCGTAGTTGTAGAACTTGTTGAGATGACGACCGATGTCGAGCCGCATCGCGTCCTTGCCGTACATATAGTTGCCATCGTCGTCGCGAAGGGTAGTGTCTGCTACCGACTGCGCATTGTAGGTGATGCGGTACATCACGCTGTCGAGAGCTTCCACGGGCTTTCCAATATCTTCGCTCGAAATTATCGTCTGGGCACCGACGCATGAGGCAAGGCCAAAGAAGGCCAGGAGTAGCGTAAATTTCTTCATACTGTTTATTTCTTAGGGTTGGTCTTTAGGAGCTAAAGCTGATACTAGCAAAGTGCTTCGTCCGCCTATTCCTCTGTTTCGATAGGGTTGGAGGGGGCTACGTTCTTGGTGAATTTGTCGAAGTCCTTCTGCCACTCTTCATCGCCGCCTTCGATTTTTATGCCTAGTGCGGCCAAAGATTCGCCTGGCGTAACCTCGTGCAGGGCCTTGAGATAGTCTTTTAAGGAGAGCGTCTCGTATTTCTTGATGTTTTTTACCTCACGGATGGGTTCCGCGCCGTTGGGCTGACTCATGCCCGCGGCCTCGAAAATGTACTGGCGCTGGCTGTCGTAGGCGCGCAGGATGAGGCCGGGCAGACCGCACAGTTTCCACGGACCGAAGTTCAGGGGGATGTCCTCGGTGTACCACGCCAGCCATTTGCGGCCTTTAAACTGCGTTGTGGCCAGCGTACAGCGGTAGCCCAGGATAGTGGCCACGCTGTCGGAGACTATGCTCCACTGCGGCTGCACGGTCTTCTCGTTGACACGGTATTCGGCCAGGACGACGTAGTTGTCGTCAAGAAACGAGGTCTGCCCCTCGGGATAGTTCTGATAAATCCGCCACGTGATGGACCCTTTGGGGAGTTTGCTCCCCCTGAGTACGCCACCCGCATCAAGCTTGTGGGCTTCGGCATGGAAGGCAGAGTCGTGCCTCGCCTGGGTGTAGCTGTAGAAGTAGTTGAGGTGGCGTCCGATGTCGAGTCGCATCTCGTCGGTGCCGTACTTGTAGTGGTGGTGCTCGTCGAGCTGAGTGGTGTCCTTCACCGATTGGGTCATATAGGTGATGCGGTACATCACGCTGTCGATAACCTTCCCTTCTGTTGAGGCTTGGGCGGTCTGCTGTGCACTGGCGCCCCAAGAAAACGCGAGCAACGCGACGACTGAAAGAAGCAATCTTGTTCTAATATTCCTCATAAAGTAACATTTTGATTTTATAGTTTTTGTTTTGGTGGCTAAGGCGGCGCGTTGAGGCGTTGGGAGTTAGCACTCGCAAATTTACTAATTTATTCCGTAAACCGCCTTTGCCAGTGAGAGATTTTATTTCTATTTTGAAAGCGTAAATGTTTTTTCACGTTCCGGGGCATGGGATATAACAGGGGATTTGCTTCGGGTGGAGGATATTCTTTTACGCGAGCTGACTGGGATAAGTTCTTTTGGGGGTTAACGCTCCGCTATGCGGAATCGCGAATAACAACGAATAATTCAGACGGGCACAATAGCCGCCCTTATAGGACATCATCATGTGGCGGGTTCTTTATTTTACACGAATGCCACAAATGATCCATAAATGGTGTCATGAATTTTTTTGTTCAACGCACCGCTTTGCGGAATAAAGAATAATAACGAATAATGCTGCGATGAATTAAGACCCATTTGCGCACGGCGTGCTGGTGTGCCGCCTTCGGGGCACTGAGTCCATATAGAGAGACGTATCGCTATCCCCAGTCTGCACTCCTAACGTCGTTTGACTGGGGTTACCGAGAGTCAGCCCATACTGGGCTGGTTAGCTAGCCCTGTCTTACTCCCTTCGTAATGGTAGGAGCGTCGTCATTCCTGACGACGAGGGATTGCTGTAGGAGCGGCGGCATTCCTGCCGCCGAAAGATTTCCTTTTGGAGTACAGGCGGTCTTTCTTTCTTGGTCGTCAGGAATGACGACCCTCCTCCCATGCGGCATTCCTACGTTACCCCTTCGATGTTTGCTTCCTTTGTAGTAGATATGAGCGGCGGCATTCCTGCCGCCGAAAGATTTCCTTTTGGAGTACAAGCGGTCTTTCTTTCTTGGTCGTCAGGAATGACGACCCTCCTTCCATGCGGCATTCCTACGTTACCCTTCGATGTTCGCTTTCTTTGTAGTAGATAGGAGCGGCGGCATTCCTGCCGCCGAAAGATTTCCTTTTGGAGTACAGGCGGTCTTTCTTTCTTGGTCGTCAGGAATGACGACCCTCCTACCTGTTCAGAAAATTTGGGCATTATTCCTCAATACTAGCAAAGAAAGAGAATTCTCTGATTTCGAGTATCTAGATGTTGAAAACCGAGAGATGAAACGATTACCACCGAGTGGTAATGTGTTTACCACCGAGCGGTAATTCGATTACCACCGAGCGGTAATGTGATTACCACCGAACGGTAATCCATAGAACTCTCGAAAAAATATCGTGAAATTGTCAGAGAGACAATTACTTCCAAACAAAATCGCTCTCACTAAAGTATTGCATCAGATGTTTTATTCCCTCCCTTCGTTAGGAGGTCATAGGAGGACCGTCATTCTTGACGCAAACGAAAGGACTCCAATTGATTTTATGAAAGTTCGTTCGGAAATCTTGGCCGTCAAGAATGACGGCCCTCCTATGCGTCTATTATATGTTAGCAGCTCTCAATCTCACCACTAACTAAAGGCTCAAGAACTCGATAACTAAAACCTCAAGTTCGTTCTGAAATCTTGGCCATCAGGAACGCCGACCCTCCTACACTTCCTCTCGTGAATGTTGATGATTTGCTTCCCCCTCCCTTTGTAGGGAGGGGATAGTGGTGGGTCTTCTATTATTATTCCTCCACCGTATTCTCGCCCGTCTCGTAGCTTTTCGCCATGTCCTTGAGGATGCCGAGCATCTCCTGGCGGAAGCTGTCGGGACTGAGAACGATGATTTTCCGGCCATGCCACAGCAGTTCCTGCTCGAAATCGCGCGTAGGACTTACAGTGAGTTCGTAGTCGGTGTAGGTATAATCCTCCGCATCGCATATCTTTGTCTGACTCTCGTGCAAAGGTACCTCGTCGATATAGTTGTTCTCTGGGAAGAAAGCGCGGATGCGTATCTTTATCGGCGGGAGGTTCGGCTGCTGAATGATGCCGTAGCAACCAGCGTAGAAGTTGTCGGGTTTTAGCAGTTCTTGCACCTTCTTTGATAGATGCTGCTTCTGACAGACAATCTCCAAGCTGCTGATGCGGTCGAATGGCAGCACGCGGGGATGATAATCTGCGCCCTCGCTGTGGGATTTTGGTGCCTGACCGTTCTGCTCCATGAGGTTGCCGATGACATATCAGCGCTGGCGGAACAGACGGATGAAGGCCGGAACCAGCTCCATCTGCATCTCGTCGCCGTAGGGCGTGCGGTGGTTGAAGCGGATGCTGTAGTGCTTGTCGATGGCCTGCACGATATCGTCGATATATTCACTGTTGCGCGGCGCTTTCTCCAGCATCACCTTGTCGTGGTATTTCAGCATGTCGCCTATCGAGGCAATGCGCAGCGAGCTGAGTAACCACTCCGTAATCTCCGTGTCGGCGTAGCGGTCGCGGCGGATGTAATAGACGTAGCCCGCGGCCTTGTCACATTCTATCTCGATGCCAAAGAGACTGGCAATCTCCTCCCTATAACGATGGAACGTGCGGACGCTGAGCGGCTTTCCGTCGATGTTGCTCGACGAGTTGGTCCAGTCATTGCAAATCTGCTGAAGCGTCATGCGACGGTGTTCCAGTTTACCGATGAGCCAGCAATAGAATTTCGTTCGGTTGTCCATAGTCTTAAATGAACATCTTAAAGTATCTCATCCGAAGGATTATCGCAGGAATGCGGCAATCACCCGATGCCAGTAGTCCCACGAGTAGCCCACAGACGGATGATTTACAGCCATGGCCTTGGCGCGTCCGCCGCCCGTCAAGGCATAGCTGCCGGTGTAGACGGTGTAGTTGTTGATGGTGATGTCGTTGCCGTCCTGCCAACGCTGGCCTGCGGGCATCTGTCCCCATAGGCGGTTGCCCCAGGCGATGATGTATTGCGGGCGCAGTTGGTCGAGCACGCTGAAGAACGGTTCTTCCGACAGCCGGTATTCAGCGTCACTGCCTGCCTGGCGTGGTCCGCCCATCGCCGTTTGCAGATAGTTGTAGAACATCACGCTTTGCCAGATGCGATGCCGCTCTGGCCAGTCAGTCTCGTGGCCCACAAGACTGCGCTCAAACTTCAGAAACGTGCTCATCCAGCGCTCGCGTGGCTTCTGCTCATCGAGGTAGTCGCCCACCACGCCATTAGTGAACGCACAGCATTCACGGTGCGCGCCGCTGTTGCCGCAGTCCGCGCAGCCCTCCTCGCAGTAGTGGCTCTCGCCTAGTATCATGATGCGCTTGCCGAAGATGCCTCCGGAGGCATAGTCCTTGCCCACGAAGGGCTGAAAGAAAGGTGTCTTCATCATTGTCGTTGTTTATAAGGTTCTTTACTTGGTTTATAAAGTCCTTAACTTGTTCATTTCTACCTTGCCAGCGTCTGTATGCTGGTAAGTCTTCACCCGTAGCGTGCCGCCCGCTATCAGTCCGATGGTCAGCAGAAAGACGCCCGCAAGAACCGCAATGCGCTTGCTGCTCAGTGCCTTTCTTTTATGGTAGTCCGCGGCATACAGCCCACAGAGCACCACGCCCACCGCGCCCAGCACGATGACGGCCCAGTTGCCCAGTTGCGTGAGCGGTTCGGGCAGCGTCAGCCAGTAGGGATTTCCTGCTAATAATAATTCTGTCATCATAGCTCCTGTCTTTATCTGTCATCATAGCTTCAGTCCTTATCTGTCATCACAGCTTCAGTCTTTATCTGTCGTCATATCGGACCAGTTGAATTTTTCCGTGGATGATGATTAAAAGGAAAATCTCATCCTCAGCGCTTAGGCTAAAGCCTATTGTTGTTTTGTGGAGGTGTCTGGGTGGTGAGTCCGCTTCGCGTTCTCCTCGCCCAGACTCCTCCACAAACCAACAGCCCTACGGACTCAGCGCTGAGGATGAGAGAAAATTGCCAA
>ONYS01000074.1 GCA_900322095.1 uncultured Prevotella sp.
AGGCATGATTCTGGTGAACAACCCTGGTGGCGGGGAAGTGTTTACGCCGTTTGAACATGCCAACTGGATAGGCCTGACTCCGGCAGACTTGGTCTTTCCCTTTTTTATGTTCCTTATGGGAATCACGACTTATTTGTCACTGCGTAAGTATCAGTTTGAATGGTCATGGGCATGTGGCAAGAAAATAGTAAAGCGTGCATTATCTTTGTGGCTAATCGGACTGACCATAGACTGGCTGGTAATGTTGTCCGTTCAATACTCTGAACCATCGGGTTTCGTACTCTCTTTTCTTTGGGAGAGCCTCTCCCATCTCCGTTTATTGGGAGTATTGCCCCGTCTGGGAATTTGCTATGGCTTGGCTGCGGTCATTGTCTTGTCTGTGAAGCACAGATACATACCCTGGATTATAGCCACCTTGTTTGTCGGCTATTTCGTGGTCTTAGAGTGCTGTAACGGCTGGAGCCACGATTCAACAAATATTCTCGCCCTGGCAGACAGAGCAGTTTTGGGTGTTAACCACTGCTATGTTTGGGATGTGCCTGACCCCGAAGGGGTATTGAGTACCGTGCCTGCCCTGGCTCATGTCCTTATCGGCTTCTGTGTGGGGAAATACATTATGAACACCAACGGCCTTGACAACCAGATAGAGCGTTTGTTCATCATCGGTGTCTCGCTTACCTTGATGGGTTGGCTCTTGTCTTTTGGCTGTCCAGTCAGTAAGAAAATATGGACTCCCACATTTTCTATGATCACGTGCGGAATGTGCTCCGCGCTGCTTGCCTTGCTGATTTGGGCCATAGACAAACACGGCCATAAGAATCGGCTTACCACCTTCTTCCTGGTTTTCGGTGTGAACCCATTGGTGCTCTATGTCCTCAGCGAATTACTCTTTATCCCTTTCGACGTACTGCCTGTTGGCGGACATCCTATTGTCCATTGGGCTTATCACTCCGTTCTATTCCCTTTGTTAGGAGCGAAACTTGCTTCACTTGCCTGGGGGATGTGCATCGTAGGCCTTGTCTGGTCTTTTGGCTATGCTATGTATAAGAAGAGGGTTTTCATCTCTTTATGAATTTTATTAAAAGCGACCATGCCCAAAACAGTGTGTGATGTTCTGATCATTACACAGAGTTGTAGCCGTCCCCCCCTGATTGGGGACGGCGGGCTGGCATTTGGGGGACAGCGGGACGACTCCTCGTACAGCGGCAATCTAGTCAGCCGGAAGCCTTCCAGGCAATAGAACCGACGGATAAGAACTTTCTCAATCTATTGATGCCGGCTCCCTTTGAAAAGCAGAGGCACGTTTCTTCAAATTCGCTCCATTTTTCTTGAAGCCTAAAAGGATGAGTAACCAACTAGAACAAGACCATAGCTTTGCAAATTAGTGAAATTAAAGGCTCAGGTGTATTAAATGATTTAAAATGCCCAGAAGGAAAGATGAATATACTTTAATGTCAGACTTGATGCGCATCCAGCATGAAAAAGTCCGCCGGAGCAACTTTCTGATCAATTCGGCTATGGACTGTTCCAAAGTCGAGAAAAGGGCTTTGTATTACATATCATTAATCGTGAAGAAACAATTCGAGGAAAAGAACCTAGGTGTGCCTGATAATTGGAAGGATTTGTATATCCATTTGGATGATAAGGATATAGCTAAGATTGGCGGCACCAAGAATATTCCTCACACCTATAATGTGTTGAAGAATTTGGAAAGGAGGCTTATCTATATCAGTAAAAGAGGCAGAAACGGTGAGCACATCAATGGATGCGCACATTGGATAGACTCATTCTTTTTCAATAAAGAGACCTGCACTTGCGACGTTCGCCTGTCACCGGAAATAATGCCATATCTGATAGACGTGAAGGATAATTTCACGACTTTGGACATTGGAACAGCAATGGCACTGTCGTCAAAAGAATCACAGAAGATGTATGAGATATGTTGCCAATACAGCGGGAACTACCGGCATACAGAAAAAGAAACGGGATTTGTTTACAAGAAAAACATCGTTTCTATTCCTATAGACAGGTTCCGGACTATATTCAATCTTGACGAGAAAAGAAATGAACGTACAGGGAAGGTAGAAAGAGGATCCCGGTATAAGAATTTTAATGCGATTAAGAGCAATATCTTGTTGAAGGCCCAGGCTGAGCTCTATATGTTCTACAAGGAAAAGGCCTCAGATGTCTGGTTTGACTTTCTGCCTGGTCCCAGGAAGGGGAGGGGCGGGAAGGTATCCTCCATCCTGATAGTAGTATATTCCAGGGAAAATCCAAAGAAGGGACTAGACCGTCCTTGGCAAAAAGGCGATGATCCGCTTGATGTTTATGAGGATCATTTTGAGCAAGAGGAGACCCAGACACCGCGCCAAAGACTACATGCTAATCCTTTATATGACACTTTCTCGGAATGTCAGGAGCAAGTTCTGCTTCAGTTGCTAAAAAAATACTTGTCCGATGACGAAGCCGGCTATTACCTGCGAATGACGCTTTACGAAGCAAGAAAAGGAAATTATAGGACTGCGGACGCTGTCATGCAGATGATACAAGTCATCCAAGACAAGGAAAAGCAAAAAAAAATCCGCGAATCGACTGCTGCGTACAAACGAAACAATCTTGTGAATTATGTGTTCAGAGTAAATCTTCAGAGAGAATTCGGATGGCACATCGATAAGAGAAAAACTCCTGATCATCTCCGAAAACACAGGAAAAGGTGAAATGCCACCCATAAATTTCTGCACGGTAGATTGTTGTTTTTGCACGGCACAAAATCTGGGAGAGATAATTCATTGTGTTTATCGTGTAGATTAGGAGCCTGATGCTTAACTATTGTTAACAATCAGTACAGGGTTTTACAAGAAGGAAATGTCATTTCCAGTAATCTAAAAGCGATTTTACCGTGCAAAAACCGTGCAAATCGCAAAATAAAAATCGCTAACTTGTTGATTATCAACGAGTTAACGATTTGCTATGGTTGGGATACCCGGATTCGAACCAGGAATGACAGGACCAGAATCTGTAGTGTTACCATTACACCATATCCCAATGCCCTTTGGAAGAACTCTTTAGAAGTTGTTTCCGTTTGACGAGTGCAAAGGTACTGCTTTTTTGCGAACCACCAAAATTTTTCGGCACTTTTTTTATCGAAAACTTAATTTTTTCCAAAAAATGCATGATTTAAGGGGCAAAATGGATTAATTACACTAACTTTGCAAATCAGTACATATAATATAAAGAAGAACAATAAGCAAACACAAAATCAACTGAATGACATCAACAACGGATTTAGTTAAAACCATCACTGAAGGTATTCAGGAAAAGAAGGGACGCGACATTGTCGTCTGCGACCTTCGCAAGATCGACGGAGCCATCGCTCAATACTTTGTCATCTGTCAGGGACAGTCGCCGACGCAGGTGGAGGCTATTGCCGAATCGGTGGGCGACAAATGCCGTGAGGCTGGCGAGAAGCCCACGCATGTCGTGGGACTGGGCACCGATCAATGGGTGGCCATCGACTATGGCGACGTTCTTGTGCATGTCTTCCTTCCCGAGACCCGACAGTTTTACGACCTCGAAAGTCTCTGGACCGACGCGACACTGACACGAATTCCAGACATGGATTGAATTGGCATGCTTTTTGCCGCAATGATTCATGACATGTCCTCCGCCAGCTCTTCATCCGGCAGTAATGCTCTTGAAAGGTTATGGCAGGCAGTTTTAATTTCAGTATATTTACCCCTTATTTAGATTACGATCTGAAAAATGAACAACAACAACAATCCCCAAGGCGACAACAATCAGCCTAAGATGCCTAAGTTCAATATGAACTGGCTTTACGGACTCATTATCGTCACTTTGGCTATTCTCTTCTTCACTGGCGGCGGAAATGCCTTGCTGAGCGGGTCGGGATCGTCGACCAACGCCCGCTATTCCGACTTTCAGGCTTACGTCAACCGCGGATGGGCCAAGAGCGTTGTCATCAACAAGGACGAGAACACGCTCAAGATGTATGTCAAGGAGAAGAACGTCCGTGATGTATTCCACAAGTCGGCACAGCAGGTGGGACCGAATCCCTACGTCACTGTCGAGTTCGGCAGTGTGGATGAACTGGAAAAATTCGTGGCACAGGCACAGAAGTCCGGAAAAATCAGTGAATACAGTTACGACAACAACAAAGGCAACCACTTCTGGGACCTCATGGTGCAGCTTATTCCCTTCCTCTTCGTGTTGGGAATGTTGTGGTTCCTCATGGGACGTATTGGCGGCGGAAGCAACGGTGGCGGAATGTTCAACGTTGGCAAAAGCAAGGCCAAGCTCTATGAGAAAGGCAACGAGATGGGCATCACCTTCAAGGATGTAGCCGGACAAGAGGGTGCCAAGCAGGAGGTGCAGGAGATTGTCGACTTCCTCAAGAACCCAAAACGCTATACCGACCTGGGCGGAAAGATTCCCAAGGGCGCACTGCTCATTGGTCCTCCGGGAACGGGAAAGACGCTCTTGGCAAAGGCCGTGGCCGGTGAGGCCGGCGTGCCGTTCTTCTCCATGAGCGGTTCCGACTTTGTCGAGATGTTCGTTGGCGTCGGTGCCAGCCGTGTGCGCGACGTGTTCCGTCAGGCCAAGGAGAAGGCTCCCTGCATCATCTTCATCGACGAGATTGATGCCGTGGGCCGTGCCCGTAGCAAGAACCCCTCGATGGGCGGCAACGACGAGCGCGAGAATACGCTCAACGCCCTGCTCACCGAGATGGACGGCTTCGGCTCCAACTCAGGCGTCATCGTCATGGCTGCCACCAACCGTGCCGACATGCTCGACAAGGCCCTGCTGCGTGCCGGACGTTTCGACCGCCAGATACATGTCGACCTGCCCGACCTTGCCGAGCGCAAGGCCATCTTCAAGGTGCATCTCAAGCCGCTGAAGACGGCTCCCGATTTGGATATCGACTTCCTGGCCCGTCAGACTCCGGGTTTCTCGGGTGCTGATATTGCCAATGTCTGCAACGAGGCAGCCCTCATCGCAGCCCGCCACAACCAGAAGGACGTGGAGAAGCAGAACTTCCTCGATGCCGTCGACCGTATCATCGGTGGACTGGAGAAGAAGACCAAGGTGATGACAGCCGAGGAGAAGCGCAGCATCGCCATCCACGAGGCCGGACATGCCACCATCAGCTGGTTCTGCGAGCATGCCAATCCCCTTGTGAAGGTCACGATTGTTCCCCGCGGACAGGCGCTTGGCGCTGCCTGGTATCTGCCCGAGGAGCGCGTCATCACCACCAAGGAGGAGATGCTCGACGAGATGTGCTCCCTGCTCGGCGGACGTGCCGCAGAGGACCTCTTCATCCATCACATTTCCACGGGTGCCATGAACGACCTTGAGCGCGCCACGAAGAGCGCCTATGGCATGGTGGCCTATGCGGGCATGAGCGACCGCTTGCCCAACATCTGCTACTACAACAACCAGGAGTATCAGTTCACGCGCCCCTACAGTGAGACCACGGCCAAGATTATGGACGACGAGGTACTGAAGATGATCAACGAGCAGTACGACCGCGCCAAGCAGATCCTCACCGAGCACAAGGAAGGCCACAAACAGCTTGCCGACCTGCTCTATCAGAAGGAGGTCATCTATGCAGAGGATGTGGAGAAAATCTTTGGCAAGCGTCCTTGGAAGAGCCGTTCGGAGGAGATCATCGAGGCCAATGAGAAGAACGCTCCCGCACTGGAGGATATGCCCGAGGCTGTGAAGCAGGCCGAGGCTGAGCATCAGCGCAGAGTGGCTGAGCAACAGAAGAACAATGCGGACGCCGAAAGCGAGCCGCAAAACGATGAGCCGCAGAACGACTCCGACAAGGAGGAGAAAGCATGACCGAGAAGCAAAGCAATCTTATCACCCGCACAATCACCGGAGTGCTCTTCGTGACCATCATGGTGTGTGGCTTCCTGCGCCCCGAGGCCATGATTTTCCTCTTCGCCCTGATCACGGGAATGACGATTTGGGAATACTGCGGTCTGGTCAACGACGTAGAGGGAGTGGCGGTCAACCGCTTCATCTCCACGGTCGCCGGCGTGTATTTCTTCATTGCCGTGGCATCATGGCGAAGCGGAATCGTGACGAATTTTGTTATCTTCGTGCCCTATCTGCTCACGGTGATCTATCTCTTCGTCAGTGAGCTGTATCTCAAGAATGAGAATCCCATTCACGACTGGGCCTACACGATGCTCTCCCAGATGTACATCGCCCTGCCCCTGTCGATGGTCAATATTTTGGCTTTCGATGTACAGGGCGACGGTCTGGTGCACTACGACATGATGATTCCGCTCATGCTGTTTGTTTTCCTCTGGATCAACGACTCCGGAGCCTACTGTTCCGGTTCGCTCTTTGGCCGTCACAAGTTGTTCCCGCGCATATCTCCGGGGAAGACCTGGGAAGGCAGTATCGGTGGCGGCTTGCTTGTGCTTATCGTGGCGGCAGTCGTCGGTTATCTGCTTGGCGACACTCACGCATTGAGTATCCCGATGTGGATGGGTCTTGGACTCGTCGTCGTGGTCTTTGGCACGCTGGGAGACTTGGTCGAGAGCTTGTTCAAGCGGACCCTGGGCATCAAGGACAGTGGCAACATCCTTCCCGGTCACGGTGGAATGCTCGACCGCTTCGATTCCTCACTGATGGCAATCCCTGCCGCAGTGGTCTACATCTACACGCTACAATTATTCTAATAGCATAAATTCTAATAGCATAAAAGGCTGCGACAATCGCAGCCTTTTTTTATGGGTTAGTCTTTTTAACGCTCCGCTCCGCGGAATATCGGATAAGAGCCTCCCCCTCTACATTCACAATCAGTCTGTCTTTCCTGTCACCGAATGGTAGGAGCGGTGGCATCATTTGTTGTTTAACGCTCCGCTATGCGAAAAAAGAATAATAATCGATTAAGAGCCTACTCAGTGGTAATAGGCCGAAGTCGCGCCAGCCCAATTATGAATTATGAATTATGAATTATCTGTGTCGGTCCACACAGCCTGTTACAGGTCTTTCTTCTTGAAGATGCGGAGCGACTGGGCGTAGGGCAAGGCCATCCAGATGATCAGCAGCAGGGATGATACAATCATGCCGCCAGCTGCCCCCAGAAACTCCTTGAACACTGCGCCCGAATAGCCCATCATCGCACTGGCGTCCATCTGCAGGATGATCTGGAAGCGCACAAGGTCGAGGGGATTGAGCATGAGCAGTGCCATGAGCGGCGTCTCGATGGGATAATCGCCCAAGAGAAAGACGAAGTAGAGCAGCACTGAGTCGTAGATCATCGTCAGCAACAGCCAGATGAGCAGGGCGGCTCCGATGCCGCGCGTCTTCTCGCTCGTGAGCGTGGCGATGAGGAATGCCAGGGAGACGAAGACCAGTGTGACGACACAGCCCGAGAGCAGAAGCAGCAAGGACGTCTGGAGTGAGGAGAACAGTATGACGGGAATCCCGGCCCCCAGCACATAGGCGATGAGCAGACTGCCGCTCAGTCCCAGATAGAAGCTTTGCCAAACGCGCTGCCTCTTGAGCGGCTGACTGAGCAGCATGACGATGAAGTTGCGCGAGTCGTAGAGATAAATGACCGTATAGAGCAGCGACATCAGTGGAACGATGAAGAGCACGATGTTCAGCATCGTCAGCGCTCCTTTGGTTTCATTGTCCTGCAGCAGCATCGACGACCACGACAGAAGCGCCAACAGACAGAAATAGACGATGACGATCTTACTTTTTATGTTGTCCAAAAATACAATCTTAGTGATTTTGCCCATCTGTGTATGCTTTATTATTGTTTCTCAAGAGGAACATGATGGCCTGCGTAATGTCCTGCTGGCCTGCCTCCTGAAGTATTTGTTCTACGCTCTTGAAAAAGATGATATGTCCCTCCTCCATGAAGACGATGTGGGTGACGAGGCCGTTGAGCTCGCTGAGGATGTGACTGGTGATGAAGATCAGCTTGCCTTTCTCTTTACGAATCTTGTCTTTGAGAATCTCGGCAGCGAGCGGGTCCAGGCTGGCTGTGGGCTCGTCGAGGATGAGGGTGTCGGGATTGAAGAGAAAGGCGAGCGCCGCGTTCACCTTCTGGCTTGTGCCTCCCGAGAGGGTATTTGTGCGCTTGTCAACGATAGACGCGATGTGGAAGGCGTCGTAGAGCTCGCGGTCGGTCTCCACAGTCCCTTTCCGCAGGCTTTCTATCGTCTTGAAGGTTTGTCCCACGGTCATGTTTTCGGGGAAGCAGCTGCTTTGCGGCATGAATCCGATATGTTCGCGCGACTCGCAATGTTCGCGTACGTTTTTGCCGTCGATCAGGACTTCGCCCGACTGCGGGGTCACAAGACCGAGAATGCACTTCATGAGTGTTGTCTTGCCGCATCCGTTCGGACCGATGAAGGCCACGCACTGACCAGGAGCAAGCTTGAGGTTGATGTCGTAAAGCACCTGCTGTTTGCCGTAGTACTTATTGAGGTGATTGATTTCTATCATACTTTAAAAGGTTTCATAGATGGTGTGTCGTCCACGTAGTTGTCCGGTGTGATCGTAGGAAGCAGTTTCTCCGTGGCATCGAGCAGATTCATGAGGAAGCTGCGGAAGAACAGCAGCACGGTCTCGTCCTCTTCGGCCAGTACGGAAAAGAGGCTGAGCGGATGGAAGGGCACGTCGCCCTGTCCGTCCTTGTTGAGGTCGTAGCCTTCGTACTTGTCCCAATAGTTGCCGTCGACGAGGTTGCGGTTGTAGCTCACGTTGGTAGTCATGTCGAACGTGTTGCCCACGAAGTTGTTGTGATGTATAGTGTCGTTGGTGCTGGCCGATATCAGACGTATGCCCCAGCCGTTGTCGCGTATCTCATTGTTGTGGACGTTGAGGTCGCTGCCTCCGTCGACAAGCAGCCCCACGGTGTTTCTGAGAAAGTGGTTGCCGCGGATCTGACTGAATTGCAACTCCTTGATCAGAAGTCCATAAGACGACGAGCCCTGATTGTCGACGAAGAGATTGTTGAGCATCGTCACGTTGTGGCCGAACATCACTGCCACGCCGGCCTGATTGTGGCTGAAGCGGTTGGAGTCGAAGACATTGAAGTGGGAGAACATGAAGTGCAGTCCGTAGCGGGCGCAGCCGTTGATCGTGTTGTGGGAGATGTGGGAATGATTGACAAACTCCAGATAGATGCCGTCGCGGTTGTGGCCTATGCGGTTGTGCTCTATTCTCATGTTGTCACTCTTCCAGCAGTGGATGGCGTTGCCCATGATCGGGTTGTAGGTGATGTCGCTCGAGATGTCGTTGTGCGCCACCACGCAGTCCTTGCCGTTCTGAATCATGATGCTGAACTGGTTGGCCCGGAACACGCAGTGGCTCACCGTCAAGGCTGTGGATTCAAGACTCTTGATGCCACAATAGTCGACGCGCGACGAGCGGCCCGAGTTGCGCAGTTGAAGTCCGTCGATGGTCACTCCGTTGGCTCTTACCTCGATGACGTTGCCCCGTCTGCCACCGTCAATGACCGGCATACCTACACCCTGCAGCCTCACGCCACGCCCGACGACCAGGTGCTCGCGGTAGACCTGGCCGGCATGGATGTAGAGCGCGTCGCCGTCGCGTGCCGCAGCGAGAGCGCTGCCGATCGTCTTGTAGGCTTTGCCCTGTCCGACGTCGAGCCTGCGCCCACTCATGGGGAGCGCAATGAGCAGGAAGAGCAGCGACAAGTTGAAGATGTTTAATGCTTTCAACGTTTCAGGTTGTTTATTTTCAGCCTTTCCCATGAGTCGAGCAGGATAGAGTGCGACTTCTCTGCAAACTGAATGGCGTGGTTTCTGTTCTTGAAGGCGGCAATACCACCGTTCATCGGCGACTGGATGTCGGCGCCGAGCACGAGCGATGCTGTCTTGATGTCAATCAGCGAGTCGGGTTGTTCGTAGTCGGCAATGTATATCTTCTGCACCGTACTGTCGGATATCTGATTATTGCTGAGATAATGGAAGAGACACGTGGCATCGTCAAACTTGAAGCATTTTCCCTTGTCGGTGATATACTCGCAGGAGAACTTTGCGTCCTCAATGGTCATGCTGCAAGCCGTACATTTGTCCTTGCCTAGGTTCATGGCCTGAGGCTTGTCGCTGACGCCACACGAAACAAGCGCTGAAAGAATCAGCACCGATACGCATACCGGTGCTGATGATTTGAGAAAATTATGAATGAACATTATGCAACTGCTTTGTTTTTCTTAGACGAACCGAATAGTCCCAACTCCTTGAAGACGACGAAAGCCAGAATCAGACCGGCTGCAACGAGCAGATAACCGCCAAGGTCGGGCTGTGAGAGGGCATCGAAGTTGAGAAGCTGCTTCTCGCCGATGATAGGGGGCTGATAGGCCATTCCGGGAACCTTGATAGGTGCGTCGGGAGAGAGGTTGTGGCCGTAGACGTAGGTCCAGTGGTAGAAATCCACGAATCCCAGAACGCCGAAGATGCCGAAGCTGATGAGGCCGGCGAGGGAGAGCTTCTTGCTCTTCATGATGGCGGCTACGACAAACAGAACGGCAAAGGCCATGAGGAGGTAGGGCAGAACAGCGAACTCCCAGAAGTCGCCGGGATGCATCTGAGCCATACCTACGTAGTGGTTGAGCTCGTTTATCTTATAGAGGTCGTTACCTCCATCGCCACCGTCGAGTCCGGCCAGGCCACCGATGTAGAGCACCATTCCCTCAGGATACTGAGGTGCCGTCAAATCGATGCGCCAAACCGGAGCGAAGGCGCTGCCGAGGGTAAAGGCGGCTGCGATGAAAAGCAAGATCATGCTTGCTTTGGAGATTTTTCCTTTGAAATCTAACTTGATCATTGTTTCTGTTTTTTTATTGTCTCACAGTGCCTGCCTTCTCTCCAGCAGAGAAAACCTTGAGAAGAGAAGGCAAGCTTATGAATTCCTTGAAGAAAGATTATTTTCTGTTATGTCCGGTCGGAGCTGCGCCTTGCTGAGTGGTAGGCTTCGTAGTGGTGAACTGCGATGGAGCCTTGTCGTCGATGGTGAACGACAGGGGCACGTTGCTACCCTTGGGCGATACGCGGAAGTAGCCTTGCATTTCCTGGTGGAGGGCGCTACAGAAGTCGGTGCAGTAGAACGGGATGATACCCACGCGGTTGGGCACCCACTTCAGTGTACGGGTCTCGCCTGGCATGACGAGCAACTCGGCATTGTTGTTGCCCTTGATGGCGAATCCGTGGGGGATATCCCACTCCTGCTCGATGTTGGTGACGTGTACGTACACCTCATCGCCCATCTTGATGCCCTCGATGTTGTCGGGCACGAGACGGCTGCGGATGGCGGCCATATAGACATCTACACGGTTGCCGGTGCGCACGACGCGGGCTTCCTGGGCCTTCGATATCTTATACTTGTTGTGGTTGTCGGTCAGTCGGGTGAAGAGCTTGATGTTCGGCTTCAACTCGCTGGCGGCAATGGCGCTGGCATAGTGGGGCTCACCGATGGTCGGGAATTCCAACAGCAGTTTCATCTTGTCGCCACTGATGTCGTAGAGCTGTGCGGCCTGGCAGAGCTCAGGACCTGTGGGCAGGAAGCAGTCCTTCGTGATCTTGTTGTAGGCGATCATATACTTTCCGTAAGGCTTCTTGGTGTCGGCGCCCAGCACTGACAGGTGACCAACAGAATAGTAGGTAGGAATGCGGTCCTCAATCTGCAGCGTCTTCAGGTTCCACTTTACAATCTCCGAAGAGATGAAGAAGCTGGTGTAGGCATTGCCGTCGGCGTCAAACTCGGTGTGGAGCGATCCCAGACCGGGAGCCTGTACCTCTCCGTGGAGGGCGTCCTCATACTTGATGACATTGATGCCATTCACCTGACCGTCGAACTTGTGGTTCTTGATGGCGTCCTGAATCTTGGTGAAGCTGAATACAGGCAGGTTGGCACTCAGCTTACCGTTGCCGACGATGTACTCGCCTGTCGGATCAACATCCACGCCGTGGGGCGACTTCGGGCAGGGAATCAGATAGAGGAAGTCGTTGTACTTCTTCGTGTCGATAACCTTCACCTTGTCGAGAATCTCGGATGTGGCCATCTCGGTCGACTCGTCAAACACGTTGTGGGCATACTTGCAGGGCTTCCAGTCGAAGTCGCCCTTTGCGGCATGCTCGGCAGCCTTCTTCCAATTCACAGCCAGGATGTAGTCCTTGTCGTTCTGCGAGGCGTTCACCTCGAGCAGAGAGTGAGCCTCCTCGGTGTTGTAGCAGGTGAAGAACGACCAGTCGGCCGAAGCATTCTTTCCGCTGTGGCTCAAGTCGTAGTTGAACGGAGGAAGCAACAGCTGGAAGTCAAGACTCAGATGACCCGTGTTCTTGTCTACCTTAATATAAGAGATGTGTCCGCGGAAGTCCTTCTTGTAGTCCTTGATGGCTACATCACCGTTCTCGTAGTCAGCAGGAACGCTGAAGCGTGTGCCGGCAACGATGTACTCGGTGTTGCAGGTGATGAAGGGAGAAGCATGGTTGCCGCCCGTGTTGGGGAGCTCGATGATCTCGGCGGTCTGGAAGGTCTTCAGGTCAATACGTGCGATACGCGGCGTGTTGTTGGCGTTGATGAAGAGCCAGCGGCCATCATACATGGCGCCGGTCTCAGAGAGCTGAGTGTGGTGGGAGTCGTCCCAAGGCACGAAGCCAAACGAGGTGTTGAGCATAGCCTTGGTGTTCTCGTCGTAGCCATATCCGTTCTCGCCGTTCTGCGAGAATACCGGAATGACCTTCAACAAACGGCCTGATGGAATGCCGTAGACAGCAACTTGTCCGCTGAAACCACCTGACACGAAGTCGTAATACTCATCGTACTGCCCAGGAGCGACATACACCTTCTTGGCAGCGTTCTCATCCGCAGCAATGTGGCCGCCTTTTTTCAGCTTGCACGACTGCAGGCTTCCTAAGGCAACGATAAGAGCCAGGATGACTGTTAATGATTTTTTCATACGTTTTAGTTTTTTGTTGTTATGTATTAACACGAAAAATCCTGTGAGATGGGGCATTTATTTGTTTCCTTGCTGATTGCTATTTCTTTTGTCCTTGTTGTTTGCATCTATTGGATTGGTTCAGAGATTCTGTTCGTTTTGCAAAAGTACTGTTAATATTTGTTTCAGTTTTATAAATTATTAAGGATAATTCCTATAACGCTTATCGATATTATCGATTGATTGTGAGTAATGTTAGGCTTTTGAGTAAAATTTAATCTGGAGCCAGCTAACATGATCATTCGTGACAGCCGTCACGTTTCTTCGACCGTCACGTTCATGATGACCGTCACGTTGTTTCGTGACGATTGTCACGTTTGTTCGTGACAACTGTCACGTTTGTTCGTGACAACTGTCACCTTACCTTTGCAGTTGATAGAAAACGAGGGTAAAACCTTGTTGTTTCTCGGTTAATTTTTACCTTTGTTGTAGT
>ONYS01000002.1 GCA_900322095.1 uncultured Prevotella sp.
AATTTGCGGTAAGACGGGGTAAGAATAATTCTGAATGAAGAAATATTCGGCAAAATTACTTCTGGAACCCAAAATGCCACTTTTTAAAGTGGACTCAATCAACAAGTTAGAAGATTGAAATATCTCTATCGGGTGACGCATTGGCGAAGCCTGAAAATTTGAGAATGTATTAAACACAAATGCCCACTAATGGAACACAAACCAACGTTCACCGACCAACGGGAAGTAATGTCTCATTAATTTTTTATTATTGATCATGAATAAAAGAATAATTCATGAATAATTCGTGGCTCATTAATGATCATTCGTGTTAAAAAATAAACACAACGTCGTATCTCCTACGTGAGAATCTTCAAACACGTAAATTATGAAAGATTATTTTGTGAGGGTGACGCATTGGCGAAGTCTGTAGGAGCGGCGGCATTCCTGCCGCCGAATGATTTACTTTGATTCGCAATCAGTCGTTCTTGGTTAGCAATGTCTCGTGACAACCGTCACGTTTCTTCGTGACAATCGTCACGTTCGTGCGTGACAATTGACACGTTCGTGCGTGACAACTGTCACGTTGTTTCGTGACAGCTGTCACCATGGCTCAATGAAGCTTGACGCTTTGCATCCAAATCCAAAGGTAATATCCTGAGCGCCCTGTTTCCTTAAATACTTGCTAAGTGGCTTCCTAAGTCATTCATCATTTCAGTGTATGCGTCATATCGTACGAAGTCACGGCCGCCTTTAAATCTTTCTGCCTTAACGGCGCACACTTCTTTTCCCGTCGCATCCTTAATCGAGATGTCGGCCCACAAAGTATATTTATGACCAGGCACAATACTCATAACACTGAAGAAATAATCTATCTTCGTGATGGTCACCGTCATGGTGTATTGGGCATCATTGGCCTCAGAAGCAGCAACAGCTTTCAGCGTCTTGGTTTTCAGATTAAAACCGTCCACAAAGAATTTCTCGCCATCCTCTACATACTTCTGATATTCATCTTTCCACTCATCTTTAAGCGACTTCGTATCATCGCATATTTGGCTTGGTCCCAATTGAAGACCACAGCAATCGTTCCCTTGTCCTTCAGGAACTTGTGATTACCTGCCACGACTTTCAAGGTACTGGCAAAAGCCGCACAACTCCAAATTAAAGTCATTAGAATCAGAATGTTTCTTTTCATAATAAACTTAACAGTGTGCCACTACAATTAGATTTATGGTTCGATTTTAAGACAACTACAAGTTGCTAAAAAGGTCATCATACTGGAGCAATCACTTGATTTAGCGGCACATTAGAATTAAACGACCACACCAATACGATATTGCAAAATTATATAAAGTTCTCTAATCCTATGCATCATAAGAAAAAAATCTTTATGAGATATTTAAAATTCTTTAAAACACAAAACATTCACCAACACAATCTACTTTAAGAACAGGTAAAACTGCCCCGTCCTTGGATCCTTTCTTGGGTCAGAATATCTCTCTTCGACTTCATTTGTTTTAGAAACAGGCTTTCCTATACTTGCATGTAGCGGAATAAACACCTCTGTGCATAAGGATATTGGTGTCTCTCAAAATGACTCCCTAAATGACTCCCAAAATGAGCCTCTAAAAGAGCCTCTAAATGAGCCCCAAACTTGAAAATGTAAAAAAGGTCACCTCTAACCCATCCGCCCAAGGGAGAGGAAAACAAATGGCAAAGATTCACAAAACAACGGGACGTGTAGGAGGGCCGTCATTCCTGACGGCCAAGATTTACGAACGAGTTTCTTACAATACCACAGGATACCTTTCTAACGAATCTCTATAAAATTCAGTCGATACACTTTCTTGGACTTCAGGAATGACGGCCTTCCTTTTGAAGGGATTGGTGAAAACAGCAGATGTAGAGAGTTGATGATCATCGTTGAGGATTTTGTCCGCTCTGGGTAAATAAATTTTCACAATAGGAAAGAATCCGAATACAGGGGCCGATCTCCGTGTGGCAAGCAGAATAATGCAGGGGACCGTGTGGCAAGCAGAATAATGCAGGGGTCTTACGTTATCGCAATAAGTCATTAATGAGACGGCCCTGAGGGCCGTTCATTTCCGCCAACATCACTCAGCTCCGCTCTGGGAGCCGGAGGAAGGCTCTTGGAGAGGGCCGGAGTGAGGCCACTATTTTATCACCACTGCCTTCAGTATCTGCATGTAACGTGTTCCCGATTGTTTTCCAAATGTTTTCCCAAAACGAAAATCAGCGGCTCAGAGTATTCTCTAAGTCGCTGATTATTAGTGTGGACCAGCTAGGGCTTGAACCTAGGACCTCCAGATTATGAGTCAATTTGAATGAACTTTCAGAAAATTGCTTGAAATATTAAATATCTGTAAATAAGTGAGTTGAGTGTATTATAGTTTGCAGAAGATTTCGTAACTTTGCAAAGAATTCGAGGGTCTATGTTCACCTCATGTTCACCTTTCAAACGTTTCAACTAACTCATAAAACAGAATTGCGATGCCTAAGAAAGTATATGTATCTGCCGACACGGCCGACCTGGCCAACTTCAACTACAAAGGTGTGTATGTCTCACTGACCATCGACAGCCGGAAGTGGAAAGTGACGGAGCGCGATGCTGCAGGAAAGCCGTCGGCTCATGACAAGACGCAGAAGTTGCCCATCGTATTGAGAGTGACGAAGGATTCCAAGCGCCTCTATCTGGCTGTAGGCGAGAAGTTCACGATGGATGAGTGGCTGCTGATCTGTGAGCATGAGCAGAGCACTCGTGTGCGCTCAGACTCGCAGTTACGTGAGGACTTGAAGAAGCATTTGGAGCGCATCAAGCCGATGGTGCTGGAGATGGTGGACAATGGCTCGTTCACTTTCGAAAGTTTGAAAGACAGATACAATGGCGTCGTGGATGAGAGCGTGAGCATCTATTCAGTGTGGGAAGAGTATTTACAGGCTAAGGTTGAGGAAGGCAAGGCTGGCACAGCTCGCTGTAGCAAGGACATCCGCAACCGGTTCATCAAGGATATGGGGGAGAAGGTTACATTCCCGGAAATCAACAAAGATTTCATCGAGAAGTGGGTGAAGGTGATGAAGCGTAGTGGTCTGAGCATCACAAGCGTTGCCATTGCACTGCGCATGTTCCGCACCATCGTCAACATCTGCATCACTCGTGGTCTGATACATGGCAACACGAAGGAAATGTTTCAAGGCACGGGCTACAATAAATCACAGAGCCGTAAGCATGAGTTCCTCGACGTGGCTACTATGCGTCAGCTTTATGACTTCTGGGAGAAAGAAGAGGTGAAGGATGAGAACGGTAAAGAACTCTTCTTCCCCAAAGAGAAGAATGCTGTGTTCCGTGACCTCGGCCTGTTCCTCTTCATGTACCTTGGCGACGGGCAAAATCTTGCTGATACGTTGCGACTGACTTACGATGGTTGGTATTCCTCCAGTAAAGGAAAGCAAATGCGGTTCCTCCGGCACAAGACCCGGGAACGGAATGAGAGTGCCAGCGAGGTAATCTTTCCCATTACCCCTGAGATACAGAAGATCATCGACCGTTATGGCAACAAGCCAAAGAAAGGCGCTCGGGTGTTCCCCATTATGAAGACGGATATCACGCCGGAGCAGGAGGTATGGGTGATTCAGCGATACAACCGCAGCATTCGTGAGCACATGGCAAAGATTGCCGACTTGCTGGGGATGGAGCAGGTACCTTCGCCAACATGGGCCCGTCATAGCTTTGCGACGAACCTCAACAACAGTGGTATGGTGCCATACAAGTATATCAGCGACAGTATGGGGCACAGCAGTAGCGGCGACATTACTGCAAACTACATCGGTGCTTATCCGCCCGAAACGATGTTGGAATATAACTGGTATCTGCTGCATGACAAGAGCGAGAAGATCCAGCAACCAGTTGTCGGCAAGCAAGCCTTACTTGAGATGCTGAAGAATATGAGTGAAGAAGAGAGGAAGGACTTGTTATCATCATTATAAAGCAGAAAGAGTCTGCACTGTGGACCTAATTTCAGCGAAGATGTAACAGATTATTCGAGTGACAAACGATTTGTACAAAGAATTTGTTACCTTTGCAAAAATAGAGGACATATCAATATGGAATTATCGAAAAGCGTTACCAATATAAGTGAAGTCCTGAAGGACTGGGAAGGTCATAAGCAGCCATCATTTGAGGAATTGGCCGATTATGTTCGTACCACGCACGACTTCACGCAGACCACAGCCATCAAAGCCGTTAACCAGTTCGCCACACTGCGCAACTGGCTCATCGGTTGCTACATTGTAGAATATGAGCAGAATGGAAAGGACCGCGCCGAGTATGGATCCCATCTGCTTCAAAACTTAGCAAAAGCCGTTGATAGAAAAGGCCTGACTGTTACAGTCTTCCAACTATCCCGAAATTTTTATAGGCTCTACCCCAACATCTCATCGCTGTTTGATAAGAATTATGCGACGCCGTCGCATAATTCCGAGCAAGTCCTTGAAAATGAAGCCATAAAGGAGATTTGTGCGACGACGTCGCACAAATTCGAGATTCATCCGACAGCGTCGGATAAATTCACCACTGATCCCAAAACACTTGTGAGCAAGCTGTCCTTTTCTCACATTCGGGAGATCATGACGGTTCAAGATCCTTTGGGCAGATTCTTCTATGAGACTGAATGCATCAAGTGTTGTTGGTCGGTGAAGGAGCTTCGCCGCCAGATAGCTACTAACCTCTACGTCCGCTGCGGAATGAGCCAGAATCCCAAGGCGTTGTTGGAAAAGACAGCTGTTAACTCTGACACGAATGCATTGGCTATCCGTCAGCCTTTCATGTTTGAATTCCTTGGCTTGAAACCTCAGGAGGTGCTCACCGAGGAAGGACTCGAAAGTGCTTTGATAGACCATCTGCAAGAGTTTCTCCTGGAGCTCGGCAACGGTTTCTGCTTTGAAGCCCCTGGCGCAGGACCGGCCACAGCGCCGGCCCCATCAAGCAGGCGGTGTAGGTCTCAAAATCGTTGGGTAGTGCTATCGTTGACATAAGTTGGTGGCTTTATATTTGCAAAGTTAGCTTTTTTTTCGTTACTTTGCAACCCGCAAGCCATCTGTTTCGTCCAACGGACAGAAAAAACAATAAAAAGACAGACAGCTATGAAACAGTATGTATTAGCATTGGCCCTGATGCTCACCCTCAATGTGAGCGCTGCGGGGGTGCAACCCCGCCATCGCCACCACGCCCCGACAGAACAGGTCGCCGGCGACACGACAGCACAAAACAGGACGGCCACGGCCGCTGCCACAAGCGGGCAGGACGAGGGCATTGATGCCTATTCCGACACGACGTCGACGGCCATCGCCGATGCCGACACGGCGGCCAACACCCACCGCAACGTGACCATCGACTGGGATGGCGACGAGTTTGGCGACACTGCGCTGGAGAAGCTCATCGGCGCCATCGTCGGCGGGACGGCAGGCGTTGGGGCTGTGCTCATTGTGATTGGCATCCTGCTCATCGTCTGCCTCGTCATCGCGGCGCCCATCATTGTCATCGTCCTTCTACTGCGCTATCTGCTCAAGAACCATAATAACCGGGTGCGACTGGCCGAGAAAGCCATGGAGACAGGACAGCCCATCCCCGAGAGCGTGCAGCCGAGGGAGCTGGAGACGCCTGAATATTATTGGAAACGGGGTGTGCGCAATGCCGCCATCGGCGCAGGCCTGCTGCTGATGTTCTGGATCTGGGGCGACTCGGAGCTGCTCATGGGCATCGGCGCCCTGGTGCTCTGCCAAGGCGTCGGGCAGATGATCATCAGCAAGACGACGAGCAGAGAGCACTAGCACGTACGGCATATCGGGAGGAGAGAGAATGGAAATGGCAAAGAAATGAGTACGAAGACTGACGACCTGCAGCTCATCACACGGGTGACGGCATTCATCAAGAGCTGCATCAACATGGTGCTGCAGCAGCAAGAGCCACGCGACGACAAGCCCATCGACAATGCCACACTCATCAAGGACGTCGACTTGGTGGATGTGCCCGTGGTGGACGAAGCTGTGAGGGCCGGCTACCCCATCATGATGGACAACAACGTGTGGCCCGACGTGCAGAAGGTGCCACGGTGGATGTGCCGCCACCCGGAGAGCAGCGTGATGATGCGGGTGAAAGGCGACTCTATGGTCGGGGCCGGCATCCTCGATGGCGACTATGTGGTGATCGACAAGAGCCTGCGCAACCCCGCGGCCAACGAGGTGGCGTTCTGCGAGTATGATGGCGGCTACACCATCAAGTATTTCCACGTAGACGATGACGGCAAGCACGCCTGGCTCGTCCCGGCCAACGACAAATACCCGCGCATGGAGGTCACCGAGGACAAGAGCTTCCGCATCTGGGGCACCGTCACAGCCCACACGCACATCGACATACACTAGTATAGCGTCTTCCTAAGCACACACAATCAACGGCCATGACCAGCAGCGGGCTCCCGCCACGGCATGGCCTCTCCCTTTGGCGCCTATCGCCGGAGCTCCATGGTGATTGCCATGAAGCTGCGACGGCCGGCGATATAGTCATCATACAGACTCTGCGGGTCGCGGCCATGCAGCAACGAGCAGTTGCCGCAGAGGTCGCAATCGCCCTGGCACTCAAACCGCTTGATGACAAACTGCCTCCGCTCCTCGGCCGTAGAGCTGCTGATCTCTGGTGCACTCATCGTTTCATCATTTTCGTTGTTTGCCGGCATAGCGCTCGCTGTACTCGCGGTTGATGTCGGCTATCTCGCGCTTGCCGTCGATATAGTCCTGATAGATGCTGTCGATGCTCCCGCCGCCTAGCCAGCAGCTGGAGCAGTTCTCGCATCCTCCCGCGCCACAATTGAGCGCCCGGTTGATGATGCGGATGCGCTCCTCACGTGTCGTGTCTTTAATCAATATGCTCATATCTGCCTCCTGTTGCAGGCAAAGTTACTCCAATAAATCCATATAACCAAGAAAAGTGCGCACGGAATGGGATAAATCCGTTGTACGGATGGACAAGTGCTGACGTAAATGACTGAAACCGGATGGCGCCCTGGCAACATAGCGCACACCGCCGACGGGCAGTACCGGCAAATGCGCCAGCCATTAACCTTCTTTAACGAATATCATTTCTAGACGTAACCCCTATTTTATAACTTTGCACTGCAAAGGGTGCGACCAGCAAGTCGCCCCCTCACGCAACGTTCTATGACGACAAAGCCTATCATGCCCATGAGCCATTGGAGAAGAACCATCGTGCTGGCAGCCATTCTGGTGCTCACCCGGATGGTGGCGCTGGCCGCCCGCTCTGCCAGTCTGACGGATGTTCACAATCTGCCGGGCCTGACGGATGGGGAGCTGCTAGCCAAGGGAGACTATTATGCCAACAAAAAACAGGAGATGGACAGCGCCTTCGTCTGCTACACGCTCGTTGCCAACCGCTACCACGACAAAAAGGCGAACGGCGACAACACCCGCAACTGCATCCTCGCCCAGCGAAGCATCGGACTGATATACCTCTTCGACTACTACGACTTCCCCAACGCCTACCTGTCGTTCCTCAAGGCCAAGGAATGTGCCGAGGCCGACGGCCACCGCGACCTGCTGCCTGACATCCTGCTGAACATCGCCGTGATAGAGGGCGAGCAGACCATGCTGATGTACAACCACAGCCACACCTACAACAAGGAGGTGTTCATGCTGTTCAAGCAGGCCTTCCAGGCGGCGCGCCAGCAGCGGCAGTATGCCACGATGGTGCTCTGCATGCTCGACCTGCTGTCGATGACAACCTCGGGCGATCATCTCAACCTCATCGGCGAGGAGATGAGGGCCGTGATGCACGACATTCCCGACAGCATCAAGCCGCTGGCCTATACCCGGCAGGCTATCATGGGCCTGAGAGCCATGGGCACCGACCACGACAAGGCCATCGGCTGCTTCAACGAGGCGCTGAGGCTGGCCCGCCGCGATGCCGACCCCTATGAGTTGCCGTCAATAGAATGCATGCTGCACAACTACCTCTATGAATGCTTCCTCCGAAAGGGTGACCTGCCAACCGCCAAGAGCTACCTGCTGGCCAACCTGAAGATTGAGAGCGACAACAACATCCTCATCGAGCGAAGCGCCACCTATGGCCGCCTCTATGATTTCTACACCACGCACCAGCCCGACAGCACCATGGCCACCCACTACCGCCTGCTGCAACTCGAGAGCAACTACGACATCGTCAACAAGAGCATGCTCGCCAGTCTCGACAAGACAAAGTTTCGCCACGAGCTGCTGAACATGCAGGAGGAGATGCGCGCCGTGCAGCAAAAGAAGGAGGCACGGAGCATCATCATCATCCTCATGTCGGTGATGCTGGCGGTCATCGCCCTGTTTTCCTGGAAGCTCTACACCAAATACAGGCAGCTCGCACGCAGCAACCACCAGCTCTACCTGAACACCCAGGACCTCATCGCCGAGAGCGACCAGATGAAGCTGCTCATCCGCCAGATGAAGACCGACCACACCGCCGAGCCGCCCGAAGAGGGGGAAGGCAAGGCCGGCGGAGGCCCCACGGAGGCGACCTACAAGAACATCAAGATGGAGCAGCACGACATCGACCATCTGCTGGTGAAGATCCTGTCGGTGATGGAGACCTCCGACGCCATCTTCTCGGAACAGTTCTCACAGGAGACGCTCTGCCAGCTGACCAACAGCAACCGCGTGCATCTCTCGTATGTGCTCAAGCAGAATGGCACCAGCTTCTACACGCTCTTGGGAAAATACCGCATACAAGAGGCCTGCCGCCGGATGAACGACCACGAAAGATACGGACATCTGACCATCGAAGCCATCGGCCATAGCGTCGGCTATAAGTCGAACTCGAGTTTCATCGCCGCGTTTAAGCGCTACACGGGTCTGAAGCCTTCTGAGTATCTATTGGCAAGGAAAATGTAAGTGCGGGCATCAATCTGTAGGCAGAATAGGTCCGTTTAAGCTTAAACGAAAGTCTTTTCGACCGATGGCAGGCCTTGCTTATCGGGAATCTGCATATCTTTGCAAAAGAATGTTTCACCAAACCATTAAAAGAAGGAGCATTATGAAGAGAGTTTACAACAGCTTTCTCCTGACCTTCATGTTGCTGCTCATCAGCCTCCCCGGCGCCTATGCCCAGGAGCTGAATGGCATCAAGGAAGGAAGGAGCCTCGTCAGCAATGGCCAGTTGGGCCGAGTAGCAGCCTCGTTTGCCGAAGGGCGCAATCAAGTCCCCGCAAAGGCAGCCAAGCGTCAGGACCCGATCACCACACCCCTGGGCACCGCCCGTGACTACTCCCTGACGGAATTCTATTTCCGGAACACCTATCGCCAGGGATGGCTGTCGGGCTATGCCGACAAAGTGTACTTCGATGGCAACGACGTCTACTTCAAGGACCTCGTCTACCTTGTGGCCGACGGCACCTACGTCAAAGGAACGATCACCTCGGGCGACAGCCACAACGGCGTAATCACCATCCCGAACATGCAGTATTGCTCTTCCTCCTGCCGAGCTGCCATCGCCACAGTGAACAGCAACGG
The DNA here is from genome assembly GCA_900322095.1 of uncultured Prevotella sp. Classification (GTDB taxonomy): domain Bacteria; phylum Bacteroidota; class Bacteroidia; order Bacteroidales; family Bacteroidaceae; genus Prevotella. The sequence goes on from ONYS01000002.1 coordinate 9,562, forward strand.
CTCGCTCATCGTCGACACCACGGCCGCGGCATTCCAGTTCACCATCAAGGACGACACCATCACGAGCAATGCTGTCGACGCCACGGGGGGCCACATGTACATCCTCGCCATCAACGACGATGATGAGATACAATGCTACAGCGCCGCACACGAGTATGAGCCCGTCGACGAGGCTGCAATGACCGAGATCACGATGCCCCAGAACGTCACGGCACAGAAATATCGCTACGTGTGCCAGCAGGTGCAGCCCACGGAGGCTTATGCCATGGACAACGCCAAGGTGGCCATCGATGGCACCGACTGCTATATCTCCGGACTGGTGGACGCCGACACAAGCTTGTGCATCAAGGGCACCATCGCCGGCGACTCCATCGTCTTCGCCCTGCCGGAATATCTGGGCAAGCGCAACAATGCCTACACCTACCTGCGCGCCGGCGAGCTCTATTGGGACACCGACCCCGACACCGGCGAGGAGGCACGCTACTACCGCATACTATACGGCAAGGACAAAGTGGTGTTCAGCTACGACAAGGCCAGTGGGAAGATGAAGTGCAACGACTTCCTCATCATCACCTCGGGCAAGGCCACCACGCTCTCCTACCTCAACGAACCGACACTGACCGTCTTCGACTACCAGATGGTGACTGTGCCTGACTCGGCAACGGTGAAAGACTATCTGCTGAGCGTAGAGCAGGAGACCGGCAACGGCCGGACAAGCTCGAAAATCCGGGTGGCGCAAGACGGCGACGACTTCTATTTCATGGACCTCTATCGCTATTGCCCCGACTTCGCCTTCAAGGGCACACGCCGCGGCGACTCGATCTATGTCGACTTCCCGCAGTATGTGGGGCAGTACCGGGGCAGCGACTGCTTCATGAACGCCGGATTCCTACAGACCATGGACTACTATGGCTATAAATACTATTTCTATCACGTCAGCCCCGATGTGACGTCGGTGCGGATGGCCTACGACGAAGCCACCAGCACCATCAGCTGCGACACCATCCTCGTGATGAGCGACCAGACTGGAAGCGTGGGCGGCGACTTCTACAAGCCTGTCTATTCGCCCTTCAACTATGAGGTGGCTGTCGTGCCCGACGGTGCTGAGGAGATGGACTACGTGCTCTACAACCACGACCTTGACGGCACGGAGCAGACGCCCAAGCTAGTGAACATCGCCCGGGCGGGTGATGACTTCTATTTCCTAAACCACGAAGACGACACGAGCATCCTCTTCAAGGGCACGCTGAAAGACGGGCGCCTGAGCGTAGAGGTGCCACAATATGTGGGTGGCTCGCGCATCGACTTCATCCATGGCGCCGACGTGGTGAAAACGCTGGACGAGGATGGCGACACGGTGACCGAACTGGCCCATATAGACAGCCTGACGGAGGTGACGTTCGTCTACGACGAAGCCACCAAGACGCTCTCCACCGACCGCGCCCTGGTGATGATGGACATCAATGGCCACCAGGTGGACCTGTTCTGCGCGCCTGTCTATAAGCTCTATGTTGCCAAGGCAGCCACGCCAGCCGACCCGGAGATCGTCTCGTGGGAATACAACGAGAGCTACAACCAGTATAAGTTCATGGTCAAGATACCCAACAAGGATGTCAACGGCGACTATATTGACCCGGAGGGCATCTCCTATCGAGTATACTTCGACGACCAGCCCTACACATTCACGACAGCGCTGTATCCTTCCGACTTCGATGTGGACACCGAGGTGATCCCCTTCGCGTTCACCTGCAGCGACATCACGGATGAGTATGGTGAGCCAACGGTCAGAAAGATCTGGCTCAACGAGAAGCCAGAGACAAAGATCGGCATACAGTCGGCCTTCACCTATGATGGCACGACAAACTGGAGCAACGTCGTCTCCTACGACATCGTGACAACCGGCATCAGCGTGAGCAGTGACGCCCGCGTTGTCGCCACCGACTACTATGACCTCTCGGGCAGAAGGGTTGATGCTCATGCCCAGGGCATCGTCATCGTGAAAACGAGATTCTCCGACGGTACAGCGAGGGTGAGCAAGAGGGTGAAGTAACCATCCCCCCACCGTTACAATAGCTGCGGCCATGAGCAGGCACTAGCCCGCTCATGGCCGCGGTGTGTTTCATAGGTCTCATCCGGTAAATCACGTAATGCTATAGTCCCGTAGTGGAAACACAATTTGGCCATAGGTGATGCATAGCGAAACACACGGGGGATATGGAGGCATACAATCAAAACGGGTCTGTGTTGAATAGAGTGGGTAATGCGGCGCGCTACCCACACTTCAACACAGACCGTCTACTTCCCTCTTTGGTTCACCCACAGCAATTTTCTGATATCTACATTCCACAGCCAAACTATGCTGCCTCGCTCACCCGTGCTGTCGTTAGGCTGCACGGTGGCCTTGACGTGGTTTCCTTGTATGATGAGTGTCGCCCATCCATTGGATACGGTGTCACCCCACACGCGGTCGACCATCACTTGACCATCGCCATTCAGACAACTGAAGTCTGAATCGGCAAGGCAGAAATCGAGATGCTGATAGTTGGTGCAGGTCAGCACATATTCCCCGCCCGTGGCAGGGACCTTCAGAGATGAGGCATCCTTCCGCCCATCGTTGAGGCATGATGGCGAGTCGCACGCCAACTGGATAGGTGCCCAAAGACCATCGGGCCCAATGAATTCGCCCGAGTCATTGGAACAACTGGCGAATAGGCAAAACGATAACATTGCCAGTGTAAGTGATTGAATGAAATGTTTCATGGGCTGTGTCATGTTAAGTACTGCAAATAAGTGAAACTGTCTATAGTCTATAACCCTTAAGAAAATTTCGCGTTATAGAAGATTTCTTTATCAAGCAATCTCCCTTGCGAATTTGTGATTTTAATTAATTTCATTTCCTGACATTCAATCGAGTCCATATGACCTATTGAAAGATTAGGTTTGTCTATCCCAGATATTAATACGTATTGCCTTAATGTTGTAGAATCAGGAGTGCTTAACTCTTCTAAATTAAGTTGCCCTTTTTTATACTTTATTTTATAAAAGTGATAATGCCTTGATGATATTCTAAGAACAGGAGTAGCTGGTTCATAGAAAATCGTATCTGATCCTGGCTTGTAATATATGTACAAGTTCCACACCAATGGGCTGTTGGTAATAGTGAGAGTGTCAGTATTGTTGATAACAATATCATTGATATCTCCATAATCCTTAACAAGAAGTTTAATCTTATATTTGGAGTTGTAATAGGTATAGTCGATTGCATCATGCTTTTGTGAGCATGAAACTAGAATAGCCAAAAGAAAGACTACAAGTACATTTTTCATCTTTTTTGTTCCATTAATAGTAGTTCCCAAGTATTTCTGTAAAATATCCATAAAATTCTGCATTCCTGGTTGATTGCTCTTCAATATGGAACTCTATTTTGTTTGATTTGTGGAAATCTTGCCAGGATTGGTAGGTGTCAAACCCTAACCGAGCCAAGGAATATGGCAAGCCGTTTTTAGCAGAAACAATACCAGCTGCCATATTGCCTATATCCCTAGCAGAAGCAATAACTTTTTTCCCTTTATAGTTTCCCCAAGTAGCCCTTCCTATTGGCATGCCTCGATATGCATAAGATAGTTCACTACTAACCACAAAGGAATTGCCATCAGTCACCTTGAAATCATATTTATGATTTCCACGAGCATTGTATATGTATTCAAGTATGTTATAATAAGAGAAAGCCTGATGAATTTTGAAATGGTTTAAAAATTTTATTCCAGAATCATTAGTCATATTAATGATGCTTCTGACCCATGTCCTTTTCTTTGAATCATAAAAACTAGTTGTTGTTGGAGTGATACCGATAGATGACCCTCGTGTTAAAATTCCTTTCTTGTTTTTATGATAAACATATATATTTCTATCATCATCCATTAAATTACCACCGAATACCTCATAAGTGTAATTTCCAGTCATATAAACCCAAGTGCTTTTGCCATTAGGGTCTATATGCCTAACAGGATTGCCTAAACAATAGGTATACGAACTTAAGGGATAATATTTTTCCGCCATCGGGTCCACGCTCGTCCACTGCGCGAGCACAGGGTCGTACTGCCGGGCACCATAGTCGTAAGTGTCCAGTCCGTGTGTGCGGTCGAGCTCCTTGCCGTTGTACTTGTATGGCTGCATGTTCACGTTCTTTGCCGTAGCGTCACTGTATGGTGTGCCGAAAGGATAGTAGTCGAGGCTCTGGCGTACCTTGCCTTCTTCGTCCACCACCTGACGCACATTGCCCAGATGGTCGCGGTTATAATACATGAACGCCATTGAGGTGATTTTATTGCGGTCGATGATAGCCGATGAGTCTGTTGGCGGTGTAAAGACTCCCTGGGTGATGGCTTTGGAGGGTGCAATCGGCAAAAGCGGCCTGAAGGGATCAGGTTGCCCCGGGTCCACGTCAGAAGGCTCATCGATGTACCCCACCTGGCAATATCCACCGGGATAGAGGTAACGCTTCGCCCTGCCGTTGATAAGGACGAGGCTGCCCAGGTAGTCGGTGGAGTCTTTCGACAATGTCTCCCGCCGTGTCAGGTCATGTCTCTCGCCCATGGGCACCGTAATGTTTGGCATGGCTTTGTAGTGCACAGCACGCAGCTTGCGGCCGCTGGCCGAGTAGACATACTCCGTGACGCATCCATTGGTGAACTGTATGCGCCGCGGGCAGTTGTTGTCATCATATTCGATGAGCGCGATGCCCTTGTTCAGGTCCCCCGTCATGGCACCGTCGGCGTTGAAGGTATATTCCTCCTCCACGTTGTTGTCATCATCGTTGAAGTCGAACGAGCCCTTGCTGACAAGGCGCGGCGCACGGTCAATGACTTTCTGTAAGCGGTTGCCACGCCGTGTGATAGTCAGCTCGTCGATGCTGCCATAGGAGCCATCCTGCCGGCGTCCGTTCCTCACAAGCCCCATGATATTACCGTTGGCGTCATAGCCGGTGATGCGCTCATCGTATCGGCCCACCTTGTCACTGAGGCCACTGCCTTCGCCGTATTCTGCACGGGGCATCCGTCCCAGGGCGTCGTACGACAGTTTGTAGCCACAGAGTTGTGTACTGTCTCGTGACCACGCCAACTGGCTGATGTCACCATTGTAGCGTGGAACGCCAGTCGTTGGGTTGGCATACGCCAGACGCTCAGTGAACCTGCCCGCGGTGATTGTTGTTGTCCATCCGTGAAGGTCGTAGCCATACGTCTCCTCGCCTGCCTTGCCCGGGCGCCGGCGGCTGATGAACCGTCCCAAGTCATCATAGCCGATGCTGGCAATCCTGTGCGTGCCGGCAGCCTGTGCCAATTCCAGTGCCTTGTCGGCATCTACTACGATCTTACGCTTCACCTGGGTGATAGCGTCGTTGATCACCCCGCTGCTCTTGATACGGCTGGCGGTGGGAATGCTGCAGTTGAATAGCTGAGCAATACCAGAGATACCGTATACAAGATGCTTTGTATTCGGAGCATCATCTACTACTTCCGCGGCGACATTCTTCTGAATGAAGTGCAGATTGTTCAGGAAGAAGGCGAACTCTTCGCCGTTCATCATGCAGAGGGGCTTCTGAAGCAACTCCTCCATAGATAAATTTTTAATGCTTGTCATGGTGTTTTGTATGTATTAGAGATATTGGGCCATCTCTCGATGGACAAAGTGTTTGTGTGTGTTATAACGCCAGGGAGAATACTCCTTAGCGGCTGTGTCACAGGCATAAAAGACTGTGGCATCGTTCTGGGCGGAGCATATACCATGCTCATATTCCTCGGAGGTGGGCGAAGTGTGATGTTCATAGATATTATTATTAATACGCCCACAAAATTACACATATTTCCTGAATGTTGCAAATGCGTTACGAGACGCTATGTTGCTAATTGTTAATCAATAGTAGCTGAACTTTTTCGTTTGTGCACTCAATGATATTCAAATAATGTAATTTTAATGTCAAATGTTAAAACAAAGCGTAAAAGTTTATAATTTATTGACTTTATTTTAACAGGTGTGTACTCATTTCAAAAGCTTAGTTCTCTGATTTCGGCATCAACGACAAAGAAGTCACCATCCTTGTCTTGAAGTACGTTCCGTGGGACTATATCCCAAATGACATACCTGACATTCTTATATCGTCCTTCATCGTTAACTTTAACGAAGCCAATAGCCGACATGTAGGTATCAATTTCGATTTTTGTTGCAGGTTTGGCGTCCTTTATAAGATCTTGCGCTATCACCGGCATGACGCTTCTGCCATCATACCCTGCAAAATTGCAGCTAAGTTCTTAGCAATATCAAAATAAAAATGTATCTTTGCAGCATAAAAGAAGAAAGGGAATCGAATATGTATAAGCCAAGAGCCGTGCCAGTACTGACTGGTAAGAACGCCGCATACTTCAATGAGATACAGAAGCGTGCAGCAACTGAGGATGCTGGTTTTGATGTGAAAGCCGCATTCAACAGAATGAAGGTCATCATTGCTAATACAATGGGTAGAGGCAATGACGCTTAACGACTGTCACTTTTCTCTGCTGACGAAAGAACTTCATGATCAATTGACTGGCTTTGATTGCAGTCGTGAACCAGACATTGAGAAGTTCTTTCGTGAAGAGTGTGTGCTCAACGATAGCCAGTTGTTGAGTAGTACATATTGTTTCTATCTTCCTGAGACGAAAGAAGCTGTGGCAGGTTTCTGTATTCTTTGTTCCGACATCTCCACAAGTGCTATTCCCAAGAAGATGCGGAACAAGATTAACCGTAAAATCCCATACGTTAAACAGCGTGACCAATATCCTGCTATTCTGATTGGCCAGCTGGCCGTTTTCGACAAATTTGCTGCTGTCCATCTGGGAAACGAATTGATGGAAGACATTAAGGCATGGCTTGCTGGATTAGTGAGGAATGTTGGAGCAAGATACATCATTGTGGATGCGGTTAACGATGTTCATGTCTTGAACTATTATCTTCGCAATAAATTTCTATTCGTATTTCAAGAAGAATCAGATGAACGCGAAGCTTTAGAGTTGGTTGAAGAAGAACCGCTGAGCACCCGCTTCATGCTTTGCGACTTGAAGCCAACCTTCGATTCTCTCATGCAATAAGCCAACTTCTGCTATCAATCGGGAAAATATTGTGAAAATCCCGCTATTGTGAATAGCCAAAGCCAGCGTTTATCGACATCAGCAGCGATAAAAGCATGAACAAGACGTTATTATGCTAGCCTTATTAGACACACTGTGAGTATGACGTTAAGAAAACAATCATGCTACTATGTCGTTTAGGTATGCCTACTCTTGATTATGATTCTAAGTCCACTGGATCTGTTGAAATGCGAACACCGTTGATGTTCGCACGACATATCATAGCCTATCACTCGTTGTTCGCAACCCCGTGGTGTTCGCATCGTGTTCGCAAAAAAGAAAAATCAGCGACTCGATTTTCATCTAAGTCGCTGATTATCAGTGTGGACCAGCTAGGGCTTGAACCTAGGACCTCCAGATTATGAGTCTGTTGCTCTAACCAACTGAGCTACAAGTCCAAGAAACTCTAAAAGTATTTGTGGCTGCAAAGATAAGCAATTTTTGGGACATCGCAAAAGAATTCAGAAATATTTTATTTCGAAATAAACCACTGAGCATCATTCTCCCGCATCAAATCATTGCCCAAAACTACACTGGATTTCATCGGACTGCATGCTGACGACGAAACGATGAAATCACGGGCATTCAGGCTGCATACACTGAAGTTTGAACGGATAAATCTCTATTCGGTCTGCATACACTGAAGCTTGAACGGAGAAATCACAGGCATTCAGGCTGCGCACACTGAAGCTTGAACGGAGAAATCAGGAGCATTCAGGCTAGCACACACTGAAGCTTGAACGGAGAAATCTCAAGTATTCGGTCTGCACACACAGAAGTTTAGACTGCGGAATCACCGGCAAACGACCCACACTATGCCACTGGTGATACGGAAGCGAAGAGATTACTCTCCGCCCAACGTACAATGGATAATCACACGTTTCCCATCGGCAAGGGTTGTGGCAAAGAGATAATCGTTGCCACCATCCTTCAGCCGGAGACGCTTCCGAAGGTCGGCAACGCTCATGGGGAAATTGCGGACGGTGACGTTGGCTTTCTGCAAGGCTGAAAGACTGCGCAGCTCGCGCTTGCTGAAGCCGCAGACGGTCTGAATGCGGAAGCGGCGACCGGGAAAGCGGGGGAGCCAACTGTCGGAAACAAACAGATGAGAATTGGCTGCCACAGCCTCAACGGGGAACTGCTGGCACAAGGCACCGAAACAGCCGGCCTTCATGATCGACGCATTCGGCTCGTAGAGATAAGCAGGCGACGCTGAGCCCTTGAAGATGCTAAGCGGCACGTCGAAAGTGGCGTCGAAGATGTCGCCATCATTGACACAACAGACGCGGAGCCCCGCAGGGGCCTCTTCCCCACTCTGCCGGCTCAATACGAACAACAGTTCCTTGCATTCGTTGGCCACGGCGACAATATGAATCTCCCTCAACACTTCGCGGCCCAGTTCTTCGAGCGCCTGGTGCCAGTCGAGCATCGGCGAGAGCTTCAGCACCACGGAATCGGCCTTCTGCAATAGTTCGTCGCGCAGCTGCAAGACGTCGGGCTGACAGTCGGCAATTGCCACCGTCTTTCCGCCATTGGCATCACGCCGCGCGGGATCGAGAAACACCACCGAGGCATGGTCCATCCTGTGGAGATAGTCCACTCCGTCGCCGCAGACCACCTCCGCCGCAGAGAGGCCCAGACACTTGAAATTATGGGTAGCCAACTCAGCGAGCCGTTTTTGGTGCTCTACGTAAACGAGACGCTTTGGACGGCATAGTTGTCCAACGAAGGAGAAATCAACGCCCAAACCGCCCGTAAGGTCCACATACGTGCCTTCAGGAGTCAGAAACCGCGAGATTACCGACGCTTTATAGCGCGCAGTCTGCTCCGACGAGCACTGCTCCATGGAGAGATGCGGCGGATAGACGATGCCCTCCGTGGCCGCCCACGAAGGCAACTTGCGGCAGGCCCGTTGCCAACCGTCAATCTGCTCGAGGGCATACGGCATATCTACTCCAGGCCAACGGGAGGCATGGAGGGCAAGGTCGGCAACGTTGTCGCTGCGGTGCTGGAGGATGAATTCCTCGGTTGTCACAAGCAATTAGTAAAGATAGAACATGCGGTCCATCATCCGCCACTTCTCGTCGCTCGTGGCGTCGGCGGCGCACTGCTGGAAGGCGGCAACAAACGTCTCCCACTCCTGCTGACGGGGAAGCGTGGCCAGGCGGGCCATGGCGCTGTCCCAGTCGAAATCGAGGGGAGTCTCAACAATCATGAAGAGTCGGTTGCCAAGAATATAAATCTCCATCTCCAGGATACCCACGCTCTTGATGCCCTCTTCTATCTCGGGCCAGAAATGCTCGCGGCTGTGGGCCTGGCGGTATTTCTTGATGAGTTCGCTGTCGTCGCGCAACTCCATGGTCTGGCAATAGCGCTTCACGGGACCATGATATTCTTTCACACGAAATCCTTCTGTCATAATAGCTTTTATGTTTGGTTGGGGCAAACTTACACATTTTTTTTCAAATACGGATATACATTGGCGAAAAGGTTGGATTAATAAGGGGTTTCTTTCACCCGCTAAACGAAAAAGGTTCACCGGATATTTCCTATAGATTGAGGTGTTATTTAACGCTCCGCTACGCGGAATCAAGGAATAATAACGAATAATGCAACGGCAACAAGGACCGCTCACGCAACTGGTCGAAGCAATGACTTTTTTAGTATTCACACGAATGATCATGAATGACTCATGAATGGTTTCATAAATTTTCTTTGTCGATTAACGCTCCGCTACGCGGAATCAAAGAATAATAACGAATAATGCAACGGCAACAAGAACCGCTCCCGCAACAGGTCGAAGCAATGCCTTTTTAGTATTCACACGAATGATCATGAATGACCTATGAATGGTTTCATAAATTTTCTTTTTCGATTAACGCTCCGCTACGCGGAATCAAAGAATAATAACGAATAATGCAACGAAACAAGGACCGCTCACGCAACTGGTCGAAGCAATGACTTTTTTAGTTTTCACACGAATCATCATGAATGGTTTCATAAATTATCTTTTTTGATTAACGCTCTGCTACGCGGAATAAAGAATAATAACGAATAAGGCTGAGCTAGGCTAATTATGAATTAAGACCCATTTGCGCACTGCGTGCTGGTGTGCCGCCTTCGGGGCACTGAGTCCAGATAGAGAGGCATATCGCTATCCCCAGTCTGCGCTCCTATCGTCGCTTGACTGGGGTTACCGAGAGTCAGCCCATACTGGGCTGGTTAGCTAGATCTGTCTTACTCCCTTCGGAGTGGTAGGAGCGTCGTCATTCCTGACGACGAAGGATTGCTGTAGGAGCGGCGGCATTCCTGCCGCCGAAAGATTTCCTTTTGGAGTACAAGCGGTCTTTCTTTCCTTAGCCGTCAGGAATGACGGCCCTCCTACACATTCCTACGTTACCCTTCGATGTTCGCTCCCTTCCCTTTGTAGGGAGGGGCCGGGGGTGGGTCTTCTCTCTCTTTTCTTGGCCGTCAGGAATGACGGCCCTCCTACACTTCCGAAGGGAGACGGACATTGACACAAGAACGGCCCTGGAATCCTTTGCCTAAAAGGCGAAAGGGTTGCAGGGCCGCTGACAGAAACATTTCTGACTGTTATCTCATGATCTTCTTAACTATCGTCTTGCCGCCGGCAAATACTTGCTTCTTCAGATACAGTCCACGTACGGGCGCAGCCACCCGACGGCCCTGCAGGTCGTAATATTCTGTGGAGAGGGCCTCACCGTCCACCACCGTGCGGTCTACGGCAGCAGCCTCATTGGTCATCCAGACGATATTGGACCGGTGAACCTCACCGCCACCCTTATAGACGGTCTGCACGCCAACATTCTTCTCTGCGGGCTGATAGAAGTAGAACGTGTTGCTGGAGCCTTGGAACATGAAGTCGTAGCCGTCGTCGAAGCCGTAAGGCACGTCGGTCATGTCGTCTGTCAGACTCGAATAAGCGGAAGGCGTAAAGACGAAGGGCTCCGTGCTGTCGTCGAAGTAGACGTTGTAGAACAGCTTCGAGGGCTGGATGTAGTTGCCATCCGTATCTACCGTGGCGATGGAGGCCGTCACCACACCGCACGCCGACTGGTCAGAATAAGGCCCATAGAAAGTGATGACGGGGTCGGCAGGCGTGGCGGGAACCTCATGGAACTCGAAAATCGAGGGATTGTCGTAGGAGGCGAGGTAGGCCGCGCTGTCCTTATTGAGGTTGAACATGAAGCCCTGACCGTTCTGAAGCGAGAGCTTGAGTGCCTGCGGGTCGTAGTCAAAGACGAGTTCGTCCTTCAGCGTGTAGTCGTAGAGCGGATCGAAAGTCTCTGGATCGAGTCCGTTGTAGACGTAGTCGTAAGGCACGAAGAAGGCATGGTGGGGATAGTAGGCATCGGTGCTGGTGGAGTCGACGCCGATATACTGCTTGGGGAAAGTCACCTTACCTTCGCCCACGTTGCCGCGAATCCACATCATCGAGTCTCTGTCGTAGGGATTGCGCAGGTAGACCGCGTCGTCGGTAACAGCCACCTTGACACTCTTGAACGAGGTGGCATCGTCGTAACGCGTATAGCGCATCACGAAGTCCTTGACCTCAGCGCCAGCGGGCAGCGTGGTGGCAACGTCGTTCATGGGCGCCATCACCATATCGCCGTCGGCATAGCAGAAGAGGTTGCCGTCGCCGTCGGTGAGGGCGAGCACTGACTGAGGCATACCGGGATAACCGCTCACATAGCCGTCGCTGACCTGGCGGAGCGAACCGTCGTTGTCGATGACATACTTCACGTCGAGGCCCTTACCTTCTTCGGCCTGCGGGTCGAGGAAGTAGCCCATAGCACCATCGTCGCCTTTGCGGGCCACGAGGCGCGTAGCATAGTAGGTGCCGTTGAGACTGAAGATGGCCTGTGGCGTATGGGCCACGAGCGTATCGCCCTCGCCCTGCTCAAGCTTGAGATAGCTGTCGGTGGGCATGATGCCAAACGGGTCGTGGATGTAGTAGCAACCGTCGTCGCCCTCAATGTAGCTGCCCAACTCATATTTGTTCTCAAAAACCTCCATTCCATCGAACAAACTGTTGTCGAAATTGAAGAACGACTTGCTGGAACGGTTGAGGTTGGCCATCTCCACACCTGCTGGCTTCTCAATGATGATTTCGGAGGTGTAGGGACTGACGCGAAGCACGTTGCGCATCATGGCAGACTGCCGAGCCTTGGCTTGGAGGATGTTTGTCGCCTCCTGCCGATTGGAGGGAAAGATGTGAGTGATGGACTGCGCCGAAGCGGTGAGCGACGTGCAGCCAAGGAGCAAAGCAATAAAAATAAATCTTTTCATAATGGGTAAATTTTAGAGTTGTCAATCATTGGTTCTGAATTTCCCGACCGGACATTGCAAAGATAGGGAGAAAGGAAAGAAAGACGATGAAAAAAAAGCGCGTTCGTGTTTAAGTTCATGAACGCGGACAAAAAAACAAGGCATACAGCACCGGGCTTCCGTAGCCATACGTCCGAAAACCGAGAAGCTGAAAGCAAAGAGCCGTAGACTATGTGTTTCTAATCATCGCCAACCGATGGTATTCTGAAGGCGTGAGGCCGGTGAAGCGCTTGAAGGCCGCAACAAAGGAGGAGCGCGACTTGAAACCCACGCTGTTGCTGATGGCCTCAATCGTCAGGTTGCCATACGCGCCAGTGTCGCTGATGCGCTTGCAAGCTTCCTTGATGCGATACTCGTTGAGGAAGGCGGAGAAGTTGCAGTGGCGCGTCTCGTTGATTACCTGCGACACGTACTTGTAGTTGCTGCCCACCATCTGGGCCAGACGGTCGCACGAGAAGCCGGAAGTATAGATTTCATCGCTCGTTTCCATCACTTCCCTTATGCGCTCCATAAGACCCGTCTTGTTGTCCTCGGCCAGATGACTGGTCTGGTATTTCTCCTTTGCGGCGGCCTTGTTGCTCTCGGCGAGTTGCCGTTCCAGTTCCTCTCGCCGGCGCCGCGCCTCCTCCTCATCGCGCAGCATGGCCACGGTCTTGTCGTAGAGATTGGCGTTGGACTGACGGAGCCTGCGGTTCTTCCGCCACAGCACAATCAGCAGCACGCCCACGACAAGCGCCACGCCGATGGCGATGAGCATGAGCATCTGCTGCGTCTGCCGCTTGTGCTCATTGGCCTGTATCTGCTCGTCGAACTTTCGCATCTGGTTGAGGAAGCGCAGTTCGTTGACGCCCGTCAGCTGCTGATAGTTGAGCAGCGTGTCCTTCAGGCAGAGGTAGCGGTAGCGGCTCTGTTCGGCGCGGGAAGAGTCACCGAGAGCGGCATAAGCGTCCATCATAAGGCGATAGGCCTCCAGTTCGGCATCCTTCATGTTCTGCTGGCGGGCGATGGCGAGTGCTTTGGTGAGCGTGGCGATGGCATCGGCATAGTGGCCCTGTGCGGCCTGAGCCCTTGCAACGTCGGCACAGGCGGAATAGTGATAGCGCAACTCCGACTCCTCCTGGGGCAGACCGCGAAGCTGACTGGCGAAGACACGCTCGGCATCGGCATAGCGGCGCTGCGCCATCAAGAGATTGGCCTCATAGAGGCGATAGTTGTAAAGGCGGTAGTGGTTGCCACGCGTCTGCGGCAACCACTTATAGCGCAGCCATTCGCGGCGCAGGCTACCCATCTTCCCCACCCGCTCGGCCACGGAGACGAGATTGGTAAATACCAAGTCGAGGGTGTTGCCGTCCGCCGCACTGGTGAGCCAGAAGGCCTTTCGGTAATAGCTGAGCGCCAGACTGTCCTGTCGCCGGTCGCCACCCTGCTCGGCCAACGTCTGATAGAAGATTCCGAAGTTGTTGTAGACGCGGGCCCGAATGTCAGGAAGCCTTGCGGCGATTTCCTCCAGCGTGATGAGACTCTCGTAGGCCTTGGGATAGTCGTAGAAGTTGAAGAGATAGACGTACCACTTGCCGGTGAAGGCCTGTCCCATCAGCCGCAGGTCCTGCTCCTTCATGTGGGAGTTGTAGCGCGAGGTAGCGATGGTGTAGCAGGCCAAGGCCGAGTCGGCATTGTCGGTCTCTTCCACATAGTGGGCGCCCTTGGCGATGAGCTGACTGGTGGAAAGCGTCTGTAGATAGTTGTAGAAGGCGGGCTGACGGGCCGCAAAACCGCTCTGGAGCGCGAAAAACAGCCACAGTGGTAGCAGAGGAAACAAACAGCGTTTCCATTGCTGAGAGGGAGAAAAAAAGTGTTTATCGCGCAACGGTCGTCTCATGCTAAGAAATGTTTTCCGCAAATTTAAGTGTTTTTGGCGAGAATCGGGGCAAGTGAGGGGAATAATTCACGATTTCATCGGATTCTATCCTGATTATCAGAGAAGGGACACCAAACTCGGGGTTACCGCCACAACTGTTTGTTATTTTACGCCCCGCTTCGCGGAATTAAGAATAATAACGAATAAAGCACCAACATGCTTATCAAACTCAACACTAATTAAAGGCTCAAAAACTCAATAACTTAAGAACTCATCAACTCAAATTCGCCCGGAAATCTTGGCCGTCAGGAATGACGGCCCTCCTATCGCCCTCCTACAAGACGGTCTGCATGGCTCGCACAAGAGACCTTGGTTATGCCTTCATACCCTTGAAAAGGATTCTTCATGTAGCTATAAAGCAGGATAGTTACCGTCTGACGTTCGTCGGACAATCGTCTGACGTTCGTCGGACAATCGTCTGACGTTCGTCGGACGATCGTCTAACGTACGTCGGACGGCTACAATTAACGCTCTACAAATGATGACCCGCGCTGCATAGGGGCAAAGATGGTTGCAAAAACGCAGATATAGAAAAGGGGGACACACCGACAAGCGGCGTGTCTCCCTTATATTGTTTGGGTTGTGCGGCAATCCTTACTTAGCAGGCGTCATCACAACCTCAGCATGATTGTTGGCACCAACGAGCTGCTTCAGATAGGCGGCTATCTTCTCGGGAGTGAGCGACTCGACGGCGGCCTTATAGCCACTGATGAGGTCGACATTCGTCCACACGTATTCGTCAATATTAGCCATCCAATAGCTGTTGGACTTCAGCTCCTCGTCATGGTTCTTGAGCATATAGTCCTTCACCTTCTGCACCTTGTCGGCATCCACCTTCACGGTGTTGTCCTGAATACCCTTGGCGAGCAGCTGGATAGCCACGTCGCTCTTGTTGGGATCCATGGGGCAATAAGCCTGCATCACAGCCTCAATCTTGTCGCCAATGCGCTGCAATGTTCCGATGGCACCCACGCTGTAGGCAGCACTGGCATCCTCGCGGATAGACTTCAGATAGACCATCGAGAGCACCTGGGCGGCAGCGTCGCTGACCACGAGGTTGTCAACATTGTAGGCCATCGGCATGTGCCAGGCCTCAAAGGCCATTGCCTTCGGTGTCTCCATCTTGCGGGTGAAGAAGTTCTTCTGCTCGCCATTGGCATAGTAGGGAGTGTCCTTCCACTTCTCAGCCTTGCCCTTGGGCAGACAGCCGATATACTTCTCGATGAGCGGGATGAGCGTGGACTCGTCGAAGTTGCCGACGAAGTAGTAGACAAACTGTCCGGCGTTGGCAAAGCGCTCCTTCCAGATCTGCATCACACGGTCGTAGTTGAAGTTCTTCAGATCCTCCACGCTCATAGACTTTCCTCTCCAGCTGTGGCCGTAGACTGTGGCGTTGATGGAGTCGCCCCAGACGCTCTCAGGACTGAGGTCCTTGTTCTTCAGCATCTGGCTTTGCAGATTGAGCATGGCATTCACAGCTGCTGTGTCCTTGCTGACGCTCGTCATGTTGAGATAGACCAACTGCATGAAGGTATCCAGATTCTTGGGCACGGTGCTGCCGCTGATGGTCTGATAGGTACGGTCGAGCGAGAGATTTACGCTGCACTGCTTGCCGTAGAGGGCCTTCTCAACCTGCTGGCTCGTGAAGTCGCCAAGACCAGAGCTGGCCAGGGCGTCGGCGAAGAGCTGGAGGTTGGTGTAGTCGTTCTGGCCATAGAGGCTGGTACCACCCATTGACAAGCCCTGGAAGAGAATCTCGTTGTCCTTGAAATCGGTCTTCTTCAAGACTACGCGGGCACCGTTGGAAAGAGTCAGTTCCTTGTAGCCCAACGTCTTGTTCTCCTTTGTAGAGACCACCTTTCCGGCCTTGGGCAACTTTTTCTCATCGAGCAGCGGCTCGTTCTTGGCGTTGTCGACGTAGGGAGTGAGCTTCTCGGCACGCACCTGAGCCACGGTCTGGGCCATCTGGTCGGTTGTGGGATAGGTCTCGCCGGCTTTCTCCTGGGCGAAGATGGTCACCACGAGGTTGGTGTCGGTGTTGCTGATGAGTTCCTTGGCGTATTCATTGATCTGCTCCAGACCGATGACGGGCAGAGAGGTGAGCTGCTTCATCAGGCTGTAGTTGTCCTCGATGCTCGGCATGGGCTCGTTCTCGAGGAAGTGCTCGATGAGTTCCTGGCCATAGTAGTCGTTTTTGGTCTTGTTGCGGTTGTCATACTCGCTCTCGAGCTGCGACATATACTCGGCCTTGGCGCGGTCGAACTCGCCCGGCGTGAAGCCAAACTGGCGCACGCGCTGTGCCTCACGATAGAGGGCTCCCAAGGTGGCGAGGTCATTGCCTTCCTTGGCCAGGCCAACAAGGGTGAAGGCGTCCTTGGTCTTGGAGTAGATATACTGTCCGTCGGAGCAGCCGGCAGCGGTGAAGGGGCTGTTGGCCTTCTGTGCTTCCTCCGAGAGGCGCTGGTTGAGCATCATGCTGATGAGCTGCTTGGCATACTGGTCGAGCGTATAGACAATGGTGGTCTTGTCGGAGTCGGGAACGGCATCATGCTTCATAGAGATTTCTACGCGGCTGTATTGCATCTCCTTGTCCTTGTCGAAGACGTAGATGGCCTTGTCGTTGTCGGGCACCTGCTCGTCGACGACCTTTGCGGCATTGGCGGGAACAGTGGCGTCGCTCCAATACTGCTTGATGAGCTGCTCCATGTGGTCAACGTCGACGTCGCCCACGATGATGATGCCCTGATTGTCGGGACGGTACCACTTGTGGTAGTAGTCGCGCAGCTCCTTATACTTGAAGTTGTCGACCACGCTCATGAGTCCGATGGGCAGGCGCAGGCCATACTTTGAGCCGGGATAGAGCTGGGGCAGCACGCGCTCGAAGATGCGCATCTCGCCCGAGTTGTCGAGCTGCCATTCCTGATGAATGACGCCGCGCTCCTTGTCGATCTCCTTGCCGTCGAGGGTCAGGCCAGTGCTCCAGTCGCGAAGGATGAGCAGACAGCTGTCGAGGGCCGACTGGCGCTTTGTAGGCACGTCGCAGATGCGGTAAACGGTGCGGTCAATGTCAGTGTAGGCATTGAGGTCGCCACCGAAGTCAACGCCCAGCGAGCGGGTGTACTCGAGCAGGCTGCTGTCGGGGTAGTGCTTGGTGCCATTGAAGGCCATGTGCTCGAGGAAGTGGGCCAGTCCGCGCTGACTTTCATCCTCCTGAATGGAACCCACACGCTGCGCAATGTAGAAGTTGGCTACGTGTTCAGGCCAGTTGTTGTGCTTGATGAAGTAGGTCAGCCCATTGCTGAGCTTACCCATCCTCACCGTCTGGTCAACTGGGATTTTCGGCATCTCTTGTGCCGATACCGCTGTCATCACAAAGGATAGGACAGCTACAAAAAATAATCTCAATCTCATAATGATAGGATTTATTGTTAATAATGAATGTTCTGTTTTTGTGTAGGGCAACTCATTCTGGCATCAGTGGGATGCCAGTTGGTTGCTACTTGCTACTAGTGTCTCATCCCTGTCGGGCTGAATCTGTCTGTTATGCGCAAGCCCTGACTGAGAGACTACACCTAAGGCGTTGATTCTTCTTTCTGATACTCCAGGATGTCGCCCGGCTGACAGTCGAGCGCCTGGCAGATGGCCTCCAGAGTGGTGAACCTGATGGCACGGGCCTTGCCAGTTTTGAGCACAGAGAGATTGACCGGAGTGATGCCCACCCGCTCTGCCAACTCGCCGGAACTCATCTTGCGCTTGGCCATCATCACGTCTAAATTTACGATTATTGGCATAGCTTATGTTTTTTAGTATACCGTCATTGTTTAAATTGTGAGCTTCTGATCCTCACGGAGCTCGATGCCGATGGAGAGAACCTCGGCCATGGCGAGAATGAAGAAGCAGGAAGCCAAATCGATCATATTAACCAAAGACTGGGTGGTGATGCGATAACCTACCGGCCGGAACTGATCGGCAATAAGAAAAGCATCCCATGTAGAGACGGCGATAAACAGCAGATAAGACGCAAGCAACAGCCAGCCGCATTGGCGAAGCAACCTTACGCTTTTATGATCGAAGACCTCACCTTTATTAACACGCCACACAAAGCGGATGAACTTGTAAAATACAGTGAAGAAAAGGACGATGATTGCCAAGCCCGAAAGCCCCGAAACCACGTCGAAGGCTGTGGAAGGTTGGAAAGCGCTATCATCTACGTCCACCACGCTGCCGGGGAACACGCGCACTGTCTTGCCGGTGACGCCATTCGTCATGGTCACGCTCTTGGGATGCTTGCCGTCTGGCACCAAGTAGACAGCTTTGGATGACTCAAAAATCTCCGCATCTTTAGGATCTACCTGAGCTTCCTTTACCGCATGGTCAGAGAAAAAAGTATAGGCTTTGAAGAAAGTTCCAAAGACCTGCACCAAAATGCAGAAGAGAATCAGCACACAGAATACGTTCAACTTTGTTTTCATCTTTTTGGAATTTAAAGAAGGTTTCACTTTGTATGATTCTACTTGCTGTCCGGACAGCCAGTACCATTATCGTTTATCGATATTGCAAAGATAGATGATAAAAAGGAGAATAACAAGGAAAACGACAAGTTTTTATCGTTTTTCGATGTATTTTAACGGTTTTGCAATAACTTTTGCTGATTATTGGGGTTTTGGACGTTTCGGACTAATCCGACCTGTCCGAAAAGTCCGAAAATCAATCGATCAAGAAAAAACCGCCGCACAGGCTCCTTGTCCGTGCGGCGGTTATTATTGTTTGCTATTGTATTGATAGCTATATGATTAGTCGTTGAGCTTAGCCTTGATGAACTCGCGGTTCAGGCGGGCGATGTTGGCGATAGACTCATTCTTCGGGCACTCAGCCTCGCAGGCGCGGGTGTTGGTGCAGTTACCGAAGCCGAGCTCCTCCATCTTGGCCACCATAGCCTTTGCGCGCTTGGCTGCCTCGGGACGTCCCTGGGGCAGGAGGGCCAGCTGGCTCACCTTGCTGGAGACGAAGAGCATAGCAGAACCGTTCTTGCAGGCAGCTACGCAGGCACCGCAGCCAATGCAGGTTGCGCAGTCCATAGCCTCGTCGGCGTTCTGCTTCGGAATGAGGATGGCGTTGGCATCCTGAGCCTGGCCCGTACGGACGCTTGTGTAACCACCGGCAGCGATGATCTTATCGAATGCCGAACGGTCGACCATACAGTCCTTGATAACGGGGAAAGCGGCTGAGCGCCAAGGCTCTACAGTGATGACATCACCGTCGTGGAAACGACGCATATAGAGCTGGCAGGTTGTGGCGCCCTGTGCGGGTCCGTGGGGATGACCGTTGATATAGAGCGAGCACATACCGCAGATACCCTCGCGGCAGTCGTGGTCGAAAACAAAGGGTTCCTTACCGCTCTCGATGAGCTCCTCGTTGAGAATGTCAAGCATTTCGAGGAATGAAGTGTCGCCGGGGATGTCGTGCATCTCGTGGGTGTCGAAGTGGCCCTTATCGGTTGGGCCGTTCTGACGCCAGAACTTCAATGTGAATGATATATTTGTGTCCATGTTGTTTTTTCGTTTTTGCTAATTTACATTCAATCTCAAACAGAAAGAGTCGGCTTAGCTCTTGTAATTACGCGTCTGAACCTTAATATACTGGTAGTTGAGGTCTTCCTTGAGCAGCTCTGGAGCCACCTCGTCAGAACCCTGATACTTCCAGCAAGCCACGTACATGTAGTGCTCATCGTCACGCTTAGCCTCGCCTTCCTCGGTCTGGCTCTCGATGCGGAAGTGACCACCGCAGCTCTCGTTACGGTTCAGTGCATCGTAAGCGATCAGCTCGCCCATGGTGATGAAGTCGCGAAGGTGGATAGCCTTGTCGAGCTCCACATTCAGACCTTCCTTGCTTCCGGGAACGCGGACGTGCTCGTTGAACTCCTTGCGCAGTTCCTTGAGCTCCTTGAGTGCACGCTCCAGGCTCTCCTTCGAACGGGCCATACCCACGTTGTTCCACATGATGTTGTAGAGTTTCTTGTGGATGTGGTCAACACTCTCGTCGCCCTTCACATTGTAGATGCGGTCGATTTCGGCCTGAACAGCCTTCTCAGCCTCGTCAAACTCAGGTGCGTCGGTCTTGATATGAGGCACGGTGATCTGGTCGCTGAGGTAGTTCTGCATGGTGTAAGGAATCACGAAGTAACCATCGCTCAAGCCCTGCATCAGAGCGGAAGCACCCAGACGGTTGGCACCGTGGTCGGAGAAGTTGCACTCACCCAGTGCGAAGAGACCCTTGATAGAGGTCTGCAGCTCGTAGTCTACCCACAGACCGCCCATCGTGTAGTGGATGGCGGGATAGATCATCATCGGGTTCTCGTGGGGATCCACGTCGGTAATCTCCTGATACATGTCGAAGAGGTTGCCGTAGCGCTGGTCGACAACGTCGCGGCCCAGGCGCTGGAAGGCCTCAGAGAAGTCGAGGAACACGGCCAGACCGGTGTTGTTCACGCCGAAGCCATGGTCGGTACGCTCCTTAGCGGCACGAGAGGCAACGTCGCGGGGCACGAGGTTGCCGAAGGCGGGATAGCGGCGCTCCAAGTAGTAGTCGCGGTCTTCCTCAGGAATGTCGCGGCCCTTGATCTCACCACGCTGCAGCTTCTTGGCATCCTCAAGTTTCTTAGGCACCCAGATACGGCCATCGTTACGCAGCGACTCTGACATCAGCGTCAGCTTCGACTGCTTGTCGCCGTGAACGGGGATGCAGGTGGGGTGAATCTGCACGAAGCAGGGATTTGCGAAGTAAGCGCCCTTGCGATAGGCCTGCATAGCTGCGGTGCAGTTGCAGCCCATAGCGTTGGTAGAGAGGAAGTAGGTGTTGCCATAACCACCAGTGGCGAGGCAGACAGCGTGTGCGCCGTAGCGCTCCAGCTTGCCGGTCACGAGGTTCTTGGCGATGATGCCGCGTGCGCGACCGTCGATAATCACTACATCCTCCATCTCTGTACGGGTGTGGAGCTCAACGGTGCCGTTGTGTACCTCTTTCATCAAAGAGGAATAAGCACCGAGCAGCAGCTGCTGACCCGTCTGACCCTTGGCGTAGAATGTACGGCAGACCTGCACACCACCGAAAGAACGGTTGGCAAGCATACCACCATATTCACGTGCGAAAGGCACGCCCTGTGCGACGCACTGGTCGATGATGTTGGCACTCACCTCAGCCAGACGGTAAACGTTGGCCTCACGGGCGCGGTAGTCGCCACCCTTGATGGTGTCGTAGAACAAACGGTAAACGGAGTCACCGTCGTTCTGATAGTTCTTGGCTGCATTGATACCACCCTGTGCGGCGATAGAGTGTGCACGACGGGGAGAGTCCTGAATGCAGAAGTTAATCACGTGGAAGCCCATCTCGCCGAGTGAGGCAGCGGCACTGGCACCGGCCAGACCTGTACCCACGACGATGATGTCGAGCTTACGCTTGTTGGCGGGGTTCACCAGTTTCTGGTGAGCTTTATAGTTAGTCCATTTCTCAGCTAAAGGGCCTTCTGGAATTTTAGAATCTATCTGTGACATAATTGTATTTTATTGAAAGTGAAAACATGAAACGAGAACGCTTTTGGGCGATCCCAAATACACGTTATGCAACGCCGCACAACGACTTGAAGAAGAAGACGAGTACAACGGCCAGGAAGCACAGGATGAGCAACGTGGCGTAGATGTTGCCGATGCACTTCCAGCGGGGGAACCATACCTTACCGCTCCATCCTAATGTCTGCATAGAGCTCCAGAATCCGTGAGTGAGGTGGAACCACAGAGCCACGAGCCATACGATGTAGAGCACAACGTAGACGGGCTGTGAGAAGGTGTAGGCGATGAGCGCGGCACCATCTGTAGGACCAGCCACACCGGCGATGCTGGGATCGCAGCCTGTGAGCTCGGCCAGCATCATATTGGCCCAGAAGTTATACAAGTGAAGGCAAAGACCCAGGATGATGATGATGCCAAGCACCAGCATGTTCTGTGATGCCCACTCCACTTCAGGACGACGGCTTGTGACCTCGTAGCGCTGCTCACCACGTGCACGGCGGTTCTGGGCCGTGAGGATGAAAGCGTAAACAATGTGGCATACAGCCAGGAAAGCCAGACCGGCCGTACCCAGCAGTGCATACCAGTTGTCACCAAGCAATTCGCAAATCGTGTTGTAAGCGTCGCCCGAGAACAGGGCCACAACGTTCATACAAGCGTGGAACGTCAAGAATAGAATAAGGCAGATGCCGGTTACCGACATCACCACCTTTCTACCAATTGGTGAATTGATTAACCACATAGATGATTGAATTTAGATATTTAAATTGATGAATTGTTCCGAGTTGTCGTTTAATCTATCATCTTCGTCATACAGCCCTTCTGAGGTTAAGAGATTGTCAGCTTCGGGCTTTCCATAACAACTGCAAAATTACGATATTTTAATGATTAATCAAAGTAAAACAGATAAAATTCGATTATTTTTCTTACTTTTGTCGCAAACAAGAGAACAGCAAAATGAATTTCCATTACGACGTTATTGTTATTGGCGGCGGGCACGCAGGCTGTGAAGCGGCTACCGCTGCCGCAAGGATGGGCGCGAAGACGTGCCTCATCACTATGGACATGAACAAGATTGCGCAGATGTCGTGCAACCCTGCTGTCGGAGGCATTGCCAAGGGACAGATTGTGCGCGAGATCGACGCGCTCGGCGGCGAGATGGGACACGTCACCGACGCCACGGCCATCCAGTTCCGCATGCTCAACCGCGGAAAGGGTCCGGCCGTATGGTCGCCACGTGCACAGTGCGACCGCGGAAAATATATATGGGAATGGCGCCGCGTGCTCGACAGCGTCGACAACCTTTGCATCTGGCAAGACCAGGCCGACGAACTCATCGTCGAGAACGGCGAGGCCGTGGGCGTGCGCACCATCTGGGGCGTGGAGTTCCGCAGCAAATGTGTCGTCGTCACCGCCGGAACATTCCTCAACGGACTGCTCCACATCGGCCGTCACATGTATCCCGGCGGACGCTGTGCCGAACCTGCCGTTCCCCACTTCACGGAGAGCATCACGCGCTACGGCATACGCTCCTCACGAATGAAGACGGGCACTCCCGTGCGCCTCGACCGCCGGAGCATTCATTTTGAGGACACCGAGAAGCAACCCGGCGAAACCGATTTCCATCAGTTCTCCTATATGGGTCCGCACCGCGTGCTGAAGCAACTGCCCTGCTGGACCTGCTACACCAACAAGGAGGCCCACGAGACGCTGCGAGCCGGACTGGCCGACTCTCCGCTCTTCAACGGACAGATCCAGTCCACCGGTCCGCGCTACTGCCCGAGCATTGAGACAAAGCTCGTCACCTTTCCCGACAAGGACCAGCACCCGCTATTCATAGAGCCCGAAGGAGAGGACACCAACGAGATGTACCTGAACGGCTTCTCCTCATCGATGCCCATCGACGTGCAATTGAACGCTATCCACAAGATACCGGCCCTGCGCGACGCTGTGGCCTACCGACCGGGTTACGCCATCGAGTACGATTACTTCGATCCGACGCAGCTAAACCACAGTCTGGAGTCGAAAGTGATTCCCGGACTTTTCTTTGCAGGACAGGTGAACGGAACGACGGGCTACGAGGAAGCTGCCGGACAGGGAATCGTGGCCGGCATCAACGCCGCGCTGAAATGCGGTGGCGGCGAACCACTGGTGATGAAACGCGACGAGAGTTATATCGGCGTACTCATCGACGACCTCTGCACGTGTGGCGTTGACGAACCCTACCGCATGTTTACGTCACGCGCCGAATATCGCATTCTTCTGCGCCAAGACGACGCCGACGCCCGACTCACCGAAAAGAGCTATGAGCTCGGACTGGCAACGCGCGAACGCTACGACTGGTGGATGGAGAAGAAAACGGCCATCGGGCGCATCATCGACTTCTGCCAGCAAACCTCGGTGAAGCCGTCGGATGTAAACGATGCATTGGAGCGTGTTGGTTCTACCCCACTCCACACTGGCTGCAAACTTTCGGAGCTTGTCTGCCGTCCGCAGTTGTCGCTCGAAAAGCTCAAGCCTCTTTTCCCCGGATTGGCCGAACTGATGGATGAGCCGAAAAACCGCAAGGAAGAAATTGCCGAGGCAGCGGAGATCAAAATAAAATATAAAGGATATATAGAGCGCGAACGCATCGTGGCGGAGAAGATGCACCGGCTGGAAGATATCAAGATAAAGGGCCATTTCAACTACGAGTCCCTTCACGAACTTTCAACCGAGTGCCGGCAGAAACTCAAGGCCATCAATCCCGACACTTTGGGGCAGGCTAGCCGCATCCCCGGCGTCAGTCCGAGCGACATCAACGTGCTGCTCGTCCTGATGGGAAGATAGCCGAAACACCGCCTTTCTCCGCAGCGCCGAAAAGCGCCGGAGAGATGGCGGAAAACGAATGTTCCACGTGAAACCGCTTTAAGATTAAACCGTTGAAATCGAAACACTTAGACATAAACCATTTAACAAGAAATGAACAATGAAACGCTATTGGCCAACCTACGGGTGATACCCGATTGGCCCATTAAAGGAGTCAATTTCCGCGACGTCACAACGCTGTTCAAAAACGGCGAATGCGTGAAGATTATCACCGATGAAATGACAGAACTCTACAAGGACAAAGGCATCACCAAGGTGGTGGGCATCGAGAGCCGCGGATTCGTTATGTCGTCGGCCGTAGCCCTAAGACTGGGTGCCGGAATCGTGCTGTGCCGCAAACCAGGAAAGCTGCCTTGCGACACCGTGCAGCAGACCTACCAGAAAGAGTACGGAGCTGACACGATAGAGATTCACAAAGACGCCATTAAGAGCGATGATATCGTGTTGCTCCACGACGATCTGCTCGCAACGGGCGGCACGATGAAAGCGGCCTGCGACCTCGTGAAGAAGTTCCATCCGAAGAAAATCTACGTAAACTTCATCATCGAACTGAACCACGAATTTCCCAATGCGCGCGACATCTTCGATAAGGATGTAGAGATAACATCCCTCATCAAGCTATAGCAACTGCGGGTAGGGCCTACAAAGCCCTACCCTTTTTTCTTTCTTCTGCAGCGACGGTAAATACCGCAGAAAACGCCAGGAAAGAATTCGTGCGATAGCATCGGAAAGTAGCCAAACCGAACAAACAGCGAAATACTCCCATGCAGAAGAAGAAAGCAGAAAACCGACGAAAAGCAGCGGAAAAAGACAGACGGAATAGGCTGAATTCGGATAAGGAGAAGCGAAAAAAATCGATTCGATGAGCAGGAGAAAGGATTCAGCAAAACTCCAAGCCGCACAGCTGTCTCCGGCAGCAATTCATCGCGGGCGCATTCCCGGCGATAAAACTTCGGGAGAGAAAGCCAGACGGGCTGCCACGCCCTACTCTCCACAGAGCGCAAGAGGAATAGCCGGACAACGAAGAAAGGCGACAGCGCAGCTGCAAAAAGAGACCGCTCAGCCATCGCCTACAGAGAACAACAAGGCCGACGACAGTTAAAGTTTCACGTGAAACTTAAAACGGCGGAGAGGCTGAAAAACAATCATTTAAGGATTTACATGAACAAAGAAGAAAACGAGAAGAGGCTGGCCAGATTGAAGAATATCGTGCTATCCATGCCCGAGCAACCTGGATCTTATCAGTACTACGACCGCGACGGAGTGATTATCTACGTGGGAAAGGCCAAGAACCTGAAACGGCGCGTAAGCTCCTACTTCCATAAAGAAGTTGACAGGTTCAAGACAAAGGTGCTCGTCTCCAAGATCTGGGACATCTCTTACACAGTGGTGAACTCTGAAGAGGACGCCCTGCTGCTGGAGAACTCCCTCATCAAACAGTACAACCCACGCTACAATGTCTTGCTGAAGGACGGCAAGACCTACCCGAGCATTGTCGTAACCAACGAGACTTTTCCGCGCATCTTCAAGACAAGACACATCAACAAGCGCTACGGCACCTACTTCGGTCCGTTTCCCCACATCTCAGCCATGTACAACATACTGGAGCTGATCAAGAAGATTTACAAGCCGCGGTCGTGCCAACAGCCCATCACGAAAGAGGGCGTGGAGCACAAGAAGTACAAGCCCTGTCTGGAATACCACATTCACAACTGCGAGGGATGCTGCATCGGCAAACAGTCGTGGGAGGACTATCAGGAGAATATCCGTCAGGCGAAGGAGATTCTGAAGGGAAATACGCGTGAGCTCAGCAAGTGGGTATACGACAGAATGCAGAAATGCGCCGAGGAATTGAAGTTTGAAGAGGCCGAAGTGCTCAAGCAACGGTATCTCCTGCTTCAGGAATTCGTGTCGAAGAGTGAGGTCGTAAGCCACACGATTACCGATGTAGACGTTTTCACCATCACGGACGACGAGAACAACAAGAACGCTTACATCAACTATATCCACGTGAAAAACGGTACGGTGAACCAAAGTTTCACCTACGAATATAAGCGCAAGCTAGATGAGAGCGACGAGGACTTGCTCAACCAGGCCATACCCGAGATCAGGGAACGCTTCCACAGCGAGGCCAAGGAAATCATTGTTCCCTTCGAGATGAACTGGAAAATCAAGGACGCGCAATTCTTTATTCCGCAGCGCGGCGACAAGAAACACCTGCTGGAAATCTCTGAGATGAACGGCAAGCAATACAAGTTTGACCGGCTGAAGCAATCAGAAAAACTGAATCCGGAGCAGAAACAAACCCGCCTGATGAAGGAACTGCAGAAGCTGCTGGGCATGGAGAAGATGCCCTATCAGATAGAATGCTTCGATAACAGCAACATCTCGGGCACCGACGCCGTGGCCGGTTGCATAGTATATAAAGGTATGAAGCCATCAAGAAAGGACTACCGCAAGTACAACATCAAGACCGTCGTCGGTCCGGACGACTACGCCTCGATGCAGGAGGTCGTAAGACGCCGCTACAGCCGTATGATTGAGGAGAAGCAACCCCTGCCCGACCTCATCATCACCGATGGTGGTAAAGGCCAGATGGACGTGGTGAGAGAAGTGACGGAGGGCGAACTCCACCTGCCGATTCCCATTGCCGGACTCGCCAAAGACGACCGCCACCGCACCAACGAACTGCTGTTTGGCTTCCCGCCAAAGACCGTTGCCGTGGACGTAAAGAGCGAACTCTTCAGGGTGTTGACGCAGATTCAGGACGAGGTGCATAGATATGCAATTACATTCCATAGAGACAAGCGCTCAAAGCACGCCCTCCACAGCGAACTGGACGACATAAAGGGCATAGGACCGAAGACAAAAGACGCCCTTCTGAAGGCTTTCAAGAGCGTGAAACGCATGAAAGAAGCATCGCGTGAGGACCTAATCAAGGTGGTTGGAGAGGCAAAAACCGACATTCTGGTGAAGTTCTGGGAAGAAGAAAAGACCAGTAAGGAGTGATTTTAAAGCGCTATCAAATCATTCAATTCGCACAGTTTGCCTTTGAAAATATGGCTAATCTAGTCTCGTGACAGCTGTCACGAACCAACGTGACGGTTGTCACGGACGAACGTGACAGTTGTCACAGATGAACGTGACAGTTGTCACGCGTGAACGTGACGATTGTCACGAACAAACGTGACAGTTGTCACGTATCATCAACTCTCGGTAATCAAAAGAAGGACGCTCAGTATTGAGAAAGTAAATCGCTGCGTAGTGTGTTGCCATATCTTAGCTTTCAGGGTGGAAATGGCTTTATATTGTTTCTATAAGATATCATCAACGACAGCAAATATAAAGGGAAAAAACCGCTACTTATCGTCGTTTTTTACTATCTTTGCAAGCATGAGAATTGTAATACAACGAGTGAGCCAAGCATCGGTTACGATAGGAGGCAGAGTGAAATCAGAGATTGGCAAGGGCTATCTCATTCTGTTGGGAATCGAGGAAGCCGACACCGAGGAGGACGTCGACTGGCTGGTGAAGAAAATCATCGGTCTGCGCGTGTTCAACGACGAGAATGGCGTGATGAATGTCGACATCCTTCAAGCCGGAGGAGACATCATTGTGGTCTCGCAGTTCACGTTGATGGCCAGCTACAAAAAGGGCAACCGCCCGAGCTGGATTCGTGCTGCCGGCCACGCCACCGCCATCCCCCTCTATGAGACTTTCGTTGAACGTCTGAGCAAAGCGCTTGGAAAGCCGGTAGGCACTGGCGAATTCGGCGCCGACATGCAGGTGGCGCTCATCAACGACGGCCCCGTGACAATTTGCATGGACACGAAAAATAAAGAATAACGAGGGAGACAAGAGCCTATAGATGCTATAGCAGCCATAGTTGCTATAGAAACTATAGGGACTATAGAAACTATAGGGACTATAGAAACTATAGCAACCATAGAGCCTATAGCCCCTAAAAAGCCCTCCCCCCAAAAACCGCACAATCATGACGATAAAAGAAGCGCAACAGCAAGTAGATCAATGGATTAAGACATACGGTGTGAGATATTTCTCAGAGCTCACCAACATGGCCTGCCTCACGGAAGAGGTGGGCGAACTGGCGCGTGTCATAGCGCGCAAATATGGCGACCAGAGCTTCAAGGCGGGCGAGAAACCCAACCTGGGCGAAGAGATGGCCGACGTGCTGTGGGTGTTGATCTGTCTGGCCAACCAGACTGGCGTGGACCTCACAGAAGAATTCGAGAAAAGCATGGCGAAGAAGACGCAACGCGACGCCACAAGACATTTGAACAATCCTAAACTAAAAGCATAACAAATGGGAAAAATCAAGGAAATCGTCATCCGCGACGAGAACGAGAAGAAGAAACAGCAGGAACAAACTGTCAGCAAATACGAACAGGCGCTCAACCTCTACAACTGCAATATCGACGAGGCTGAGGTGAAGGCTGCGGTGGAGAAAATCGTGGCTGAGAAACTGCCCGAGAACGACAATATCGAGACGCGTAAATTCCTCCTGGGAAGCGTGGAACTCACTTCGCTGCACACCACAGACACTGAGGAGAGCATCCTCGCCATGACGGAGAAAGTGAACAAGTTCGACTCCGACTACCCCGACCTACCCCACGTGGCCGCCATCTGCGTCTACCCGGTATTCACGGAACTGGTGGCTCAGAGTCTAGAGATTGACGGCGTTGAGATCACGAATGTTTGTGGCAATTTCCCGAGCTCTCAAAGCCGTATGGAGGTGAAGATTGCCGAGACGCAATTGGCCGTTGCCGACGGCGCCACCAACGTAGACATCGTCATGCCTGTGGGCAAGTTCCTCAGCGGCGACTACGAGGGCGTGAGCGACGACATCAACGAGCTGAAGCAGGTTTGCGGTGAGGACGTACCCATGAAAGTCATCCTCGAGGTGTGCGACTTGGGCTCTCTGTCAAACGTGAAGAAGGCCGCCCTGCTGAGCATGTATGCTGGCGCCGACTACATCAAGACGTCGACTGGCAAGGAGAAATCGGGCGCCACACCCGAGAGCGTCTATGTGATGTGCCAGGCTATTAAGGAATATTACGACAAGACCGGTATTCAGATTGGTCTGAAGCCTGCCGGCGGCATCAACACCGTGAAGGACGCCCTCACCTACTACACCATCCTGAAAGAGGTTTGCGGCAAGGAGTGGCTGACCAACTACTGGTTCCGTCTGGGCACCAGCCGTCTCACCAACACGCTCATCAATGAGATTGTGGGCAAGGAAGTCAACTATTTCTAAGACAGACAGATACGATAAACGGCGGTTATTTCTAACCGCCGTTTTTTATTTCTTTATACGATAGTAGTCCATGAGAAGCCACCCTACTTCGTACGCTCTATCACGAAGTCCAAATAGGCCCGCAGCGAGCGACGCACGTCGGCGTCCTTCACCTCCGATTCCAAGAAGTCAACCGACCGGGCATGTATCTCCCACATCTTCTTGTCGGCGTATTCAATGCCACCGTTCTGTTTGGTGAATTCCACGAGCCGCTCAATCTCCTCACGCGTCACGTCGCCCGACTTCACCTTCATGGCCAACGCCAGCATATCCACGTCGCGGGTGGTGTTGAGCGCGTAGATGACGGGCAGCGTGAGCTTGCCCTCGGTCATGTCGTTGCCAGTGGGCTTGCCGATGTCGCTGTTGTCGTAGTAGTCGAAGATGTCGTCACGAATCTGGAAAATCATTCCCAGGTTGCGGCCGAAGAGCTTTGCCTGCTGGATGTCCTCTTCAGCA
Source organism: uncultured Prevotella sp. (assembly GCA_900322095.1). GTDB lineage: Bacteria > Bacteroidota > Bacteroidia > Bacteroidales > Bacteroidaceae > Prevotella. Next base: position 40,192 of record ONYS01000002.1, read on the forward strand.
GCACCGGCCGACAGCGCGCCTATCGACGCACAGGCCTCGAAGAGAGCGGCCGTCTTCTGCTCTATCACCTTATAATAAGCCTCCTCGGTGATGGTCTCATTCTGGATGTTGGAGAGCTGCAGAATCTCGCCGTTGCTCAGCGTGCGGCCCAGTTCGGAGAGATAGCGCACGACAATCTCGCTGTGCGTGCGGCTCACGTAGAGCAGAGCAGTGGAAAGAATGTAGTCGCCCACCAGCACAGCCACCTTGTTGTCGTATTCGGCATTGACCGAGAGTTGTCCGCGGCGCTGCTTGCTTTCGTCAACGACGTCGTCGTGCACGAGCGATGCCGTGTGGAGGAGCTCCAATCCCACGGCAGCGTTGAGCGTAGTGTCAGTGACGCGTCCGAAGTTTTTCGCCATAAGCAGAATCAGTATCGGCCGCATTCGTTTACCGGCACGCTTGCGAATGTGGTCCAACACCTGCTGCAAAAGCCCGTCAGTGTGGGACAACGATTCGTTGAAGAGATTAATAAAATCGGCCAGTTCGGATCCTATTGGTTGTTTGATGATCGAAATATAATCCATGACGAAAGTAAATTTGTTACAAAATTACTGAATAAATCGGATATATGTGGCTTTTTTTTAGTAATTTTACACCATTATAAGAAATAAAATATGGAAAAGCTCTTTCTGATAGACGCTTATGCGTTGATATTCCGGTCCTATTATGCATTTCTCAAGCATCCCAGCATCAATTCCAAAGGGATGAACACATCTGCCATCATGGGATTCTGCAACACCTTGCAGGAGATCATGCAGAAGGAAAAGCCCACTTATCTCGGTGTGGCCTTCGACCATGGCAAGACGTTCCGCCACGAGGCCTTCCCACCCTACAAGGCCCAGCGCGACGCAACACCGGAGGACATCAAGAAGAGCGTGCCCTGGATAAAGGACATTCTCAAGGCACTCCGCATCCCCATCTATCAGGCCGACGGCTTCGAGGCCGACGACGTCATCGGAACGCTCGCCACGAAAGCCGGCAAAGCGGGCGTGAAGACCTTCATGCTGACGCCCGACAAGGACTACGGTCAGCTGATCAGCGACAACATCATGATGTACAAACCCCGCCACGGCGGTGGCTATGACGTCATCGACAAGGCGGCCCTGACCAGCCACTACGGCATCAGCACCCCCGAGCAGGTGATCGACCTCCTGGCCCTGATGGGTGACTCGGCCGACAACTTCCCCGGATGTCCCGGCGTAGGCGAGAAGACCGCCGTTAAAATCATCAACGAATTCGGCAGCGTCGACGGTTTGCTGCAAAACACCGACAAACTGAAAGGCAAGATGAAGGAGAAGGTGGAAGGCGCGGTCGACGATATCAAGATGTCGAAATTCCTCGCCACCATCCGAACCGACGTTCCCATTGAGCTGAAACTCGACGAGATGAAAGTGCAAAGTCCGAACGAGGAAGAACTGACAAAAATCTTCGGCGAACTGGAGTTCAAACGCCTTTTGTCGAAGTTTGTTAACAAGCCGGTCGAAAAGCAAAATAAAGTTAATAACGAACCGGATATTTTTTCTTTATTTTCGGACAATCATAAAGAAGAAGAAAAAAATCAAAGTTTTCAGAGCCTTAAAGAAATCAATCACGATTACAAACTGATTGAAACAGAAGAAGATGCGCAAAAACTCTGTGATTTTTTAATGACAAAGCAAATTGTCAGTCTGGACACGGAGACCACTTCAACCAATGCGATCGATGCAGAATTGGTGGGATTGAGCTTTTCGGCTGAGGAAAACAAGGCCTTCTACGTGGCTGTTCCGCGCGAACGTGAAAAAGCATTGCGTATTGTTAATATTTTCAAAACGTTCTATGAAGAGCCTTCCATCCTCAAAGTGGGACAGAATATCAAGTACGACTTCGAGGTGCTCTGCAACTATGGCGTGCGCATCGGCGGAAAGATGTGGGACACCATGTTGGCCCACTACATCATTCAGCCCGAACTGAAACACAACATGGACGACATGGCCGAGCAGCTGCTCCACTACAAGACCATCCACATCGAGGAGCTCATCGGTCCGAAAGGAAAGGGCCAGAAGAATATGGCCGACCTCGACCCGAAGGAAATCTATGAGTATGCGGCCGAGGATGCCGATGTGACCTTGAAACTGAAAAACGTTCTTGAGCCCAAACTCAAGGAAGTCGGCGGCGAACGGCTGTTTGAGGAAATCGAGATGCCCCTCGTGCCGGTATTGGCCGACATGGAGATGAACGGCGTCTGTCTCGACACCGAAGCGCTGAAAGAGACTTCCCGTATCTTCACCGAACGGATGAACGAATACGAGCAGCGCGTATATAAGGAGGCGGGAGAGCGATTCAACATTTCCTCGCCGAAGCAGGTGGGCGAGATTCTCTTCTCGCCCGAGAAGATGCACATCCTCGAAAAGCCCAAGAAGACGCGCACCGGACAATACGTCACCTCGGAGGAAGTGCTGCAGAGCGTGGCCGCCAAGGCGCCCGTCGTGCAGGACATCCTCAACTATCGCGGGATGAAGAAGCTGCTCAGCACGTATGTCGACGCCCTGCCCAAGCTGATCAACAAGCGCACGGGCCATATCCACACATCGTTCAATCAGGCCCTGACCGCCACCGGCCGACTATCGTCGAGCGATCCCAACCTGCAGAACATCCCCGTGCGCACCGACGACGGCAAGGAGATTCGCAAGTGCTTCGTGCCGGAGCCGGGATGCCTTTTCTTCTCGGCCGACTACAGTCAGATAGAGCTCCGCATCATGGCCCACCTTTCGGGCGACGAACATCTGATTGAAGCCTTCTGCGCCGGTCAGGACATTCACCGCGCCACCGCTGCAAAGATATGGAAGATAGACCTGGATGCCGTCACCGACGCCCAGCGCAAGAAGGCCAAGCAGGCCAACTTCGGCATCATCTACGGTATCACGGCCTTCGGTCTGGCCCAGCGCATGGGCATCAGCAACGGTGAAGCCCGCCAGTTGATCGACGACTACTTCAGCACCTTCCCCAAGGTTCACCAGTATATGCTCAACGCCATAGCCTCAGCACGCCAGAAAGGCTATGCCGAGACGATGTTCGGTCGCCGCCGTTATCTGCCCGACATCAACTCAAAGAACGGTACTGTACGCGGTTTTGCCGAGCGCAACGCCATCAACGCGCCCATCCAGGGCACCGAGGCCGACATCATAAAGATTGCGATGATCCGCATCCACAAGCGTTTTGAGGAGGAGGGCATCCGCTCGAAGATGATCCTGCAGGTGCACGACGAACTCAACTTCTCGGTCTATCCCGAGGAGAAGGAGCGCGTGGAGCAAATCGTCGTCAGTGAGATGCAGGGTGCCTGCAAGCTCAGTGTTCCTCTCCTGGCCGATGCCGGGTGGGGCAAGAACTGGCTCGAAGCACACTGATAATTCACAATTCATAATTCATAATTCATAATTTTTGCTGGCGCGGGTTTTATAATGCATAATGCACAATGCATAATGCATAATTGGCTGGCGCGGCCTTTATAATGCATAATGCACAATGCATAATGCATAATTGGCTGGCGCAGCTTTTATAATGCATAATGCATAATGCATAATTGGCTGGCGCTACAGTGTTCTGATTCTAGGAAATCATTAAAAGATGTTTGTAGGAGCGTCGGCATTCCTGCCGACGATTAACGAGCCTTGGTTTACGTCACACATCAGAGATATAGGATGAAGTAGGAGCGTCGGCATTCCTGCCGACGATTAACGAGCCTTGATTTATATAGTGGTGTAATCTTAGCTTACTACCGTAGTAAACCGTAAGCCAGCGTCGTCAGCAGGAATGCCGACGCTCCTACCATTCAACATCTTGGATTGAAAAGCCCCTCCCTTCGGAGGGAGGGGTTGGGGTGGGTCTTCAGCGGCCCGTCTTCCCCACTCTATCGGCCCAAAACGCTGTGGTAACCGCCAACGCAGAGGAAGCCGACGAGCAGGCAGGCGGCGAGACAAAGACCATCGCGAAGGCAATGCTGATAGTGCGACTGTCGGATATCGTTGACCAGCGTGCCTACGAGTACTACAAGACTGAACAGCCAAAGCGTGGCGGCGAAATAGAAGCTCCACAGCACGTGGCACCACAGGGCAATGGCGGCTCCCACGAAAGCCAGAAAAGAACAGAACGACCCATTGTCATTGTTCCAGAAGTCATCTTTTTCTATCAGTTCCATAAGCATCTGTCTTTGTGTATCCGTGCCAGCAAGCCCCGGATACGGTTACATTGCAAAAGTAGGCCTTATGTGTAAACAACCGATGATGATCGTGTGAAGATTCGAATACAATCTTCAATTCCCCAAAACCATTATGATTTTGCGTTTCGCCCAAAAATCGTTATCTTTGCAAGTCAAATAAAGAACAAGAAAATAATGGCGAAATCAGATCCTTCCCAAACACCAATGATGCGGCAGTTCTTCTCGATGAAGACCAAGCATCCCGATGCGCTGCTGCTCTTCAGGTGCGGCGACTTCTATGAGACCTACGGCGACGATGCCGTGGAGGCCTCGCGCATCCTCGGCATCACCCTGACCAAGCGCAACAACGGCGGCAGTTCGGGCGATGTGGCTATGGCAGGATTCCCCCACCACGCCCTCGACACCTATCTGCCCAAGCTCGTCAGAGCCGGCAAGCGCGTGGCCATCTGCGACCAGCTGGAGGACCCGAAGAAGAAGCGCGCCGCCATCAAGGGAAAGAAAGGTCTGTCGGAGATGGACAAGATGGTGAAGCGCGGCATCACCGAACTCGTCACGCCGGGTGTAGCCATGGGCGACAACGTGCTCAACTATAAGGAAAACAACTTCCTGGCCGCCGTCCACTTCGGAAAGAACGCCTGTGGTGTGAGCTTTCTCGATATCTCCACGGGCGAGTTCCTCACCGATGAGGGATCTGTTGATTATGTGGAGAAACTCCTCGGCAATTTCTCTCCGAAAGAGGTGTTGTTCGACCGCAATCGCAAGAAGGATTTTGAGGAGCATTTCGGCACGAAGTTCTGTGTGTTCGAACTCGACGACTGGGTGTTCACCGAGCAGACCGCACGCCAGAAGCTGCTCCACCATTTCGGCACGAAAAATCTCAAGGGATTCGGCGTGGAGCATCTGAAGAACGGCATCATTGCCGCGGGCGCCATCATGCAATATCTTGAGATCACCCAGCACACACACATCAACCATATCACCTCGCTCGCACGAATCGACGAGGACCGCTACGTGCGCCTCGACAAATTCACCATCCGCTCGCTGGAACTGCTGCAGCCTATGCAGGAGGACGGCAAGAGTCTGCTCGACGTTATCGACCAGACCGTGACACCGATGGGCGGCCGTATGCTACGCCGCTGGATGGTGTTTCCGCTGAAAGAGCCGCGCCGCATCAATCAGCGGCTCGACGTGGTGGAATATTTCTTCAAGAAGCCCGACTTCCGCGACCTCATCGACGAGCAGCTCCACCGCATGGGCGACCTGGAGCGCATCATCTCCAAGGTGGCCGTGGGTCGCGTGTCGCCGCGCGAGATAGTGCAGCTCCGCAATGCCCTCGACGCCATCCGGCCTGTGAAGAACGCCTGTCTCTACGCCGACAACGAGTCGCTGAAGCGCATTGGCGAGCAGCTCAATCTCTGTGAGAGTCTGAAAGACCGTATTGAGAAGGAGATTCAGCCCGACCCACCACAGCTCGTCAGCAAAGGCGACGTCATTGCCGACGGCTACAACGAGCAGCTCGACGACCTGCGATCCATATCGCGCAACGGCAAGGACTATCTGCTGCAGATACAGCAGCGCGAAAGCGAGCGCACGGGAATCCCTTCGCTGAAGGTGGGCTTCAACAACGTCTTCGGCTACTATCTGGAGGTGCGCAATCCGTTCAAGGACAAGGTGCCGCAGGATTGGATTCGCAAGCAGACGCTGGTGCAGGCAGAGCGCTACATCACGCCGGAACTGAAAGACTACGAGGAGAAGATTCTCGGTGCCGACGAGAAGATACTGGAACTGGAGGCACAGCTCTTCCAGGAACTCATCAATGCCATGCAGGAGTACATTCCCCAGATACAAATCAATGCCAACGTACTGGCCCATATCGACTGTCTGTTGAGCTTTGCCAAGGTGAGCGAGCAGAACTGCTACGTGCGCCCGGTCATCGCCAGCGACGACGTGCTCGACATCAAGCAGGGCCGGCACGCGGTGATTGAGACCCAGTTGCCCCTTGGTGAGCGCTACATTCCCAACGACGTCTATCTCGACACGGAGACGCAGCAGATCATGATGATCACCGGTCCCAACATGGCCGGTAAGTCAGCCCTGCTCAGACAGACGGCACTCATCGTGCTGCTGGCCCAGATAGGCTGTTTCGTACCGGCAGAGAGCGCCAAAGTGGGCATCGTCGACAAGATTTTCACTCGTGTGGGAGCGTCGGACAACATCTCGCTAGGCGAATCCACGTTTATGGTGGAGATGACGGAGGCCGCCGACATTCTGAACAACGTCACGCCCCATTCGCTCGTACTCTTCGACGAACTCGGACGCGGCACCAGCACCTACGACGGCATCAGCATCGCCTGGGCCATCGTGGAGTATCTGCACGAGAATCCCAAGGCTCAGGCCCGCACGCTCTTCGCCACCCACTATCACGAGCTCAACGAGATGGAGAAGAACTTCCCGCGCATCAAGAACTACAACGTGAGCGTGAAGGAAGTAGACGGCAAAGTCATCTTCCTGCGCAAGTTGGAGCGAGGCGGTTCGGAGCACAGCTTCGGTATCCACGTGGCCGAGATTGCCGGTATGCCCCGCAGCATCGTGAAGCGTGCCAACGTGATTCTGAAGGAACTGGAGAAAGACAACGAGGGCGTAGGACAGGCCGGAAAGCCCACGACGGCAGAGCGACTGGCCAAACATGAGGAAGGTGTGGAGCTCAGTTTCTTCCAGCTCGACGATCCCGTGCTGCGGCAAATCCGCGATGAGATCATCGGCCTCGACATCAACAACCTCACTCCCGTTGAAGCCCTCAACAAGCTCAACGACATCAAGCGCATCGTGACGGGGAAAAGCTGAGATAATTCATAATTCACAATTCATAATTCATAATTTTGGCTAGCGCCAACTATAGCTACTATAGCAACTATAGCCCCTATAGCAACTATAGCCACCCCTCAACTCTAAAGCAATGAATCCTTTTACATCACATATCTCCACGGCGCTGCAATTGCCGGCGCGACAGGTGGAGGCGACGCTCGGCCTGCTGGACGAGGGTTGCACCATTCCGTTTATCGCCCGCTACCGCAAGGAGCATACGGGCGGCCTTGACGAAGTGCAGATTGCTGCCATCAACGACTTGAACGGCAAGCTCACCGAACTGCGCAAACGCAAGGACACGATTCTGAAGACCATCAACGACCAGGGCAAACTCACCGATGCCCTACGCCAGCGCATAGAACAGAGCTGGGATGCCACGGAGATAGAGGACATCTATCTGCCCTACAAGCCCAAGCGCCGCACACGTGCTCAAGTGGCCCGCGAGAAGGGACTGGAACCTTTGGCCACGCTCATCATGCTCCAACGCGAACAAGATCCGACGTCCGCCGCAAAGCGATTTGTCGGCAAGGACGTGGCCACGACAGACGAGGCACTGCAAGGCGCCAAGGACATCATCGCCGAAAAGGTGAGCGAGGACGAGCAGGCCCGACAGAAGGTGAGGGCGGTGTATCGCCGCGGAGCAATGATCGAGAGCCACGTGGTGAAGAAGAAGGCGGAAGAGGAAGCCGCACAGAAATATTCCGACTACTTCGACTTCAGCGAACAGCTGCGCCGCTGCTCCTCCCACCGTCTTCTGGCCATGCGCCGCGGCGAGGCTGAGGGATTCCTCAAGGTGGGCATCACGGCCGACGACGACGAATGCCAAGACCGTCTCTACAGGCAGTTTGTTCGTGGTCGCGGTGCCTGTCAGCAACTCATGGAGGAAGCCATCGACGACGGCTACTCGCGGCTCATCCGCCCCTCGATGGAGAATGAGTTTGCCGGCCTCAGCAAGGAGAAGGCCGACGAAGAGGCCATTCGCGTATTTCGCGAGAACCTTCGCCAACTGCTGTTGGCCGCGCCATTGGGCCAGAAGCGCGTGATGGGTGTCGACCCGGGCATCCGCACGGGCTGCAAGGTGGTCGTACTCGACGCTCAGGGCAATCTGGTCTATCACACGGTGGTGTTTGCCGTGGGCGACAAAGCAAAGAGTCCACTCCAGCACTTCGAGGAGATAGCCCGCCGCTTCGACATCGAGGCCATCGCCGTGGGCAACGGAACAGCCTCACGCGAGACGAGCGACATCCTGCGGCAAATAAAAGATGAGTCCACTTTAAAAAGTCCGCAACGCAAAAAAATGCAATAATATGATGGTATATGAGATAATTTTTGTATCTTTACACTTGTAATAAAGGCAAC
>ONYS01000156.1 GCA_900322095.1 uncultured Prevotella sp.
TGCACTCCGTACGGGGAATACGGACCAGTTTCACGACCTCCTCTCCGACTTTGTGGCAAGCATTCCCTATTCTGTAAGGAAGGACAACAGCGAGAAAAGTCGTGAAAAGAACTTCCAACTCATCGTTTATCTCATCATGCGTCTCGTGGGCAGCTGCAATTATACGGTCTATCACGAGAAGGAAAGTTCTCAAGGCCGTGCCGACTGTGTCATTGAGACTCCCCAAAATGTCTATATCTTTGAGTATAAACTCGACCATTCAGCCACTGAGGCTCTGCAACAGATTGCCGACAAGGGCTACGCTGAGCCTTACGCCCACGACAACCGCAAGGTCTACAGCATTGGCTGCACGTTCTCTTCCAAGACGGGCCGTATCGAAGATTGGGCTGTGACACAACCGTCTGAATAGAATAGCTATATTCAGCGAGGGGAAGAGACAAGATTATGTCTCGTCTGTTCCCCTCGTTTAGATATCGATTGTTCTTTTGTAATAATCGAATTATGCTCTAACCTACATTATTCATGGAGATTATTTTTCACACGAATATCCATAAATTATCCATAAATTTCTCATGAATATATTCATTTACGAATAATTTATGGGATGAATATATTCATTTACGAATAATTTATGGGTAATTTGTGATAATTCATGTTCAAAAAAGTAGCGTTTAATGTTCATGAATAATGCAGGCTAAGCCTATATGTTTACTTTTCTTCGTTAGTGATGTAATGCGCCTCTTTCATCTTATTGTAAAGTGGCAGCGCTAGAGCTTTGGCATCGGGATGGGCGGGACCGGTCTTGTCCAATGCACGCAAGTCGAAGAAGTGCTGCCAGTCGCTGACGAAGGCCGTATGTACGAGTTCGGTGTTGGTATCGAGCGGCAGGACTACACGGGCTTCCTGTGGCTTCTTGCCCAGGGCAATGAGGTTAAGGTAGGCGCGCTCGGCAGCCATGTTTCCGAAAATCCAGTTTTCCAAAACCGTAGCCTCACCGCTGTTCACTCGTTGACAGAGTTTCATGAAGTCGATGTTGGTCAACATATCTTCGTCAAAGCCTGCTTCTTTGACCCAAGTGGGGAGGTTGATGGCTATCTCGTTGCCGAACTTATCCTTGGAATAGTTGCAGTAGCGGGTGGATTGCTCTGCTATGGAATCTACACGATGGCGGTTGAATTCGCGGGTAATGGCTATCTGCGTAGTGAAATGAACTGTGATGCGCCGCTCATGATGGACGGTGGGTTCTACGCGGTACTTGAGATCTTCCAGTCTGTGGTTCTCGGCCAGCACGCGCAGGTTGGTCGTCACGTAGGCCACGTTGTCTACAGTCTTGGTGTGGCTGAAGCGGTTGGCGATATACCATTCTGCAGAGGGAGATTGTGCAGGCAACTGCAAGTATACGGTGCCGTGTTCCAGCATGGCGTAATGCTGGTTGTTGATCATCCGCTGACAGAAAGGACGTGCCGAGTCAGCGGTCTGGTTCTTTTCACTCTTGTAGCATACTCTTCCTGCCCGTTCTATTTGCAGGTAGATGCCATCTTCGCCCTCCTTTTGGGGCCATATCTCGAATGTGGGATTGATAATTTTCATTGTTTTGATATTATTTTATGGGATGATTGACTAAAGACTATTGGACCTAATGCGGCGTTGAAATCTCATTCCTCTGCGTTGCTCATTTTCAGCCCTGGAAAGGAACCGCGCTTGTTAGCATCCTCTATCAGGTTGGCCACGTTGTTCTCGTTCATGTCCCAGAGGTAGTCTTCGTATTGGGCTGTGATAGTGAGCGTGGGAACTTGGCGTCCGCTTCGGGTGATGTCTACATTTGCTGTCACCTTGAACCGTTTGCCGTCAGAGTAGGGAATGACTTGCAACGAATCGGCCAGCAGACCTGCCTTGACGAGTTGTTGAAGATTAGCTGTGTATACGTTGTTCTGCTTGCAGAAAGTCTGTTCGGCCTTCCATATCTGCTCCATACGGTTGCTCACCTCGCGCTCACGCTGTTGCTTTTGGTGGTTGAATAGGATGGGTTGACTGATGCTCAGCACGCAGAGCACCAACAATGTCACGACGCAAATCGAAAGCCCTAACCGGTTGCTTATTCTCAGTTTCATATAATCATCCCTTCCTTCAATACTACAGGTGTCATCTTCTTCTTCAATTCTTCTAGACGTTCCTCGTTAATCTTGTATCCGCGCAGTGAACGGATGATAGGCATCTTTTTGAAATCGTCGTCGATGCTGATATACCATTCCAACTTCTTGAAGTCGGCTACTCTGCTCAGTCCGTTGATAATCTTTCCCACGTATCTTGGATTGATAACTGCATAGAAGATTTCGTTTCGGACGAAAAACACACCGATGAGCCGGCGTCCCGGTGAAGGAGCTTCGGAAGACGCTTCGTTGGCGGCGGAGTGGCGGTGAGAGATGCGGATGTCCCAACCGCAGGCGTTGAGCTTGTCCATGATGCCGCAAAAGACCCGGCCGTGGGGAGACGTGTCCTTTAGGTGATGGTAGGCGATGTAATAATGTATCATCTCATGCAACATCACGTTCTGCAGCTCCTTCTCTTCCAAGTCGTAGTATACCGACATGGTGAGTTTGAAATCGTAATACTTATGGCGTATGCGGTCCTCGCGCCATCTCATGTTGCCGAGAAAGGTCCGTGCGTTGCTCACTCTGAACTGGGGCAGGGGCAGACGCGTTTGGAAATATCTGCGGTTGAAAGCCACAAACTGTGACTTCATCCAGCCTGTGTCTGGTTTCATATCTCTTTGTGAGGAATTAAGTCAAGTACAACGTATTCGCTGCGAGTTCCAATTCTGAACTTTGCGCCCCAAATGCCCATTCCGCTGGTCACGTAGTATTGTGTGTTGCCCTTCTTCAATGGTCCGAAGGCGTCCTCATATATTGCATCCTCAATCCACGACAGTGGCCAAACTTGTCCGTAATGGGTGTGACCGCTGAACTGGAAGTCGATGCCGTTCTGTTGGGCTTCTTCCAGATGGTAGGGCTCGTGGTCGATGTCAATCGTGAAGAGTTGCTTGTCGGCATTCTTCAGAATCTCGCTTAGCTTCTTGCGGTGGGGCGACGAGTAGTCGTCACGGCCAACGATGTTGATGCCGTATTTTGTCGCCACAGAGTCGTTGAGCAGATTGATTCCGGCTGCCTTATAGAATTCGTGGGCCTGCCGACTGCCTCCGAAATACTCATGATTGCCGAAGCATGCATAGATGGGAGCGCTGATGTGGCGGAACTCGTCGCTCATTCTTGCGGCAAGCAGGGGCTTCACGCTGTTGTCGATGATGTCGCCGGCGATGAGCACGAGGTCGGGATGCTCGGCATTGATGAGTCCCACCCAGCGTTGCAGTTCGGTCTTGTCGTTGTGATAGCCCAGGTGAAGGTCAGCCAACATGACAATCTTCAGTGGTCGCTCCAAAGTCTTGGATGTCTCTATCTGCAAGGGAACCCGCGTCTTATGCATGTAGTGGAAATAGGAATAGGTGAAGAGCAAGGTCATGCCAACAAAGATAGACAATGCCGTTCGCCCATTGCTCACCATCCAGGAACTGGGTACGACGTGGACCAGCCTCAGCAGGTCGAGCACAAGATACACCATCACGAGGTATAGAAGGATGAACAGCGTGGAGTTGCCAATCTCATAAACGACTCTTGCCACGGGAATTGACAGCCGGTTCAATCCCGAGAACTGCAGGAAGAAGCAGGCCATACATAAGATCATGATGGCCAACAACGTAAACTTTCCTGCAGCGGCAAAGGGGAGCAACCGCCAAGTACGGTAGCCAATATAGGTGATGCCCACAAGCGGCAGAACGAAAAATAAGAGCATCCAAAATTTCATGGGCTTGTCTATTTTATTAATTTTCTGATTAAACTTGCTTTCTCACGTGTCCAATACTGATTGACCGTTAAGTTCGTTGACAACCCGTCGAAATATCCTGAACTCACTACGGGCGTTGCCTCTTGATAAACGTTGATTCCTCTGTCTTGTTTTGTCAAAAAGGGAGCAATTGCACCATCGCTCCCTTTTTGTTGTTCCATAATTTCTTACGCCTTTATACCAATGTGGCAACGATGTCCTCGCGAGTTCCGGGCAGCATGTCGATGACTGGAATCTCAGGCATCGTGTAGCAGCCTGGCTGCAAGCGCATTGATGCGCGGGCCACGTTGACCAGAATCTGACCGGTCAGGGCAGGGTTGTTGATGCTCATGTTGAATTCCATGCGCTGGTTGGGCGTCTTGCCGCTCACGCCTTTGCGCACGAGGTTCACGCCATGTCCCATATCGCGCACCTCGTCTACTGAGCTCACTGCGAAGACGTGGGTCTCATCGTGGGCGAAGTAGGGATCGGCCTTGATCTCGGCTGTCACCTGCTCGAGCGTAGCTCCGTCTTCCAGCTCTACATAGACCATGCGGCGGTGGATGCCTTCACCCAAGGGGATGGTTACGCTGAGCGCATTCTTCACGCCTTCCTTGGAGCGAACGCAAACGCTGTGGCCCATCGACATGCCGGGGCCAAAGTTGGTATAGGTCAGTCCCTTGGGAGCAAGGCTCTGCAAGAGCACGCGGACGATGGAGTCTGATCCCGGATCCCAGCCTGCAGAAATCACGCTCACGCGTCCTGCCTGCTTGCAGATCTCCATCTGCTTCTGGCGGTAGTCGAGAATTGAAGTGTGGATATCGAAGCTGTCCACGGTGTTGACGCCGAGTTTCACAATCTTCTCCGCATTCTCGGGGCAGAGACGTGTAGGCAATGCCAGAATGGCAACGTCAACGTCCTTCAGCTTTTCAATGTCGTCAACTACAGCGTACGGTGTCAGCTCAAGCGGTTTGTCCTTGTCGCCCTGACGGCGAACGACACCAGCAATTTCAAAATCAGGAGCGGCCTCCAAAGCCTCAATGCTATAATGGCCGATGTTGCCGTAACCCACTACGGCGGCTCTAATCTTTTTCATTTCCTTTTTTGATATGTTTAGTTTGTTGTATGTCTGTATCTGCAAAGGTACAACATTCCGGTGGAAAGGCACTCACGTTTCAACGTTTTTTAAGAGTTATGACGTTTATCTCGGGCCATGCGCCGATGCGGAAGGGCATGGTGCCGCCGATGCCGAGCGAGACGTAGAGCATGGCTCCGTCCTCGGTGTATTTGCCGCCCCATTCGTGGTAGGCCCACTTGGCGGGTGAGAACCGTCCGACTTTCAGCTGCCCTGCATGCGTGTGGCCACTCAGCGTCAAGGCGATGTCGGTGGAGTGGAGCACGCCGTGCCGCCAGTGGCTAGGGTCGTGGCTTAGCAGAATCTTGAACATTCCCTTGGGCAGCCCCTCCATGGCTTTGGGCAGGTTGCCGTATTTGGGGAAGGGCGGCTTGGAGATGTTCTCTACGCCGATGAGTGCTATTCGCTGCCTCTTGCGTTCTATCTCCACATGCTCGTTCATGAGCAGTCGCCATCCGGCCTTGTTCTCCATATATTCCAGAATGCGTTGGTTGCGCTGGGCATTGCTCTCGCCGCTATTCGCCGTGTTCTCGCCCGATGCTCCCATGCCATACTCGCAATAGTCGTGGTTGCCCATGACGCTGAAGATACCGTCGGGAGCGTTGAGCCGGCTCAGTTCGTGCATGAAGGGAATCACTTCCGAAGCGCTCACGTTGACGAGGTCGCCTGTGAAGACGATGAGGTCGCAGTGCTGGTCAAGAGCCATGTCGACCATCTTCTTGATAACCGAAGGATTGCGGCCAAACGTGCCGATGTGGATGTCGGAGAGTTGCAGGATGCGGTAACCATTGAAGGCCTCAGGCAGCAGTGGCGACTCGCAGTCGGCTGTGCGCACGACGATATGCCGCCAGCCGAAAAGCGCTCCATAGACAGTCAGTCCCCACCACAGTCCGGCGGCCGTCCATCCTGCAGCCTCGCCCAGCGGCCAGGCCACGAGCACTTGCAGCAGCAAGGGGAAGAGTCCACATAGCGTAAGGTAGAAAAACATCCGCATGAGCGTGTTGTGGTAGAGTCCGCGACGGATGGCCAGCGATGTGGCGAAGAGTAATAATATGACGATGAGAATTGCCCAAACCATAATCTGCGTTCTTTGTTTAGGCAAATATACGAAAAAAACAATTATGTCGAACGATTTACCTGCTTTTTCTTGAGGATATTTTGATGGTGGCTGTATCACTCTCTTAACAGCAGACATTAAAAAAGCACGGATTAATTAGTGTTCACTGAATAAATATTTTGACCCACACGGGTCCCAAAAAATCAACGCCTCGTTCAGGTCCACAAAGGAGAAAATGGAGCCAGAAAA
>ONYS01000073.1 GCA_900322095.1 uncultured Prevotella sp.
CGACAGCGATTTTCCTTCATTTTCAGTTCATAGCCCATAGGGCTGTCGGTAGGGGGAGGAACTGGTGGTGAGGGAGCGGAGCGGACTTACCAACCAGTTTCTCCACCCGCCGACTGCAGGCGATAGCCTTGAGCTGGAAATGAAGTATTTTCCTATAAAATTATCCACGGACTTTTTCACTTGTCCCAGAATTATACTATTCGCAGAATTAGAGAATTATCCTAATCGAGAGCAAGAAAGGGAATTAGGCTTCAGCACCCTCTGCTTACCGCCTGGATTTAATGGTCTGTAAGGAATTGCCTGGAAGGCAATACCTCAGAAACCGGGTACATACACGAGCAAAGCGAGTGGATGTGCCCGGAAAGAAGAGGGTCTATAGGGAGGTGCCTGGAAGGCACTACCTTTCAACGGAATGGTGGTACTGGCTTCCAAGCAGAAGCGATAAGACAGGTAGCGACCGGGCACATGTCCGCTTCGCCACCATGCAGTTACTGCGGTATCTTCTTCCAGACGAAAGATAATCCAGACGAAAGAATATCTTTCCTTTCCCCACCCTCACAGCTCCAACCCACTATCGGCCTTGGATGATAACTCTGGCAGAGACTCTGCACTACGTATTTATGGATGCGCAGAGTGCTCACACAAGAATAGCAATGAGTTAAAAAAACGAAAAAACTTATTATATAAGGTGTACATGCCAAATAATTAGTTACTTTTGCCCCGAATAAAAAGAACACGTGTCAGACTATGCAAGAGAATTTAGTGATAGTAGAGAGCCCCGCTAAAGCTAAGACAATTGAGAAATTCCTGGGGAAAGACTACAAAGTCATGTCGTCTTACGGCCACATCCGTGATCTGAAGAAAAAATCACTGAGCATCGACCCTAAGACGTTGGAGCCTACGTATGAGATACCAGACGACAAACGCAAAGTTGTGGCTGAACTGAAAAAAGCCGCTAAAGAAGCAAAGAAGATTTGGCTCGCATCCGATGAGGATCGCGAGGGAGAGGCCATCAGTTGGCATCTGTGTGAAGTGCTCGGACTGGACGAGAAAAATACCAATCGAATCGTATTCCATGAGATTACCAAACCTGCCATATTGAAAGCCATTGAGACACCACGCCACCTGGACATGAACCTTGTCAATGCCCAGCAGGCACGCCGCGTGCTCGACCGACTGGTGGGTTTTAAACTCTCGCCCGTGCTCTGGCGTAAGGTGAAGCCCGCCCTCTCGGCTGGCCGCGTGCAGAGCGTAGCCGTTAGACTCATCGTTGAACGCGAACGCGAGATACAGCAGTTCAAGTCGGTGCCGTTCTATAGAATCAACGCCACCTTCGGACTCACCAATCCCGACGGTTCGCAGAGTGAGGTGAAGGCTGAGCTCGACAAGCGCTTCAACACCATCGAAGAGGCACGTGACTTCCTGGAGCGCTGCAAGACCGCAGAGTTCACCGTGAGCGCCATCTCGAAAAAACCGCTCCGCCGCTCGCCGGCACCTCCCTTCACCACCTCCACCCTGCAGCAGGAAGCCGCGAGAAAGTTAGGTTTCACCGTATCGCAGACCATGATGGTGGCCCAGCATCTCTATGAGAACGGACGAATCACCTACATGCGTACCGACTCAGTAAACCTCTCATCGCTCGCCATCAACACCAGCAAAGAGGTGATCACAAAACTCTATGGAGCCGAAAACAGCTGTCCGCGCAACTATCATACCCACTCCAAGGGAGCACAGGAGGCCCACGAGGCCATACGTCCTACCTTTATGGATGCCACGGAAATCGAAGGCACCATGCAGGAGCGACGCCTCTACAACCTCATCTGGAAGCGCACGGCCGCCTCACAGATGACTGATGCCGAGATCGAGAAAACCACCGTGAACATCAATATCAGCGGCGCCGACGAGAAATTCGTCGCCAACGGCGAGGTGGTCACCTTCGAGGGATTCCTCAAGGTATACCGTGAGAGCAACGACGATGACGATACCAACGAAGAGGGCACACGACTGCTGCCCGTGATGACAGAGGGCGACAAGCTGCAGCGCCGCGAGATCATCTCCACGGAGCGGTTTACCCAAGGACCCTCACGATACACAGAGGCCAGCCTCGTACACAAGCTCGAGGAACTGGGCATCGGCCGCCCGTCTACCTACGCTCCGACCATCAGCACCATTCAGCAGCGCGAATACGTGGTGAAAGGCAACAAGGAAGGCGAGGAGCGACGCTACAATGTCGATACGCTCAAGGGCAACCTCATCACTTCGAAGACCAAGACGGAGACCACCGGCTCGGAGAAAGGAAAACTCGTGCCGACCGACGTCGGCATCGTGGTGAACGACTTCCTCATGGCCCACTTCCCCGACATCATGGACTACAACTTCACGGCCAAGGTAGAGGGCGAGTTCGACCAGATTGCCGAGGGCAAGGAGGAATGGAAAGACATGATGAAGGATTTCGACGAGAAGTTTGAGCCCGCTGTGAAGGATGTGCTCGACAAGCGCGAGGAGCACAAGGTGGGCGAGCGCAAGCTGGGCGTCGATCCCGTCGACGGACGTGATGTCGTGGTGAAGATCGGGCGTTTCGGCCCTGTGGTGCAGGTGGGCAAAGCCACCGACACCGAGAAGCCCCGCTTCGCGCAGATTCCGAAAGACAAGAGCATGGAGACCATCACGCTCAAGGAGGCGCTCGAACTGTTCAAGCTGCCCCGCACCGTGGGCAACTATCAGGGCAAGCCCGTGGAGATTGGCACAGGACGCTTCGGACCCTACGTGAAATACGAGGGCAAGTACACCTCGCTGCCCAAAGGCATGGACCCGCTGGCCATCACGCTCGAGGAGTCGATAAAGCTCATTCTGAAGAAGAAAGAGGAGGAAGCCAAGCGCCACCTGAAGAAATTCGGACAGGATCCGAAGATGGAGGTGCTCAACGGCCGCTACGGCCCCTACATCGCCTACGACGGCAAGAACTACCGCATCCCCAAAGACAAGCAAGAGAGGGCTGCCGAACTCTCCTACGACGAATGCAAGGAAATCGTAGAGAACGCTCCCGAACCCAAACCTCGCCGAGCCCGCAAGCAATAGGAATGGACAGACGCATAATTATTATAGGATATATGGGCGCCGGCAAGACCACTGTCGGCCGTGCCCTCGCGAAGGCGCTGCGCATGCCCTTCTACGACCTCGACTGGTATATCGAGCAGCGCATGCACTGCACGGTGAAGCAGATTTTCGACCAGCGAGGCGAGGAAAGCTTCAGAAAGGTGGAGCGCAACATGCTCCACGAGGTGGCGGAGTTTGACAATGTCGTTCTCAGCTGCGGCGGGGGCACGCCCTGCTTCTTCGACAACATCGACTATCTCAACCTCCAGGGCGACACCGTCTACCTGAAGGCTGAGCCCGACGTGCTCTACAAGCATCTCAAGATGGGACGCAATGTGCGCCCGCTGCTGCTCAACAAGACGCCCGATGAGGTGAGGTTCTTCATCCAGCAGCAGCTCGCCCAGCGGGAGCCCTTCTATACCAAGGCAAAGCACACCCTCGACGTCACGCTGCTCGACAACCATCAGAAGGTGCAGACCACCATCCACAGGATGTGCGACTTGCTGGGCATCGACACAGAAAACATAGAAACAACTAAAAAATAATCACATCTCATTCTGAATCAATCCGAGTAGAAATGAAGAAATGGACCATTGAGGACTCGAAGGAACTGTACAACATCAACGGATGGGGTACCTCTTACTTCGGTATCAACGAGCAAGGCAACGTCTACGTGACGCCCTGCAAAGACAATACACAAATCGACTTGCGCGACGTGATGGACGAACTCGCCCTTCGCGACATCACTGCGCCCGTACTTCTGCGCTTTCCCGACATTCTGGACAACCGCATCGAAAAGACGGCAAGCTGCTTCGAAAAGGCCAAGAAGGAATACGGCTACAAGGGACAGAACTTCATCATCTATCCCATCAAGGTGAACCAGATGCAGCCCGTGGTGGAGGAGATCATCAGCCACGGCCGCAAGTTCAACCTCGGACTGGAGGCCGGTTCTAAACCCGAGCTCCACGCCGTCATCGCCGTTCAGTGCCAGAGCGACTCGCTCATCATCTGCAACGGCTACAAGGACACCAGCTACATCGAACTCGCCCTGCTGGCCCAGAAGATGGGCAAGCGTATATATATAGTAGTAGAGAAGCTCAACGAGATCGACCTCATCGCCGAGGCCGCCCACCGCCTCAACGTGAAGCCCAACCTCGGCATCCGCATCAAGCTCGCCTCGTCGGGTTCAGGCAAATGGGAGGAGAGCGGCGGCGACGCCAGCAAATTCGGACTCACCTCGTCGGAACTGCTTCAGGCTCTGGAGAAACTCGACAAACTGGGCATGCGCGACTGCCTGCATCTGATTCACTTCCACATCGGCAGTCAGATCACGAAGATCCGCCGCATCCAGACAGCCCTGCGCGAGGCTGCGCAATACTATATCAACCTGCACCACATGGGCTACAATGTCGAC
Source organism: uncultured Prevotella sp. (assembly GCA_900322095.1). GTDB lineage: Bacteria > Bacteroidota > Bacteroidia > Bacteroidales > Bacteroidaceae > Prevotella. Next base: position 4,511 of record ONYS01000073.1, read on the forward strand.
TTCGTAGATTGCGGCGGCGGTCTCGGTGTCGACTATGACGGAACCAGGTCGAGCAGCAGTGAGAGTTCGGTCAACTACTCCATCCAGGAGTATGTCAACGACTGCGTCTACACCTTCACCGACGCTGCCGACAAGAACAACCTCCCCCACCCCAACATCATCACCGAGAGCGGCCGGTCGCTGGCTGCCCACCACAGCGTGCTCGTCATCGACGTGCTCGAGACCGCGTCGCTGCCCGAGATGCCCGAAGAGTTCGAGGCCAAGGAGACGGATCATCAGCTCGTGAAGGACCTCTATGAGATCTGGGACAACATCAATCCCCGCAACATGCTTGAGGACTGGCACGACGCCGAGCAGATTCGCGACGAGGCGCTGGAGCTCTTCTCCCACGGCATCGTCGACCTGAAGACGCGTGCCGAGATTGAGGCCATGTACTGGAGCGTCTGCCACGAGATCAACATCCTCTGCAAGCAGATGAAGCACGTGCCCGACGAGCTGCGCGGTCTCGACAAGTTGCTTGCCGACAAATACTTCTGCAACTTCTCGCTCTTCCAGAGTCTGCCCGACTCGTGGGCCATCGACCAGCTCTTCCCCATCATGCCCATCCAGCGTCTCAACGAGGCTCCCACGCGCAACGCCACGCTGCAGGACATCACCTGCGACTCCGACGGCAAGATCGCCAATTTCGTCGTAGGCGGGCGCCCCAGCCACGTGCTGCCCCTCCACCCGCTCCGCAAGGGCGAGCCCTACTATCTCGGCGTGTTCCTCGTGGGTGCCTACCAGGAAATCCTCGGCGACATGCACAACCTCTTCGGCGACACCAATGCCGTGCACATCAGCGTCAAGAACGGTAAGTACCATATCGACCAGATCATCGATGGCGAAACCGTCGACGAGGTGTTGGGCTACGTGCAGTACAACCCCAAGAAACTCGTGCGCCAGCTGGAGCAGTGGGTGACGAAGAGCGTCAACCAAGGCAAGATTTCCATGGAGGAAGGCAAGGAATTCCTCTCCAACTACCGCTCAGGACTCTACGGTTATACGTATCTTGAGCAGGCATAAAATAAAAAAAAAGTGTTAATTTGAGAGATTGTCTGTAACATTACATCTCCACGACCGTCAATAGTAACAGAGACATGAAGAAAATCAGTTTCCAAAACGATGTCTTGCCACTGAAGAATCAGATATTCCGACTGGCGCTGCGCATCACTCTCAACCGTGAGGAAGCAGAGGACATCGTGCAGGACACACTGATGAAACTTTGGGACAAGCGCGACGCTTGGGACCAGATCGACAACTTGGAGGCTCTCAGCTACACCATCTGCCGCAATCTGGCGCTGGACCGGAAGAGAAAGTTCGACAACAACAACGAATCGCTCGACAACGCACCAGTGGAAAGACCCGACACCGCCTCAACCCCCTCTGAAAAGGCCATCCAGCGAAACCGGGTGGAGATAGTAAGAAATTTGGTTAACAGTCTGCCCGAAAAGCAAAGGAGCTGTATTCAACTGCGCGACTTCGAAGGCAAAAGCTACAAGGAGATCGCCAGCATAATGCAGATCAGCGAAGACCAAGTGAAAGTGAATATTCACCGAGGCAGGCAGACGTTAAGGGATAAGTTTCAAGAAATAGACAATTATGGATTATAAATACATAGAACAATTATTAGAGCGCTACTGGCGGTGCGAGACCACTCTTCAGGAAGAGGAAATCTTGCGCACGTTCTTCTCGCAGGAGAATATTCCCGCGAACCTGATGCGCTATAAAGACTTGTTCTGCTATGAGAAGTCTGAGCCGCAGGACGATGTGCTGGGCGAGGATTTCGACGCGAAGATTTTGGCCAAGATCGACAGCCAGCGCACGGTAAAGGCCCGCGTAATCCGCATGCCTCAGCGCCTGCGTCCTCTGTTCAAGGCTGCTGCAGTCGTAGCCATCGTGCTGACGCTCAGCAATACCATGCAGGTGGCCTTCATTGGCAACACGCCCAACACCCCGGCTTCGCAGACATCCATACAAAAAGGTTCCTCGATGGCATCAATCGGCGATTCAGCCTCCATCGACACCGTGAAGCACGCCGGAATGGCCACAACGCCACAGAACGACGTGATCATCAAGTAAGACAAATTTCTATGCTTTCTCTATAATAATCATGTTTAGTAAAACAACAACAAGAAACTGAGAAGTTTCTGATTCTCTCAAATTTTTCATAACATACTAACGTTTGGGGGTCGTCGCTTCACTGAAGCGGCGACCTCATTTTTGTTTATTACATGAAAGGCAGATGCGAAATCGTCTTCCAGACAATTGATTGCTAACAAGCCCTTCGGAGGGAGGCATAGGAGGGCCGTCATTCCTGACGGCCAAGAAAGATATATGATTGCACTGTAAGGGTTCGTCATGCAAGCTGCCCGTTTGTAGCCAACCACCGATTTTCACCGATAGAGAAGTCCCTCCCTTTGTTGGGAGCGGACGGGGGTGGGTCTGTAGGTTTATGGGGGGGCCATAGGGTCTATGGGGGCATTGGGTCTGGCTTATGCAGGGTTGGGGCCTTTTAGATTTATTTACAGCCAAAATGCCATAAATCAAATTTATTTGTTTACTTTTGCAAAAACAAAGTACAGACAATCAATGGAGAGCAAATACAAGAACATCATCTTCGATCTCGGCGGTGTGTTGGTCGACCTCAATCCTCAACATTGCTACGATGCTTTCAAGAGTATCGGCATCGCAAACGTGGAGAGTCTGATGCATACCGACGCAGGCCATCGGCAATTGCTCCAACTCGAAACCGGACGCATGACCGAAGAGGATTTCTATGCCGGCGTACGCCAAATGACCGGCAGCAAGGCTTCCGACGAGCAAATCTGTTGGGCTTGGAACCAATTCCTCGAAAGAATCGCAGAAGAGAAGAAGCACAAGCTGCTGGAGATTCGCCGGAACCACCGCGTCTACTTGCTCTCCAATACCAACGTGATGCATTGGAACTACAGCGCCAACCATCTTTTACCGCTGGGAAACTACGGCGTCGACGACTATTTCGACCGCGTCTTCCTCTCCTATGAGCTCCACCTGAGCAAGCCCTCACCCGAGATTTTCAAAGAGACGCTACGACTGGCTGGAATCAAGGCCGAGGAGACTCTCTTCATCGACGATATGAAGGAAAACTGCGACGCGGCACAAAGCCTTGGCATCAACACTTGGCAGAACGTCCACAACAACGACTGGCTGGACGAGAACGAACTATTTGAATGATGAGAACGATTTATCTGAATAATGATACTCCGAGTCTGGATGAGCCGTCTGTGGCTACTATCGGATTCTTTGACGGTGTACACCGCGGCCATCAGTACCTCATTGGCCACGTGAAGGCCGTTGCCAAGGCGTCCAACCTCCACTCAATGGTCATCACCTTCGACAAGCATCCGCGTCAGGTGCTCCACGACGACTATCAGCCGCGACTGCTGTGCACGCTCGAAGAGAAACTCCTGCTCCTCTCGCGCACCGGCGTAGACACCGTCGTCGTGCTGCATTTCACGCCCGAGATGGCCGCCATGTCGGCTTTCGACTTCATGGAGAAGGTGCTGAAAGAGCGCCTCAACGTGAAGAAACTCATCATCGGCTACGACAACCGCTTCGGCCACGACCGCACGAGCGGCTTTGAGGACTACGTAGAATACGGCAAGAAGACCGGCATCTGGGTGATTCAGAGTCAGGCCTTCGTGCTTCATGGCATCAACGTCAGCTCGTCCGTGATACGCGAGATGCTGGCCGAGGGCGACGTGGAGCGCGCAGCCGACTGTCTCGGATATCCCTACACCATCGTGGGCACAGTGGTCCACGGTCTGGAAAACGGCCGCAAGATGGGATTCCCCACAGCCAACGTCGACCTGCGCGGTTCGGGACAACTGATTCCCGCGCCCGGCGTCTATGCCGTCAGAGCCCGCTCAACCTCCACAATGAGCTTCCATCGCGGCATGCTGAACATCGGCACGCGCCCCACCTTCGGCGGAACGGAGATTTCTATAGAGGTGAATATCTTCAACTGGGCCGACGATCTCTACGGCAAGGAATTGGCCGTCTGCTTCCTTCACCGCGTGCGCGAGGAGCGCAGGTTCGACAGCATGGAAGAGCTTGAGCAGCAGCTGAAGAAAGACAAGGAATATATCGAACAATTATTTATTAAGGATACAGAAGAAGATGAATAAGACTTTAAAGGACTCGCTGGACGTCATCTGGTATTTCATGGCGTTCTTCCTGATACAGTTTATCATGATTTGGGCCGTCAGAATCGGCACGAATCTCGCCACCGGTCAGCCGCTCATCGACGCAGCCAATGCCGCCAGCAGACCCAACGGCGACGCCCTGGTGCTGATGATGCTGTTCTCGTCGATACTCACCATCCTTGTTTTCGGACAGTTCCGCTGGTCGCCCTGGTCGCGCGACTATCTGCGCAGCAAACCCTGGCTGGTAGTCGTCTGGACCATCATCCTCAGCCTGGGCACCATTCTCCCGTCTGAATGGATTCTCGAGAGTCTCCAGGTGAGGATGAGCGAGGCCCAGGTGCAGATGTTCGAGCAGATTATGGGCAAGCCGATGGGCTACATCGCCATCGGTATCCTAGCGCCTATCGCCGAGGAGATGTGCTTCCGCGGTGCCATTCTGCGCAAGTTGCTGACGATGTTCCCCAAGCGGCAGCACTGGATTGCCATTGCCGTGAGCGCCGTGCTCTTCGCTTTAGCCCATTTCAACGTGGTCCAGAGCCTCCATGCCTTCCTCATCGGCTTGCTCCTGGGCTGGCTCTACTACCGCACCGACAGCATCCTGCCCGGGATCGTCTTCCACTGGATCAACAACACGGTGGCCTACGTGATGTTCAACATCATGCCGCAGATGGACGACGGCAAGCTCATCGACATCTTCCACGGCAACCACACGGAGATGCTGCTGGCTCTGGTATTCTCGCTGTTCATTATGATTCCGGCCATCGTTCAGCTCAACCAGAACATGAAGCCTGCAGCCAAGAAGGACTAACGGTTCACCACAGAACGCACAGCATCTTCGCTTGGGGATAACATCAAAAATAGCCATTTCATCATTGATGCTGCTGTCTTCGGCCGCACCAATGAAAGCAGCCATACTCAGTGCCGACTCCGCAGAGCGTCGGTGGAGCGTGGAGGCAGGCTACATGCCAGAATGGCAGATTCCCCTCGACTCCTACACACGCGACTGGCTGCGCAACCGCCGGAGCACCAACTTCCACTTGGAGGCCGGCTACACTCCGCTGCCACAGGATTCAGATGCCTTCGCCCGCGACTACAACTATCCTTCGCTCTCCTTGGGCGTGGCCCTGCATCTGTCGCAGATTACCCTCAACCGCGACGACAGCCGCAACGACAAGGCTGACTACGACTCACGCGTCGGCAACGGCATCTCCATCTATGGCAAGTTCGCCCGCCCCATCTTCCGCTACCGCAGGTGGAGCGCCGGCTACGCGCTGGGCTTCGGTGTGGCGTGGCACGAGAAGAAATACAATAAGCGCACGAACGTGGACGACGTGCTCATCGGCTCACGCTGGAGCATGTATTTCGCCTCCGAGCTCTATGCCGGCTACCGCTTCGCAAGAGACTGGACGCTGAAAGCCGGCGTAGCATACTTCCACCACAGCAACGGCGGACTGAACCGTCCCAACAAGGGCAGCAACAACCTCGGGCCCATTGTGGCCCTGGCCTGGACGCCTGCCGAGGAAACGATAGAGCAGAACGCGAGAATCTTCCATTCTCCCCCATTCCATCGATACTTCTACAGCACGTTTATGCTGGGCGTCGGTGGGAAAACATTCGACAGCGAGTGGCGGCGCACGCAATACAAGATAGACAAAGACAATCCCGAATACCGCACGCAGAACTTCCACGTGAGTCCGGTCTACGAGTTGCAGACGGCCTTCATGTACCGCTATGCCCGCAGATGGGCCTCGGGAATTGCCGTCGACGCGGCCTATCTTGACCAGTCGGGCACGAGCGGACAGATTGCCGCCTACGACCGATGGTCGGTGGGACTGGCCGCGCAACACGAGGTGTTCTACCACAATCTCTCCGTGCGCCTGGCCCTTGGCTACTATCTTCACCACGACAAGGCTGAACGACGCGGAGAACTGGAATACAACTATTATGAGAACATCGGTGTATTCTACACTTTCCCCCATTTCATCGGACTGAAAGTGGGCATCAACGTCAAGGCGCACTACACCAAGGCCGACTATTCCAGCCTGCGGATTGTTGTCCCGGTGTGGTACAGCGAATAAACTGACAGAACAAAACATCTACAACCAAAAGCTAATGAAAATATTTTCATTCATCGCCATTGCTGCCTTTGCGTGCAGCATCTTCACCCCACAGCCGGCCGTGGCTCAGACAAAGCCCGACGTGGTCGACTATGTCTCGACGCTGGTGGGCTCAGAGTCCAAACCGGAACTTTCCACCGGCAACACCTATCCCGCCATTGCCCTTCCCTGGGGCATGAACTTCTGGACTCCCCAGACCGGAAAGATGGGAGACGGATGGGCCTACACCTACACGGCCGACAAGATACGCGGCTTCAAGCAGACCCACCAGCCCAGTCCGTGGATTAACGACTACGGACAGTTCTCGCTCATGCCCATGACGGGCCACGCCATTATCGACGAGGAGAAGCGTGCCTCGTGGTTCTCCCACAAGGCCGAGACCGCCCGTCCCTATTATTATAAGGTGTATCTGGCCGACTACGATGTGACGACGGAGATTGCGCCCACCTCGCGCGCAGCCGTATTCCGCATCGGCTATCCCAGCGGCGACTCAGCCTTCCTGGCCATCGACGCCTTCGACAAAGGCTCTATGGTAAGAATCATACCGGAGAAACGAATGATTGTCGGCTACACGACGAAGAACTCCGGCGGCTGTCCGGCCAATTTCAAGAACTGGTTTGTCATCCAGTTCGACCGCGACTTCACGTTCCGCGAGACCTTCGCCAACGGTAAGGCCCAGCCCGCTCTGTCATCAGAATGCGACCACGCCGCGGCCATCGTCGGCTTCAGCGCCCAGAAGGGCAAGCCCGTCACCGTGCGCGTGGCCTCATCGTTCATCAGCGAGGACCAGGCCATGCAGAATCTGAAGGAGGTGGAAGGCCGTTCCTTCGACGAGGTATGCGCTGCCGCCCGCCAGCAGTGGAACAACACGCTGGGACGCATCGAGGTGGAGGATGACAACGTCGACAACCTACGCACGTTCTATTCGTGCCTCTACCGCTGTCTGCTCTTCCCGCGCTCGTTCTACGAAATCACCGCCGAGGGCGACACCGTGCACTACAGTCCCCACACGGGCAAGACCGAGCGCGGTCCACTCTTCACCGACACGGGTTTCTGGGATACGTTCCGCTCGCTATTTCCGCTCGTCGACTGGCTCTATCCCGAGGTGGCATCGCAGATGCAGGAAGGATGGGCCAACGTCTATCGCGAGAGCGGATTCTTGCCCGAATGGTCCAGCCCGGGCCATCGCGACTGCATGGTGGGCAACAACAGCGCGTCGGTGGTCTACAACGGCTATGTCAACAATCTCCGACGCGATGAGGGCGAACTGCTCTGGAAGGCCGTCACCCACGATGCCAATACCCGCCACGAGACCGTATCGTCGACCGGACGACAGGGCTGGCAGCTATACAACAAGTTGGGCTACGTGCCCTGCGACAAGGGCATCAACGAGAGCGTGGCCCGCACGCTGGAGTACGCCTACGACGACTGGTGCATCTATCAGCTAGGGCGCGCCCTGGGAAAGAGCAAGAAGGAACTGGAGCCCTACCGCCGCCATGCCTTCAACTACCGCAACGTTTTCGACAAGCAGTCGGGTCTGATGCGCGGTCGCAATGCCGACGGCACGTTTGAGCGCAACTTCAACCCGTTCAAGTGGGGTGGCGTATTCACTGAGGGCAACAGCTGGCACTACACATGGTCGGTGTTCCACGATCCACAGGGACTCATCACGCTCATGGGAGGACGTGAGGCCTTTGCCCAAAAACTCGACTCGATGTTCATTCTTCCGCCCGTCTTCGATGATTCCTACTACGGATACGTGATCCACGAAATACGCGAGATGCAGATTATGGACTTCGGCAATTATGCACACGGCAACCAGCCCGTACAACATGCCATCTATCTCTACGACTGGTGCGGACAGCCTTGGAAAGCTCAGTACTGGACGCGTGAAGTGATGGACCGTCTCTACTCAGCCACGCCCGACGGCTACTGCGGCGACGAGGACAACGGTCAGACCTCGGCATGGTATGTATTCTCGGCCTTGGGATTCTACAGCGTATGTCCCGGCACCAACGAGTTTGCCCTAGGCTCCCCGCTCTTCAAGAAGGTCACCCTGCATCATGCCAACGGTGCCACGACAACCATCAGTGCCCCTGCCAACAGCCGCGAGAACCGCTACGTGGGGACCATGAGCGTGAATGGCGCAACGTGGACAAAGAACTATCTCACGACCGCCCAGCTGACTGGCAACACGACCATTGCATTCGACATGCAAGCTAAGCCCAACTACAACAGGGGCACCGCAGACTCCGACTTCCCATATTCGTTCAGCACATCCAACAAATTGACAATCAATAACTGAAAGCATTACGCCGCATACAGCCAGGAACTGTGTGCGGCGTTTTTTTTGTAAGAGATGTTATACGTGAAATCTTTTATACTCCGCATTGTAGGAGGGTCGTCATTCCTGACGACCAAGAAAGAAGTGAGACTCCGCATGGTAGGAGGGCCGTCATTCCTGACGGCCAAGAACGTTTTTCGATTGTACTCTTTTAAAGTGGTTCGTACGGAAATCTAGAGTTGAGTCCACTTTAAAAAGTCCGCAACGCAAAAAAATGCAATAATATGATGGTATATGAGATAATTTTTGTATCTTTACACTTGTAATAAAGGCAACGA
>ONYS01000071.1 GCA_900322095.1 uncultured Prevotella sp.
GGTCAACCGAGCACCTGCCCAAGAATTGGGTTACAGAACGGACCAAGACGCTCAGAAAAGTGAGCTAAAATTGGCACAACGAATTGGACACCCTAGTTAATAGATTGTTTTTATATAGGTTTTTAGTTTTTGGTTATTAGGTTTTAAGATTTAGATTCAGGTATCACAGCTCCCTAACTTTTGTGAAAAAGTTGGGGAGTTGGCTTTTATATATACCCCTGCTCAGTAATTATCTAATACCTTGCGAGTAATATCCACCTTATTTTTCTTGCTTAAGAGTTTTACAATGGGACGAATGATGATCCAGAGGGGGAGACCAAATCCTTGACTCAATTGCTGTCCTTGTGCGATAAGAGCCATATCGGTGGTATTGAGATGGAAAATATGGTTGAGATCTTGCACCTTTTGTCTTGCCACAACCGTAAGCTCGGGCAAGCAATGGCTTGCGTTGAGCAGATAGAGGGTATCGCCCAGAAGTTGCCGCTCCACCTTCTGTCGGATGTAGCCATTCTTGGCGACGATAACATAGCTGAAGGTATCGGGCAAGGAGAAATAGCCATGAGCATCGGTATGCGTGATCTTGCCATCACTGAAGGCTACATCTGCATTATTTAGGAGCGTTTTGTTGTCCATATCAAGCACGAGACACCGCTTAGGCTCGTCGTTCACTCGCGGTTCTCCGACTGCCTGCTGAGCAGCCGGTAAAGACAAGAAGAGGAATATGAATAATACAAACAGTTTTCTATCCATAGCCGTTTCCGCATGTTTCTGCAAAGATATAAAATTCTTGGAAGAATATCGAAAGCTGCCAAACATTTTTAGCGATAAGAGGGCCATCATTCCAAGCAGCCAAGAAAGAAAAACCAAAGTCCACCCTACCCCCACCCTAAGAAGGGAGATGGGAAACAGCGGAGTGAAACCTAAGAAGTTTAAATGCCGCTGCTCCTACTATTCTGAAGAGAAGGGAGCATAAAGATTGTTAATATATTTACAAACAAGAGTGGTAATCAAAGTTTTTCACTAAATTTGTATACAATATCAATCATTCATTATCAACTATGACAGGAATTATTATTTTGGTTGTCGTAATCGTGCTGGTCGTATGGCTTATCAGCGTTTACAACAATCTTGTGCGTATGCGAAACAACCGTGAGAACGCTTTCGCTAACATCGACGTACAACTCAAACAACGTTTTGACCTCATCCCGCAGCTGGTAGCAAGTGTGAAGGGTTATGCCACCCACGAGAAGGAAGTTTTCCTTCAGGTCACACAAGCCCGCACCGCTACAGCCAATGCACAAAGCATCGACGACAAGATCAAAGCCGACAACCTGCTCACCAGTGCCCTGCAAGGTCTGAAGGTTACTCTCGAAGCTTATCCCGAGTTGAAAGCCAATCAGAACTTCCTGCAACTGCAGAGCGAGATCAGCGACATCGAGAACAAGCTGGCTGCCGCACGCCGCTTCTTCAACAGTGCTACGCGTGAATACAACAACGCCGTGGAAACTTTCCCCGGCAATATCGTCGCAGGCTTCTTCAAGTTCCACAGAGAGGGCATGTACGAAATCCCTGAGCAGCAGCGCGCCAACCTGGAGAAAGCACCGGAAATTAAATTCTAAGGCATGGAATATGTTGGAATGCTGACGCAGATTCGCCGCAACAACACCAAGAGTATGCTTCTCTTGGTGATGTTTCCGGTGATTATCCTCGGCATGGTCTGGGTGTTCATCGCCATTCTCAACTGGATGGGCAACAGTCGGTATGACGAATATGGAGACACAGTCTCGCATTTCGTCGACTACAATGCCGTCAATGCCACATTCGTTGAGGTGATGCCCTGGGTGGTAGGCGGAGTGGCAATATGGTTCATCATAGCCTACTTCTACAACGTGCAGATGATTAACAGCGCTGTCAACGCCCATCCCATCACCCGCAAGGACAATCCGCGCATCTATAATATCGTGGAGAACCTCTGCATCTCCTGCAATATGCCTATGCCTAAGGTGTGTGTGGTCGATGACCCACAGCTCAACGCCTTTGCCAGCGGCATTAACGACAAGACCTACACCGTCACGCTGACTCAGGGCATTATCGACCTGCTCAGCGATGAGGAACTGGCCGGAGTGATCGGCCACGAGCTCACGCATATTCGCAACCGCGACACCCGACTGCTCATCACGAGCATTGTTTTCGTGGGTATCGTCTCTACAGTGATGAGCATCGTCTTGCAGTTGCTCTACAATCACTTTTGGTTTGGCACGCCAAGCAGAAGTTCAGACGACGATGATGACAACAACAGCAATGGACTGGGCATTGTCGTGATATTGGTGGTAGGACTCATTTGTTGTTTCATCGCCTATATCTTCACCCTGCTCACCCGCTTTGCCATCAGCCGTAAACGCGAATACATGGCCGATGCTGGCGGAGCAGAACTCTGCGGAAACCCGCTGGCCCTGGCTTCGGCGCTGCGCAAGATATCGGCAAATCCGGGACTCGACAACGTGAAGCGCCCCGACGTTGCACAGTTGTTCATCTGCCAGCCCGATGAGATGCAGCATGGTCTGCTCACCTTCATGGATTCCCTCTTCTCCACTCACCCACCTACGGAGAAACGAATTGCCATCCTTGAGCAATTCTAATAAAACAGAAAAGCGGTTCGCCTTCAAGAGACGGACCGCTTTTTTGTTTTATAGTGATTCTAAAAATTATTTCTGCATGTCGTAGACCACCTGCATCAGTTTCTTTCCAAGGGCATCAGCTTCCTCAGCCGTTGCAGCCTCTGAATAGACGCGGATAATGGGCTCGGTGTTGCTCTTGCGCAGGTGTACCCAGCTGTCGGGGAAGTCGAGTTTCACACCGTCGATGTCTGTAACCTTGACATCCTTCTGACTGCCGTACATATCCTTGACCTTGACGAGGATAGCATCCACATCGGTGTCGGGAGTGAGGTCGATGCGGTTCTTTGCCATCTGATAAGCAGGGAATGTCTTGCGCAGCTCGCTGGCCTTCAAGCCTTTCTGAGCCAGACTGCTCAGAAAGAGGGCGATACCCACGAGAGCGTCGCGGCCATAGTGGCTTTCGGGATAGATCACTCCGCCATTGCCTTCACCGCCAATGACTGCTCCCACTTCTTTCATCTTTGTGGTGACGTTGACCTCGCCCACGGCAGCAGCATAATATTTGCAGCCGTGCTTCTCGGTAACATCACGCAGGGCACGCGTTGAGGAGAGATTGCTCACCGTGCAGCCGGGAGTGTGGTCAAGAACGTAGTCAGCCACGGTGACGAGCGTATATTCCTCGCCATACATCTTTCCGTCTTCCTGAATGAAGGCCAAGCGGTCGACATCGGGATCGACAACGATACCGAGATCATATCCACCTTCTGCCACACGGCCCATGATGCCGCCGAGGTTCTTCTCCAAAGGCTCGGGATTGTGGGCAAACTGTCCGTTGGGCTCACCATTGAGCATCGTGTACTCCACGCCCAAGGCCTTGAAGAGCTCGGGCAGGATGATGCCACCCACAGAGTTGATGGTATCGGCAATCACCTTGAAATGGGCATTGCGGATAGCATCAAGATCCACAAGCTTAAGGTCGAGCACCGACTGGATGTGACGCTGGTTGAAGCTGTTGTCCTGAGTGTAATGACCCAACTGGTCAACCTCGGCATATTCAAAGTCTTCTTTCTCGGCAATCGCAAGCACTTCGTTGCCATCAGCCTTCGTGAGGAACTCGCCTTCGTTGTTGAGCAACTTCAAGGCGTTCCACTGGCGGGGATTGTGGCTGGCCGTGATGATGATGCCACCAGCAGCGCCACTCATCCTGACAGCGAGCTCGGTGGTCGGCGTTGTGGCCAGACCAATGTCGAGGACATCATAGCCCACGCCCATGAGCGTGCCGCAAACCACGTTTCTCACCATGTCGCCCGAAATGCGCGCATCGCGGCCCACAACGATCGTGTTGCTCTTGGAATGGCCACTGCGTCTGATGAAGGTGGCATAAGCAGTAGTGAATTTCACAATGTCAAGCGGGTTCAGCGTGTCGCCGGTATGGCCGCCGATAGTACCGCGAATACCTGATATGGATTTAATCAGTGTCATAGATATAAAATAACTTGATTGACTTGATTTCGATAAACTGTCCCTTAACGGCCTCTCTCAAAGGTGAGGTCGTAGAGATAAGGAGTAGTGGTCTGCGAGGCTGACTGCTGACCTTTCTCTGCCGGAACGATGAGGCGCACCTTGGCAATCTCATCATCCTCGGTCACTGGGCGTCCGACATTGACAAAGGCAAAGGGCACCAGCCATCCTGTGGGCACTGCCGTAGAGCCATACGCATTCACCATGAGGCTGGAACCGCTGACAAAGGATCCCGAATAGGTGCCCGACGTACAGGAGACGCGCATCTTGTCAGGATACTGACCGTAATAGATGTTCTGGTTCGACAGCGTTATGGTGTCGGTGAGGAGATCGCGCTCGGTGAAACGCACGAGTACGGTTGCCGTCTCGCCGCTGGTGATCTTCTTGCCACATCCCTTGCGGACGATCTGCATATATACACCGGAGGACTCAAACAGTACGAACTCGTTCTTGCTGACGTCGGTGGTTGAATCCTGGGCGTAGAACTGATCTTCTGAAATCACTGTGACAGCCGAGTCGGCAATGTACTGGTTGATGGCAGAGCGTTGTTTCTTTTTCTTGTCGGCATAGGTCTCGTCATGACTGCACGCCTGGAAAGCGATGATGCCGGCGAGGAAAAAGACAATATATACAAACTTCTTCATATCGACTTGTTTTTGCTACAAATTTACTAAAAAACGTCGAGTCTCCCTAACGGGCGACTCTTTTTTAGATTATTTTTTCTTTAATAAGTCGCCATAGGCCATGATGGCCTGTCGGGTGATGTTTTCGGCCTCATCCATAGAGCAATCCAAGCGGCCGCCGCTGGCGTTCAGATGTCCGCCACCATTAAAGAAGCGAGCGGCCATCTCGTTGCAGGGAAAATCGTCGACCGAGCGGAGGCTGACCCAGACGGTGTTGTCGTGGCGGTCGTCCTCACGGAGCGAAATGCTGAGCTTGGTTCCCTTGATGCGGAGCGGCTCGTTGACGAGTCCCTCCTGATCGCCACGCACATAATGGAAGTTGCGCATGTCATCGCGGGTCAGGGTATAGAAACTTGCATGATAATCCTCTAGATAATTCAGTTTCTGCGACATCAGATAACCGCGCAGACGAATGGCCCACTGGCTGTAGTTGTTGTAGACATTGCGGTAGATCTTATCCTTGTCGATGCCCTTGGTGAGCAGCTGACAGATGATGAAGAAAATCTCCGGACGGCTGCTGTTGTAGGTGAAGCCACCAGTGTCGCACATCATACCGCTATAGATGGTGGAGGCCATCTTCTTGTCGATCTTATCAAATTCGCCCAACTGCCAAAGCACTCTGAACACCACCTCTGATGTGCTCGACATCTCTGGATGGGAAGCACTGACGACAGCATCGAGGTCGGGGTCGAGATGATGGTCGAACATCACACGCTTGGCCTTGGCCTTCTCAAAGGATTCCTGCATACCGTCCAAACGTCCGGGCGCATTGAAGTCGAGGCAGAAAATGAGCTGGGCCTCGTTGAGCGCCTTGTCAACGACATCAGGATGACGGTCGTAGCGCACGATTTTCTCTACGTCGGGTTGCCAACGCAGAAAATCTGGAAAGGCATCTGGAACAGCCAGAGTGACCTGCTTGCCAAGGTTGCGCAGATAGGACGACCAGGCAAGTGACGAACCGAGAGCATCGCCGTCGGGCGACTTATGGCAGCACACAAGAATATTTTGTGAGTCGGCAATGAGCTGTTTCAGCAACTCTAATTGCTCTGTAGATAAGATGTCGATGTTCATAGTGTGCAAAGGTAGTGGAAATTTCTGATTTAGACTCAAAGAGGTAGATATATTTAACAGAAGATAACCTCATCACGTCTATTCTCCACGAGCACAATGTCTTGAAGTGAACACAGATACCGCGTGGCGGTTGACGGCTAATCATGAAATTTTAGCCTTCGTCTTTGACTAGCCACATACAAAATACCGAGAGATCATGCTTTCCGACGTTCGTCAGACAATTGTCCGACGTTCGTCAGACGATTGTCCAACGTACGTCAGACGATCGTCCGACGTACGTCAGACGCCATCTATCATCGTATCTATCGCCATGACGGGTTGGTAAAACGATGAAAACAGGTAGGAAATACGGTGAAAACGGGTGGGTAAAACGATGAAAACGGGCTGAAAGAATGGTGAAAACGGCACGAGGAATGTTAACTGCCGCATGCCTTGTTTATTTAACGACATGCGGCGCGGATTGCTCTGAGCCTTTACCTTTATTGATGATGTAGATACCGGCTGTGGCAAGCCCACCAGCCAAAACATATTTCCAATAGAAGGTCTCACCAAGACACAAGCAGGAAGTGATGGCACCGACAACTGGGATCAGGGAGTTGTAGATGGCAACCTTGCCTACGGGATTGCAAGTAAGGAGTTTGTTGTAGAGCGAGAAGCCTACGGTGGAGATCGCTATGAGCAGCAGAAGGATGATGATGCCCCACAATGTGACGTGGGGAAGCGTACCGCCAAGAATGAGACCCGGAATAACCAGAAGCACGCCACCAAGCGCTAGGCTATAGCCCGTGCCGACAAAGACATCCACCCGGCGTCCAAGGCCACGCGTAAGCAGAGATGCGGAAGCTCCACAAAGGGCATTGAGGATAATCATGCCGTCACCCATGAAGGTAAAACGTCCGCTGGCTGCTCCTCCAAGGTTGAGGGCAAGAATGCCAGCAAAACCAAGGACGCAGCCGAGAACCTTCCGGCTCGTCATCTTGTCGCTCTTGAAGAAGACGCAGGCTAAGATGACGACGGAGAACACGCTCAGGGAGTTGAGAATGGCCGACCGCGCACCCGGGGCATGGGAAAGACCTATATAGAAAAAGGTATAGTGGAGCGTGGTGTTGAGAAGGGCAAAGAGTAGAACGAACCACCAGCCAGCACTACTTCTCACAGCAAACTTTCGCCCTGCCTTTCTGGCAATGGCAAGGACAATGAGTCCAGAGACGGAAAAGCGGATGCCGGCAAAGAGCATCTTGCTGCCGGTCATGTCGGGAGTGATGCAAAACTCCTGAAAGCCGAGTTTAATGAGTGGGTAAGCCCATCCCCAGGCAATAGCCGCGGTGAGGGCAAAGAGGGTCACCCACACGGGGCGCTGGAAGATACTGGTCTGTTGTTGATTCATCTCGCCAGAGTTCAGATCATCACTTTGGCGATGAGCTTGCGTATGCGTCCCTTTCCAATGACGGGCGCATGGGCATCCTCTGGATAGACGATGAGGAAGTCGCCCGGCCGCATATCAATGTAGGTTGAGGGACGGTCGGCGAAGGTTGCGCAGTCGCTTTCCTCATCAAAGGGCTTTATCACCAGCTTTGCTTCTTCTGTAGCAAGCCAGCCAATGCGCTCACGGCCAGAAAGCAGGATATGCACGTCGATGTATTTATGGTGCATCTCCAAGACCTGCTTGTCCTGTTCCACACATTCGGGTTCAGAATTATTGATAAACAGTCGGTCGCCCTGCAACGTGATGCGGCCTAGAGGCTCGTGCAGCAGGTCGTGCGTCCTGACGTATTCAAACAGTTGTGGAAACAACGGATGCAGCGACTCGATGCGGTCGGCATGGATAAGTTTACCGTAGATCATAGCTATACATTATTAATATAAGATGTCAATTCTTGTCTTGACGATTTTTGCTTCGCAAAGTTACGTATTCTCCGAGAATTATGCAAGTTTTTGATGATGCAATAAAGATCTATCGTGAACATGAATATTCATGGCCAACAGCGTGACTGCAAAAAATAAGCCAGAAACCATAGAGGAAGTTTCTCCTGTGGTTCCAGGCTTTATAGTTTTACTATGAAAATCGCAGAAAAGCTTACTTATAGGAAGCCTCGAGCACTTTCACGATTTCGTCGTGCGTGAGCGGCTGGCGGTCCATCTCGACGAGACGCCCCATAGCCTCGATGGCGTTGGTGGCCATCTTTGTTACTTCAGCTTGCCATAGTCTTCGTCCGACACAGGCTCGAGCCACTCGTTGGAGGCTCCCTCCTGAACGTCCTTGTTGTAGGCGAGGTGCTGGAACCAGGAGTCCTTGGCGGCTCCGTGCCAGTGCTTCACGCCTTCGGGAACGGCGATGACGGTGCCTGGAGTCATTTCGACAGGTTCCTTGCCACACTCCTGATACCATCCACGGCCGGCGACGCAGACGAGCATCTGTACAGACTTGTGATGGATATGCCAGTTGTTGCGGCAGCCGGGCTCGAAGGTGACGTTGTGTACGCCGCCACCCATATCGGCCAGATAGCTGTTGCCGACGAAGTATTTTGCGAAGGCCGTGTTAGGATTGCCTTTTGGCCAAGCGCTGTGGAGCGTGTAGCCCTCGGTGCCGAGCCATGCACAGAGCTCATCGACGAGCTGCTGTGAGTTGCCCATATTGACGGCACCACGCTTGTGGGCTGCCAGCTGCGGAGCCACTCCCTCGAGACCGCTCAGCGCTGCCACCGTCACAATCTCGCGGTCGGCTGCTGAGAGCTGGTCGCCGGCAAAGATGTCGCCGAAGAGATGCGACTTCAGATAGTGGTCGTCCTGCGGACAGAAGTCGTAGTTGAAGGGGTGGCCCGACAGTTGCGTCTGTTTTTTCACGCCCAGCTCGTAGGCCATGCGGGCGTCGTCCCATTCTGCAGGGCGCGTCCAAGGCTTGCCCTCCTGCCACTTGGCATCAGGATTGCTTTGCAGCACCTTGCTCAGCACGCCCAGCGCATTGAGCGAGCGCGGAAATCCCGTGTAGGCGTAGAGCTGGGAGAAAGCCTCCTTCAGTTCGTTGATAGTCACTCCATTGTCAAGAGCCGACTTCACTGCAGGCTCCAATCTGTTCAAATCACCCTGTGCCATCAGGCAGGCACATGCTGCCAATCCTTTTTGGCGCTCTGTGAGCGTCTGTCCTTCTACTGTTGCCATAGTCACTATTGCCATTAAAAGTATTACGATTTTTTTCATTTCAAGTTTTCTTTGAAGAAATTCTCCAGTTTGTCCCAGGGTATGAGGTTCTTCGGCTCACCCTTGCCCTTGAGCGCTGTATATCCGCCGTCGTAGAGGTCGCAGTGAGAGGCTCCCGGGATGATGAGCAGTTGCTTGTTCTCAGGGACGGGGTTGGGCTTGCCGATGAAGTTGTAGCCTTGGGCTTTGCCCTCGACCATGTAATGATAGGCAGCCTCGCCCATATAGCGCGAGTGGGCCTTTTCGCCGTGCATCACGAGGACGGCTGAGCGTATCTCGTTGATATAGTAGAGGAAGCGGGCATTGGTGTAGGCCTGTGTGCCTATGGCGCGCCAGCCGTCGTTGGAGTTGCCGCTGCGAACGTGATAGCCGCGCTCGGTCTTGTAGTAGTCGAAGTAGTCCTTGACAAACTGCGGAGCATCATCGGGCAGAGGGTCTACCACCCCACCCGCCATTGCCGTCGGGTCGGCGAGGCGCTGCTTGGCCAAGGCCATACGGGTGGCATGGCGCGACTCCTCTTTGTCGTCTGCATCGAAGTAGCCATTGCCGCTGACGCGAGTCATGTCGTACATGGTTGATACTAATGTGGCCTTGATGCGCGCGTCGGCCGCGGCTGCATTGAGGGCGATGCCTCCCCATCCGCAGATGCCGATGATGCCAATCTTCTCAGCATCGACGTTGTCCAATGACGAGAGGTAGTCGACGGCAGCCATGAAGTCCTCGGTATTGATGTCGGGCGATGCAGTGCGGCGGGGCTCACCGCTGCTCTCTCCGGTATAAGAAGGGTCGAAGGCGAGCGTCACGAATCCGCGCTCGGCCATGCGCATGGCATAGAGTCCGCTGGCCTGCTCCTTGCACGCTCCGAAGGGACCGCTGGCGGCGATGGCTGCCAGCTTGTCTTGTTGGTCTTTGGGCGAATAGAGGTCGGCGGCCAGCGTCATGCCAAACTGTGTGCCGAATGTAACTTTCTTATGATTCACCTTCTGGCTCAGCGGGAATACCTTGTTCCACTCCTGAGTCAATGTGAGTTCTTCTTTCATATTGTTCTCTTTCATTTGCAAGTTAATATTGTATGTGAAGTCCATCAGAATACCTTATCCGTAAGTCTCGATAAGGTATTTCACGAACTGCGGATCACCGAAGTTTACGGTTCCGGTGTCGTGCTGGTTCATCGTGGCGATCTGGTCCATCTCGTCAGCCGTCAGCTTGAAGTCGAAGATGTTGAGGTTCTGCTCCATGCGCTCCTTGTGGGTACTCTTTGGAATAGCCACGATGCCACGCTGGGTGAGCCAGCGGAGAGCCACCTGAGCGGCTGTCTTGCCATAATTGGCGCCAATGCCCGACAGCAGCTCACTCTTGACAATGCCGTCTACGCCCTGTCCGCCGAGCGGTCCCCAGGCCATCATCTTGGTATTGGTCTCGGCCAGAACCGGCTGGATGCTTGTCTGCTGAGCCATCGTGTTGCACTGAAGCTGGTTCACCATCGGCTTCACATCCACGAAGTGGGCAAAGTCGACGAATCGGCCTGCCTGGAAGTTCGACACGCCGATGGCACGCACCTTGCCGTCGCGATAGGCCTTCTCCATGGCGCGCCAAGTGCCGAAGACGTCGCCGTAGGCCTGATGGATGAGCAACAGGTCGATATACTCGGTCTGCAGTTTGCGCAGCGATTCGTCGATACTTTTGGCGGCTCTCCCCTCACCGGAATTAGAAATCCACACCTTTGTCACGAGAAACAGATCCTCGCGCTTCAGACTGCTCTTGCGCCACGCATTGCCCACGCCTTCCTCGTTCATATAGGCCTGTGCCGTGTCAATCAGCCGGTAGCCCACGCTCAGCGCATCCGATACGCACCGTTCGCACTCGTCGGGACTGACCAGGAACACTCCATAACCTAAGGTCGGCATCTCAACGCCGTTTGAAAGCTTTATGTACTCCATGTTTTGTTTGCTTTAAGTTTCTGAGTGCAAAGTTATATTTATTATTCCAAACTATTGTTTCACAAATTATCTCAAGGTTTTCACTTTTTGCATAAATCGTTCTTTCATTCAGAGAATAATGTGTACCTTCGCGCCATGAAGACAGATTTTCTCTATTCTACCGACTTCTACGGAATGAATGCCAAGGAATTGCACAACACGTGCATGCACTTGGTGTGTACTGCAGGGGAAGGCAGTTTCGTGTTCAACGAACGGTGCTATCATATCATGAAGAACGACCTGGTAGTGATACTGCGGCCCGACTGCGTCCGCAACCTTGCCGCTCCGGATAATATGCGAGTGGAGTGGTTTGCCGCTGACTATAAGTTCTTGCAGAGCCTGTTGCCGTCCAACAACTATGGCATCGGCGGCAGTATAACGCTGAACCAGAACCCAATCATCAAGCTGACGGATGAGCAGGCTCGGCATTTGCTGGATGACTTCCATCGGCTTCGCGACCGCATGAGCGAGCGGCATCTGCAGTTCTATCGCGAACTGATGGGCAGCCTCTGTCTGACGATGATGTACGACATCTTTGAGCCGCATGCCCAGCGCGACAGCAGTGGCCCGCATACCGAGCGCACGGCCTACATCGTGAAACAACTCATGACTCTGCTCTCCACGGGTATCAGCAAAACGAAGCGCAACGTGAACTACTATGCCGAACGACTGAACGTGTCGCCCAAATACCTCTCGGCCACTATCAAACGCATGACCGGCAATAGCGTCACCTCCTATATCGACCGCTGTACCGTGCCTATTCTGAAAAAGTATCTCAACGACGAACGTCTGTCGCTCACGCAGATAGCGGAGATGATGAATTTCACTTCCCTTTCCTATTTCAGCAGATACTGTACCAAACATCTCGGACAATCGCCCAGTGAGTACCGTCAGAGCCTACAGCCGAAATAAGTAAGGATGCAGCCCTCCTCTAGCATCCCATCAGCACACAAAGTGCTGGTGTGCCGTCTTCGGATCACAAAGCCCATAACTGTTAGTAGACAGCAAACCCCAGTCTGCGCTCCTATCGTCGCTTGACTGGGATTACTGAGACTCAGTCCATTACGGGCTGGTAAGTTGTCTTATCTTGCTTCTCCTCTTGGTGTTTTAGGAGCGGCGGCATTCCTGCCGCCGAATGATTTACTTCTGATGCGCAAGCTGTCTTTCTTGGCCGTCAGGAATGACGGCCCTCCCAACGTTCTGCGCTTGTCTATTTCTTCCACCAATGCGGGAAATTATGATTCTTCTCGAGGTCTACCAAATCGCCGATACGTGGAGTAAGGATTTGCCACGACTTACCCGTTTTTGACGGTGCCGCCGTCAATGGAAAAGAATCGCGTGTGCCATCCTTCAACTCTATTCAGTACCTCAACTGGTCCAAAGGCGTCCAGTGTCGTAACGTTGTCAAATAAAAAAATGTTGATTTTCAAATTGCTAAATTTTGGCTTTAGTATTGTATATAAATCGTTCTACCCATGTTTTTTTCTGTAAAGTTGTCTCATCTGCCTACTTTGCGGCGGTATTGCGTGGGCGAGAGACCGCTACGCATCTTGAAGAACTTGCCGAATGCCGACTGGTCAGAAAAATGTAGCTGCCGCGTAATCTCGGAAAGGCTCATGTCGGAGCAGGCCAGTAGGTGGCGTGCCGTGAGGAAGAGACGCTCCGAAATATAATGGTAGACGGTGTGTCCAGTCTTCTCCCTGACTACTCGACTCAAATAGGCCGGTGACACACATAGGGCATCTGCATAAAATCTGACTTCGTGATGCTCTTGGTGGTGTTGGGCTAGTAAGGCGAGAAATTGCTGAAGCAGATTGTCGCGATGGTCGATGGGGCGTGGACCGCTGGGCAGACGCTTGTCGAGTTCGTCGCTCAGTTGCAACAGCAGGAAGTTGGACAGCATCACCATGAGCCCCTCGCGATAGGAATAGTGGCCCGCCGTATAGGAAGAGAAAAGCTGAAGCGTGTGGCGCAACTGTTCAAGAAATATAGGGCCTGGATGCCAACAGATGGTGTCTGTTCGGTTTTGAGTCTCCACATAGCGGCTGTAGTTGGCGATGCGTTCACACCAAGTGCGGCTGAAAATAAGAGCCATGGCGGCAAAAACTGTATCGATTGACTCGATACGGAGAACGGAGGTTGGGCTGAGCAGCACAACGCAGCCGTCTTGCAGTTCCACAGCACGCATATCAATCGTTATGCGAGCACTTCCATTTGTGACCAAAGCCACACAATAGGCATCCACACTAAACTCCTGATCAAAAGGAAAAGGTCTCTTTGATGAACCAGTGATACAGGAAAAGCATAACTGCTTGAGAAACAGATCTTCTGACCATCCATTGTCTATCAGACTGTCTACAGTATAGTAAGATTCACCATTCATATTTCATCCAATGTTGAGTCCCCTTTAAAAAGTCCGTTTTTTGAGGCCCCTACCTCAAAAATGTTATGATTTGAAACCTATCAGCCTAACAAGAAGGCTTTTGGAGCGTAGAAACTGGCACTAAACTTTTAGATTGAAAGGGGTGCCGACTTTTTAAAGTGGACTCAATGTTTATTCTCTATGCAAAGATACTAAGTTTTGTTTGAAACCAAAGACGGTTGGATTGAAAACAATGACTTTTCCTCACTTCTCATTAACTTTGCACCGGTTACAGGATGACGATAGCTTGTGTTGACAGGCCTGTTGCTCCTCTACCATCATTTAATAGCACGTAATAATAAAGGATAACATAACAATGAGAAAAGATTTATTCAGGAGGTATCTGCTATTTAGTGTTTCGATCTTTATTAATGCCCTTGGCATTAGTGTCATCACCAAAGCTATGCTGGGCACATCGGCCATTTCAAGTGTACCCTATGTGCTGAGCTGTTTCACCCCGTTCACTATGGGACAATACACCATCGCCATCAATTTGTTGTTCGTTGTGCTGGAACTGTTGCTTATGCCGCATCAGGACATCCGCGACAGTAAGTTTCAGCTGGCATTCCAAGTGCCGGTGGGTGTCTGTTTCGGGTGGTTCATAGATCTTTGTATGAATTTTATCTTGCAGGATTTAGCCCCGGATTTGTATGTGGCGGAAGTCATCACCCTGCTCACGGGTTGCTTCCTGCTGGCTACGGGTGTAAGCTTGGAGGTAAAGGCCAATGTAGCCATGGTTCCGGGAGAGTGTATCGTCAGGGTAATCGCTCTGCGGCTAAGATGTGATTTTGGATGGGTGAAGATGGTTTTCGATATTACATTGGTCACCATAGCCTGTGTGCTGTCTCTACTCTTTATGTCTCATATCGAAGGAGTCAGGGAAGGCACCGTAGTCGCTGCTCTGATTGTAGGGCCAATCACCCATTTCCTTCAGCCCTATTGGCATGTGATGGATCATTGGTTGTCCCCTTCTACGGTTTGGCAGCAGCAATAAGAGGATCACTGATAGAAATACGTCTGTGAGAAACTTCAGCAATTAACACTCAAAAGCTTGAGTATGTCACAGAATTTTCCTATTTTTGCACGCAGAACAGTCCCTCATTAATAGGTTGATATACGATGTTGAGAGACAGTAAAGATGTCAATATTTATCATGAGGCTGCTATCATAAGCCTCTTTTAAGGACGAAAATTCAGTAAATTATATATGTATGAAAAGGCTTCTGTTTATCCTTATCCTTCTTGCTGTGGTAGGCTCTTCCCGGGCACAGCAGAAAACCTTCCTGCCAGCCACACCGCAGGACGTTGTAATGTATCAGGTCAACCCGCGCGTCTTTGCATCTCGGCAGTCGCTGAAGGCCGTCACTCAGCATCTCGACTCCATCAAGGCCTTGGGGGCTAACACCATTTGGGTGATGCCGGTGTTCCCCATTGGTACCACGAAAAGCAAGAATTCTCCTTACTCCATCAGCGACTACAAAGCTGTGGCTCCGGAGTTTGGAACTATTGATGACTATAAGCAACTGGTGGCACAGGCCCATCGTCGTGGCATGGCGGTCATCCAAGACTGGGTGGCCAACCACACGTCATGGGATCATCCCTGGATTAAGGCCCATCCAGACTGGTACACCCACGATGCCACAACAGATACGATCATCTGTCCACAGGGACCGGGATGGGATTGGACCGATGTGGCCGACCTCAACTACGACAGTCAGGGACTCCGCACAGCCATGACCGGCGAGATGCTGTTTTGGATAGAGCAGGTAGGCATAGACGGTTTCCGTTGTGATGTTGCCGATGGTGTGCCAGCCGACTATTGGCACGATGCCATCAGACAATTGCGCAAAGCTGCAGCACCACGAAAGATTCTGATGCTGGCAGAGGGTAAGCGTCCAGACAACTTCACTGTGGGCGGATTCGACATGAACTATGCATGGGAGTATAAAGACTCGCTGGTCAGTGTGTTTACTAAAGGCCAACCGGCCAACCATCTCTTTTCCGCCGACAGCGCTGAATATGAACCCCTGCCAGCGGGGAAGGTGAAGATGCGCTTCATCACCAACCATGACCAAAGTGCCCAGGTCTCGCCTATCAAGGAGTTTGGCGGCCTTCGCGCGGCCATGGCTGCCTTTGTCGCTGCCACCTACCTCCATGGTGGGGCTTTGATCTACAGCTCGCAAGAGGTGGCCTATCCCAAGGCTATCAATTTCTTTCATTACGTTCCCGTCAATTGGCGCAGCCAACCCCAAATATATAAGGAATATTGCCGCTTGATGTCGCTGTATAATTCCCACGCAGCCTTCCGACAGGGTAATTATAAGGCATATCCTGACCGGGACATTCTGATGTTCGAGAAAAATAGTGGCGACAAGCGTTATCTGATTGCTGTCAATGTAAGAAATAAGGTATGTACGGTTAACGTGCCCAATGAGTGGCGTGGCCGAGTGACCGACCTTTACTATGGGAAGAGTGCCACCTTGTCTTCACAGTTGCGCATGCTCCCGTTTGAATATAAGATAATGGTCAAACGATGAATATCAAATTGTGGCTACTATTATCTGAAACCAATTGGCAAAGATAATAGTAGCCAGATTTTTTCTTTCCTACTTGTGCAAGAGTAGATATCTAAGCGTATCAAAGAATATCTGAGAATTTTAATATATCCATGAATAATTATGGCACACAGAATATGGCTTGCAGTTTTATGGGTGCGATCATACGTGACGGCCGTCACGTTTCTTCGTGACGGCCATCACGTTCATGCGTGACGACCGTCACGTTCATGCGTGACGACCGTCACGTTGTTTCGTGACAACCGTCACGAGACATGAACCAGCTGAACTTCCGCGCGCCACCGTATGGCGGTGGGTTAAAAAGTTCAACTGGGCGAGCAAGCAATAAGCAAGTGCTCGCATCTTCCGGATCGCTATCCCCTCCATCAGAAGGGATAGCCGACAGCGATGTGGAGCGTCTGGCTGTCGCGGAAGTTGGGCATGTTGAAGTAGCCGCTCTTACCCGTCTCGTAGGGAGCATGGATGCCGATTCCCCAATCCACACGAATGACAAAATAGTCGAGGTCGTACCGCAGACCAATACCGGTGCCGAGAGCGAGCTGGTCTAATGACTTGGACAACTTGAATTTGCTCCCGGAACGGGAATCCGTATTCTTCAGCGCCCAGATATTGCCTGCGTCGAGGAATGCGGCGCCATAAAGATGGGAGAAGAGGGGCAAGCGGTATTCGAGGTTAGCAAGGAACTTCAGGTCGCCGGTCTGGTCGAGATAAGAAGACTGACCTCCTCGCGTGGTGAACGAGCCAGGACCGATGGAGCGGGCGTTGAAAGCTCGCACGGAGTTGGCGCCACCCACGTAGAATTGCTCGCTATAGGGGGCAGCCGACGAATTGCCATAAGATATGATGGCTCCTCCGGCAAGATGGCCCACGAGCGTTGAGTTGGTGGTCAGAGCCCAGGTCTTGACCAGGTCGGCCTCGACTTTTACAAACTGGGCATAAGGATTCTTGAATATCTCCTTGTCTTTCTTCGACCATTTATTGCCAAATGCCATGCAGCCAAGCGACAGAATATTGGCAGCCTCTGACACTGTGGCCTGCAGGCGGATGGGGTTCAAATAGGTGGAAGGCGATTGCCAAGTGAGGCTGTAGCGCATCTTCGGGACAAAGAGGTCCCGCATGGACACGTCAAGATAAGGATTGGCGCGGCGGAGAGAGTCAAACTTGGCCGTGGAACTCTGCATATAGTCATATTGCAGGATGAGCGGAGAGAACTCATGCATAGCTTGGCCCGACGTCTGGAAACTATAGGTCAGCTCGCCCGAGACGATGTGGCGCTTGAAGTAGTTGGCACGGTTGATGATGTCGCTCGAAGCCTTGATCACCGTCTGCCGGTTGCGCAGCTTGTGGCGGAAGATCTTCCATCCGGGAGGTAGCAGGAAGCGGGGAATGGTGAGAGAGGCATCCATACCGTATTCATAAGAGTTCATCTTCGATGTAGAGCCTTCATATTTATGCCCCGTCTGCCATTCATAGCTGCCATAGAGGTTGAGGTCGAAAGTCTCTCCGCCACGGAAGGCGTTGCGCTTGGTGAAGCCGACCACGATTCCGGGACCCATGCGCCCGGAGGTCTTGCCCGTGAAGTTGGACTCTACGTAGAAGTCGTAGGGCTTGTCGAAGACGCAGTTGAGCTGCAAGTCGAGCGTGTCGCAGTCGGGCGTTGAGTCGCGGGGAGTGAAGTCGAAGTTGACGAGGCTGAACAGTCCACTGGTCGACAGGCTGTTGAGCGATGACTGATAGGCAGAGAAGCTGAAAGGCTTACCCTTGCGCAGAGTCATCTGTCGGCGGACGACACCCACACGCAAAGGCAGCTTCCGACCGCTATAGTATACGTCCATCGTGCGTCGGTGAAGAACGTTCGTAAGGGAATCGCGCATATTCCGCCGAAGCATGAGCTCAATCTTTCCCATATACCACTTATGACGGGCCTGCTCGGGAATGCTGTCGGCCATCTGCAGATGCACCTGCACCTTACCGGGGACAGTCACGGTGTCGGCAAAATAGGAGGCATAGCCGGGCTGATAGTAGTAGAATCCACTGTCGCGGAAGAGTGTAGACAGCCGCTGCCGCTCCTGATCGAGGACCGACACGTCGAAGGCGTCGCCCTGATGAAGCAAGGTCGAGGCCATACTGTTGGAGATGATCTGCTCGGCCTCGGGCGAAAAGTTCATGTAGCGTATGGTGTCGAGTGTATAGAGATGATTGAAGGTGACGTCGTACTGTATCTTTCCCTTCTTGGGGTTGTGCTCAGTGATGTTGCTGTAGCCGACGCGCCCCTGGAAATAGCCATGCTTCTGCAGAACACTCTGCGCGACGCTGGCCCGCAGGGCCGGATTGACATTGCTCATGAGCACTGGCGCCTTGCCGAAGCTGCGCGTCAGCCAGTTGCCTATTGCTGAAGAGTCGTTGTGGAATGCATTCCATATCCATAGCCGCAACTGGAAAGGCGTGCGGTAGTAGGAGCTACCCAGGAGGGCTCCATTGGGGGCCGCGGCGAGAGCTGCCTCGACTTCGGTCTTGACATATTCGGAATGTGGCTCGCTCTTGAAATCGGTGTAGTTGATTTTCTTCAAACCCGTATACAACTGCTCACCCTCCTCAAGACCGCTCGTGCTGCTGCACGAGGCGACCAACTGAAGAAAAGCCAAAACAATTACTGTCAGAAAAAGACTATGTAGCTTTGTCATTGCTCTATTACTTATCACCTTGTTTTACACTGTCGCGCTGCATGGGCACGATGTCTTCGGTATCCTTGAAGCGGAAGAGATCCTTGAAATGGCGCAGACGGCGCTTCCAGACGAATCCCACGCCGTACTTGCCAACGTATCCTTCCAGCCAGTCGTAGCTGTCGCGGTTGTAGAACAACTTGAGATACTTACTGCTGTTGTTGTCGAGACGGTAGTCGAAGACGACATTGTTGAAGAACGTCTGGTCGCTGTTGTCAACGTCGGAACCCGTTGACACCTTGCCGCCCACCTGGATGTTGAGCCGGTTGTTCCAGAATCGCTTTGAGAACTTGAACGAATAGTCGGTCTGCATGGCACCGCTCTTCGATGTGGCATTGTCCACACCGAAGCTGAGGTCGAGGGTACGCAGGGCGCGCCCCGTGATGTTGTTGATCTGCGACTGCAGGAACGAGCTCAGAGCCGAGTTCATTGAGAACTGGCTGGTGTTGCCGTCGGCCAGATACATTCCGGTGGTGAGCATCGTGACGGCTATCTTTCCGCGCTCTTCCTTCGACAGGGTGTTGAGCTGGTTGCTGATGGTCATGTCTTCGGGAGCGTCGATGATGAACTCCACACCCATGTCCTCAAGGGTCTTGGAGAGCGTCACGCCACAATCGAAGTCGACCATCTGCGAGCTGCTGCCGCCCGACCCGACAGAGGCCTTGGTGCGCTCGGTGGCCGTGATACTCAAGGCGGGATTGAAGGGATCGCCCTGGAACTGAATATAGCTGCCATTCTGGATGGTGAAGGTCTTCAAGGGAATCACGGGCAGAGAATACTTCATCTCACCGGAACTGATGGTGTATTTGCCGCGGAGCTGTATATTGTCTGACGTGTTGTACGACATGCGCAAATCGCCACCGCCAACGATGTCGATGTAGTTGGTGTGCTCGGCATCGAGTGCGCAAATGATGTGGGCATTGTCGTCGATGCTGGTGCTCAAGTCCATATCAAATCCGGTCAGGGGCGGCCGGACGATGGTTTCGGCCACGGTGTCGCTGAACGACGTGAACGTCACAAGGTCTTCCAGTTCGTTGTCGGCTGCCAATGGTGAATCGCGCAGGACGTAGGTCATGTCGGTAGACCCGAGCACGTCGAGTTTTCCTCTCATCTTCAGGGCCTCTACGGGACCGCTCATCATACCGAAGAAGTTGACGTAAGTCTTTCCGTAGGTCTCCGAGCGAGAGTTCTCTTTGCTGTCGATGAGCAGGAAGTTGCGGGCCTGCATCTTCATGTCGAGCATCATCTTGCTCGGGTCGGAGAAGTCGAGGCTACCCAGAATGTCGAGCGGACTGTCGTTGTGGGCGAACATCTCGAAGTTCTCGAAGAGCAGGTGACTGCCCACAATGCGCACGGGGTCGTCGGCAAACCGCATCTCTACGCCGTAGGGCTTGCTGAATACGGAGCAAGAGTCAAAGATGAGTTCGCCATTCACCTCGGGCTTTGCCAGCTTGCCCTTGATAGAAAGCTGGCCTTCGGTGTCTCCGTTGAATCCGAAGAGCTGATCGGGTATGAAGCCGTTGAAGATCTGCAGGGGCAGCTTCTCGGCCTTGAAAGTGGCGTCGATGGTGCCTCCGTGCTCGCTCTGGTAGGTTCCGTCAAGATAGCCCACCTCTCTGTCGTTCTGATAGAGGAAGCCATTCACCTTGTGGGTTCCGTCGGTCGAAGGCGTATAGACGAATTCCGTACCGATATTGCCCATGGGACAGCCCTCATAGACCATGTTGTCCACAGACACGGTACTCGATACGGATAGTTCATCCTGGGTCTGTATGGCGTGGAAGTCACCATCCATAATGCCCTTCACGTTAGGCGTATAGGGCAGGACGCTGAGTACCTTTTCCAAGTCGAAGCGGTGCAGGGTGAGCGTCAGGTCCTGCAAGGCGGTAGAGTCCTCATCGTTGCTGTAGACCTGCACGCCTTGTCCGTCGGAGGCCGAGAGGGTGACTTTGGCCGACACGCGGCGGTCGTTGCCCAGGAAGAAATAATTGTCGTCGTTGACCTTAAACTCCTTGTAGCCCAGGATGGGATCGTCGCCGTAGAAATGGAACATCAGTCCCTTCTTCTCCATCTCAGCCGAAAGGCCTAGCTGCACGCCGAGTCTGTCTTTGCTGTCGTAGACTTTGCCTTGCGCGAAAGTTCCGTTCTCCCGCAAGGCTCCTTCGAAGATCGAATTGAAGACATATTGCGGATTGTCTTTGTTGTTGCGCACCTGCAGGGTGTAATGCGTGGTGGCCGAGTCGGACAGCACGGCCAACCTCACGGTGTCAAGCTGCATGGAGTCCACCAGCAGTCGGTTGATGTCTACATTGCCGTTCAGTCCGTAAATCGGAGATGACGAGAGGTTCATGTTGATACTGTCGAGCTCATAGCCATAGGCTTTCAGGAAACGCATGAACATGTTGCGCCCTCCACTGATCAGGGAGATGTCCATCAGTGGCAGACGGGTGCGGAGCAAGTGCTGGTCGATGACGCGTGCGTCAAACTGCCGCTGGAGTTCCTTCGTCAGACTCTGGCATTGGGCCAAGAGCTTCTCATAGCCTCCCCGTGCATTCAGATTGATGTGGAAGTCACCGCAGTCGGCATAGGCATGGGTTGTGTCTCGACGTGAGAGAATGTTGAAGACCAAATCGTCCGGACGATAGACGCGGCCACTATCGCTGAACATGATGTCGCCCAGTGCGCCGTTGACTTTGTAGTTATGCTTAAAATCGGAGGCCCAGTCGATGTGGCCGCATCCGGAGAAGGTCATCTGACGGTCGGCAAAATGCAGACGGAAGAGGTCGGCGTGCGAGAGGTCGAGCGTCAGCGTGCCCCTCATAAAGCGGTTCTGCGTCAGGGCGTCGAGTCCGATAACTCCCTTTATCAGCGGGTTATGGCTGTTGATGCGGGCTTGAAGCCGGCCGCCCGACATATTGGCCTCGCCGTTGATGTCGGCCAGACTATAACCGGAATAATGGAAGTCGTCCACCTTGAAATTCAGATTCAGCTTGGTGCGTGGCGACATAATGTCGGTGCCATTGCCTTTAGCTACGATGTGTCCGCTGAATGGCGTCAGTCCCATGTTGGGCAGGAAGTGCTGCAATTGCAGTCTTCGGGCAACGAGATTGGCATTATAGGCCATCCGGTCGGCATTGATCACGGCATTGCCTGCGACGTTGCCTCCGCCCTCAGTGAGACGGAATCGGGAGGCGTACACCGGACCGTCAACGCGTACATTTCCCTTGAATCCAATTCCCACGGGAATGCGGATGGTTTTCATCAGCGATGGGTCGAGCAAAGCCGTGATGAAGTCCAGATGATAGGTGATAGCGTTGAGGTCCACGTTGGCCTTGAGCCTCTTGGGATTCATGACATTGGCCACATAGCCGTTGGCCGCAAACTTGAAGGCTGAGGGAAGATTCACGTTAAGACCGGCGAAACGGGCCATCTGCAGGTTGCCCTTCAGCACACCGTCGATGCGCAGCGGGGCATTCGGCCAGCGCCGGCGCAAGAGGGTGGGCGCGTCGTTCATGAAGAGCAGGAGGTCCTGCTTGCCGATGTAGCCATGAACTACGAGGTTCAACTTGCCCGGGTCTTTGTCGGCAAAGGCATTCATGTCCATGTTGACCTGGGCCTTCAATTCCGATTCCGACGTACGCAGGTAGAGTTGCGGCAGCCACAGCCGGGTGCTGTCCAGCCCAAACGGTCCGGTGAAGTTCTCTACGGCCAGTCCGCTTTTCTCTTTCAGCGCCCACTGACGCAGAATGATGTCGAGCCGCGAGTCGCAATAGCTGAATGAGTCGGCCACCAAGGTCATGTCGCTTAGCGCTAGGTGGTTGAAATCCAGGCCTTTCTGCTTGATTTCAAAATTATTGTCATAGTTGAGCCAACCTTGCTTCCAATCAATGTGGTTGGCGCTATACAGTCCCTTGAAAAGGTCGAAATAAGCTCCCTTCAGCGCCACATCGCCCATGCCAGCTTTCACCTCCAGGGTGTCGCCAGGCATGTGGAGGTCGAGCCGCGTACGGTCAATCTTCAGCTGAGCTATATTGATTTTCCAATGATTCGTGTTGGGGGTGGTGTCGGGCGGAACAGTGTCGCTCAGGGCTATATCCACGTTACCATCGCGCAGGAAGGCTTTGTCTACATTGACGTGCTCTTGCGTGAGGTCGATGCCGTGGGCCTGAAGATTCAGTCGGCCCACAGTGCCCTTGATGCGTGCGGAGGGAATAAAGTTGGTGGTGTTGACTTTCAGGCGTTGGATGTCGAACTCGTCAATCTGAACCTGACTCTTGAAGAGCGGCAGCAACTGCACGTCGGCCACCAGATGGCCAATGTCGGCCACGGTGTCTTTCACCTGCGGCAGGGAGTCGTTCTGCTGGATGACTTTCACCTCATCCAAGCCTAAATCCAATGGAAATTCGAGATTTACGTGGCCTACAGAAATCTCCAGACCTGTTTTCTTTGAAGCATAATCAGCCACGTGCTTTACGGCCCAATTCTGAACGGGAGGGAGGTAAAGCAATACAGCCAATATCAAAACGAGCAATATTGGCGCTAAAATGGCAATTATTATCCATTTTAGTATTTTCTTCATACGTGTGTTCATTCAACAGGACTCATCGCATGCCACAGAGCATCTGAGGGCAGAGGTGAGTCTATCGACAAATTCTGCTTCGAGACGGGGTGGACGAACTCGATGTGACGAGCCAACAACGAGATGCTGCCATCAGGATTGCTTCGCTTGGCACCGTACTTCATGTCGCCCCGGATGGGACAGCCGATGTGGGCCAGCTGGCAACGTATCTGATGATGCCGCCCCGTGAGCAGATGTACCTCTATGAGCGTGTAATTGTCGCTCCTGCCTATGATTTTATAAGTAAGTTTCGCAAGTTTCGAGCCAGCCACCTCGTGATCGTAGGCATAGCTCTTGTTTTGTTTCTCGTTTCTCACCAGCCAGTTCTCAAGCAGGGCTTCGGGTTGCTGGGGAGTGTTTTTAGTGATGGCCCAATAGGTTTTGTGGACTTCTCCTTTTCGGAACATCTCGTTAAGTCTCGACAGGGCTTTGGATGTCCGGGCAAAGACAACGAGTCCTGCCACCGGTCGGTCAAGGCGATGCACCACACCGAGAAATACGTTTCCCGGCTTCTGGTACTTTTGCTTTATATATAGTTTCACCTTTTCAGAGAGGGGCTCGTCGCCAGTCTTGTCGCCCTGTACGATCTCGCCTGCCTCTTTGAAAACGATGATGATATGATTGTCTTCGTAGACTACTTTCACGGCCTATTACATGTTCATGCCGCCATCCACCTGGATGACCTGTCCTGAAACGTAGCTCGACAAATCAGAAGCGAGGAACAAAGCCACGTTGGCAATATCCTCAACCTTACCTGCACGGCGCAGAGGAATGCGCTCAACCCACTCCTTGCGGATGTTGTCGGGCAGAGCCTGTGTCATGGCTGTATCGATGAATCCGGGAGCAATGGCATTGGCACGGATGCCGCGACGGCCAATCTCCTGACCGATACTCTTGGCCAAAGCAATCAGACCGGCCTTAGAAGCTGCATAGTTGCACTGACCTGCATTGCCATGAACACCGACCACAGAGGCCATGTTGATGATGCTGCCGCCACGCTGGTGCATCATGATGGGGGTGCAGGCGTGGATGAAGTTGAACGCGCTCTTCAGGTTCACTGCAATCACGGCATCCCACTGCTGCTCGGTCATCTTCAGCATCAGGCCGTCCTTCGTGATACCGGCGTTGTTGACCAGGATGTCAATGCTGCCAAAATCTTCCAGAACCTTCTTTGCAACCTCGTCTGTCTGGGCGAAGTCGGCTGCATTGCTGGCGTAGCCCTTAGCTTTTACACCCAGGGCAGCGATCTCACGCTCTGTGGCCAAACCTCCATGCTCCTCGTCGATGAAGAGATCAGTGAATGCTACATTAGCTCCTTCAGAAGCAAACTTCAACGCGATGGCTTTGCCGATGCCGCGTGCCGCACCTGTAATCAGCGCGGTCTTGCCTTCCAATAATTTCATTACCTAAATAATATTTAATGATGTTGTTTTATTTTAACGCTTAAATGCTGATGTTAGTATATCTCAATGTCTTTTTCCTAAGGCGCCATAGACAACTTTCGTCACCAGAGGCTTGCTGGTCTCCTCTGTCATACCATGTCCGAGGCGTCCGTAGATGAAGGGAACCTCAAGGCCCTTGATACAATAGTGGGTGATGTCGGCCACCAGGTCCACATCCTCAATGTCGAACTCGCCGTCGGCCTTGCCCTCGGCGTACACCTTGCGCAGGATTTCAATCTCGTCCTCGTCAAAGTTCTTCCTAACCTTCTCTACGGTCCAGATATTGCGGAAGAACTCAGCGCGCAAGTTGCCGTTCCTGACCACTGTCTCCCTAATCATGCTCAGATGGGTGTAGATCAGCTCGATGATTTTATCCTGCGGACGGATTTTCTTTGCCGCCACCTCGTCGAGCTTATCGCTGAGCCGTTCCAGTTCTGACTCTATCACGGCATAATACACATCCTCTTTCCTATTAAAATAGGTATAGAGGGTGCGACGGCCTTTTCCCGAGGCGACTGCTATATCGTTCATTGTGGTGCCGGCTAATCCGTTTTTCGCAAACAGCTGGCGAGCTACATCCACTAACTTCTGTCTGGTTTTTGATATCGACATAATCTAAACAACCTCTCTTCAAATAGAAAATTGCACATGTGGGTTTACGTGTGCAAAAATAACTCTTTTATTTCGAATATCAAACAAAATCTTGAAAAATCAACATATATAGGTAACAGAAGCTAATAGAACGTGCCGATTTCACGATTAATTCTAACTAAAATTTCCAGCCCCTTATTTTATGGGCATTTCTTTCTGAATTTGGTTCAAGAATGCCCATAAAGGTGACATTTACTAAAAATGTACTAAGACCTATTGGCTCCTCAGACCGCTTTAAATCTAAGACTCCCAATTATCTGGCACGCCTCTTTTGCTGACTATCCAAGACTCATTGTATTCATAAAAGCGAGGCAATATCCTTATTATAATAATGGCTGGCACGTGCCGCCCAACAAGAAATGCGTGATTTCAACCTACAATATCATAGAAATCTATGGAGACCAAGTAAGTAGGGTGTCCAGTTAGATGTTCCGAAAAACAGAGGCTGAAATCACCCGTTGAGTTGTTAATATAGTGCTCTGATATTTAACGTTTTAAGTAACGA
>ONYS01000216.1 GCA_900322095.1 uncultured Prevotella sp.
CCATATCTATAATGTGCTCATCGTGGCCAATCCCTACGATGCCTTCATGCTTGAGGACGACGGGCGCGTGGAGGAAAAGATCTATAACGAGTATGCGCAACTTGGACTGCGCTATCCACCCACGTTCACCCAAGTGTCGACCATCGAGGAGGCGGAGAAGATTCTCGGCTCGACGAAGATCGACCTCGTCATCTGCATGCCCGGAAATGCCGACAACGACGCTTTCACCGTGGCGCGAAGCATCAAGCAGAAGTTCCCCGACATCCACTGCGTGGTGCTCACTCCGTTCTCCCACGGCATCAGCAAGCGCATGGAGAACGAGGACCTGAGCATTTTCGACTACGTCTTTTGCTGGCTCGGCAACACCAACCTCATCCTCTCCATCGTCAAGCTCATTGAGGACAAGATGAACATCGACCACGACATCCAGGCGGCCGGCGTGCAGATGATTCTCCTTGTCGAGGACTCCATCCGCTTCTATTCCAGCATCCTGCCCAACCTCTACAACTATATCCTGCAACAGAGTCAGAACTTCGCCACCGAGGCCCTCAACCGCCATGCCGCCACGTTGCGCATGCGCGGCCGTCCAAAGGTGTTGCTGGCCCGTACCTATGACGAGGCTATTCAACTCTATGAGAAATACAAGGACAACTGCTTGGGCGTCATCAGCGACGTGCGCTTCCCCATCCATGCCCACCCCGAGCATCAGGGTGCCATGGGCGGAAACAAAGAGGACAAAGATCCTGAGGCCGGCTTCAAACTCTTGGAGGCCATACGCCGGGAGGACGAGTACGTGCCGCTCATCATGGAGAGCGCCGAGTCGGCCAACCGCGAACGAGCCGAGCGAGAGGGCTTTAAGTTCGTAGACAAGAACTCTAAGATGCTCAGCGTTGACCTGCGCCATCTCATGGAGGAGCACATGGGCTTCGGCGACTTCATCTTCCGCGACCCGAAGACCCATCAGGAGATTATGCGTATCCATACCCTGAAGGAGTTGCAGGACAATATCTTCAAGATCCCGCGCGATTCCATGCTCTATCATATCTCGCGCAACCACATGAGTCGCTGGCTCTGCGCCCGGGCCATCTTCCCCGTGAGCAACTTTCTCAAGCATGTCACGTGGCATAAACTACAGGATGTGGATGCTCACCGCCAAATCATCTTCGACGCCATCGTGCAGTATCGCCACATGAAAAACCTTGGCGTGGTGGCTGTCTTCGATCGTGGCAAGTTCGACCGCTATGCCCATTTCGCGCGTATCGGCGATGGTTCGCTCGGCGGCAAGGGACGTGGCCTGGCTTTCCTCGACAACATCATCAAGACGCACCCCGACTTCAACCGTTTCAGTGGGGCTACCGTACAGATTCCCAAGACCGTGGTGCTCTGCACCGATGTCTTTGACCAGTTCATGGAGCAGAACAATCTCTATGGCATCGCCCTCAGTGATGCGCCTGACGAAGTTATCCTTCAGCACTTTCTGGAGGCACAGTTGCCCGACAGCTACATCGCCGACTTCTTCACCTTCTTCGAGGCAACCCACAGTCCCATCGCCATTCGCTCCAGTTCGCTGCTTGAGGACAGCCACTACCAGCCTTTCGCCGGCATCTACTCCACCTATATGATTCCCAACCTCGACGACAAGTACGAGATGCTGCGGATGCTCGCCGCTGCTATCAAGAGCGTCTATGCCTCAGTCTATTACCGTGACTCCAAGGCTTACATGACAGCCACGTCCAATGTTATCGACCAGGAGAAGATGGCTGTCGTGTTGCAGGAAGTGGTGGGACAGAACCATGGCGACCGCTACTATCCCACGATGTCGGGTGTGCTGCGCTCGCTCAACTATTATCCTGTGGGTGAGGAGAAAGCCGAGGAGGGCATCGCCTCGCTGGCCCTCGGACTGGGCAAGTATATCGTCGACGGCGGACAGACCTTGCGTGTCTCGCCCTGGCATCCCCACCAGGTCATGCAGCTCTCCGAGCTGGAGACAGCCCTGCGCGAGACTCAGACACGCTTCTATGCACTCGACATGAAGCGTGACGTGGGCAGCGACTTCAAGGTCGACGACGGTTTCAACATCCTCAACCTTCGTGTCAAGGAGGCCGAGAAGGACGGCTCGCTGCAATATATCGCGTCGACCTATGACCCTTATGACCAGATCATCCGCGACGGTGTCTATGAGGGTGGCCGCAAGGTGATCTCGTTCTGTGGCGTGCTCCAGCAGGATGTGTTCCCTCTGCCAGAGATCATGCAGATGTCGATGAAGTATGGTGCTGAGGCCATGCGG
>ONYS01000067.1 GCA_900322095.1 uncultured Prevotella sp.
GCAGGAGCCGGCAGAGGGATCGATGTCGACATTGCCCTCGGTCTGGTTGACGGTGATGAAGACGGGGTCGGCATCCGACAGCTCATTGGTTTGCTGGATACGGAGCTGCACGGTGCGGGCAGGGTAGTGGTTGTAGTTGTCGCTGCTGCTCACCCATCCGAGGTTCTGCGTGAGGAAGTCGTTGTTGGGTGCTGTCAGCGTGGCGTCGGTAATCCATAGGTGCCAGCTCCACATCACGGTGCCGGAACTGTTGTAGGCTGCGATGACGGCATTGCCCTGCGCGAGGTTCGTCTTGTCGACGGTGAAGGTGACGTAGCTCATGCCGTCGCTGCCCGGGGTCACTGCGGCATTGGTGATGACACCACTCGTGCTCTGCCACACCACGTCGGCGGAGGCGGGTGTGAACTTGTAGTTGCTCTCGGTGATGCGGTCGCCGTTGTAGTTGACGAAGGCATTGCCCTGACCTGACTCGTTGTAAGCGTCCACGGCAAAGCCATTGTAAGTGCCGAGCTTCAGCGTGTTGCCATAGACACAGGGGATGCGGTAGGTGCCCGGGCCGTGGATGACATAACAGTTGGCGGTGCTTGCCCCTCCGATGATCTCCTCTCCGTTGACATTGTAGAGCGAGAGGTCGTAGTCCTTCACGGCAGCCTTGCCTTGCAGGTTAGCCTTGTGTGAAGAGGTCACGGCGGTCTGTGCGCCGGTCGTGATGCTCGTCTCGTTGCTCAGCTGGTTGGGGTTGTACGACGGCACGCCGGTGAGCCAGGCCGGTGCGTTGTCCGACCAGGAGTTGCCACCGTCCTCAGAGTAGCTGATGGTGTAGGGCACGGCTTCCTGTGTGGTGGCCGACCCGTCGTTGTTGGCAGAGGTGCGCCAGCTGTTCACGGTGATTGCCGCCGTTCCGCCGCCGTAGGGCGTGTTGACGGTTTTCTGCGACACGTTGAGCGTATAACGCCAGTTGACGGCACGTGTGGAGAGGATGAGCCAATAGACCACGCCGCGCTCAAACTTCGTGTCGGCGATGGAGGCGGTGAGCTTCCGCTCGCTCTTGTTAGGCAGTTCGATGGTCACGGTGATGGTGGCGCCGTTGGGGGCTGTCTGTGGGATGACCATCAGCTCGTCGCTGCCGGTAGGTGTGATGATGGTCGGGTTACGGCCCACCGAGGTATAGTTCTTCTTGATGGTAAAGTCTTTCGTGGCTGTCTTTTCCACCGTCCAGGTGAGGTCCTTAAGGTCACAGGAGCCCTTGCTGTATAGGCCCTTGATTTCCACTGTCTTGACCTTGAGTCCACTGATCATGCTGCCTTCCGACAGGGCGATGCCGGCGAGCAGGTGGCGATAGTTCATCGTGATGACATGCGACGCCTCGGGGTCGCAGGGGTCGCTGACGGCATAGACGAGGTCGGACTGCTCGGCACTGTCGGGGGTCTCGTAGCTGAGGATGGGCGGTGTGTTGAAATCGATACTACTCACATTGGTCACACTGCCATGTTTGGTGAAGGTCTCGTCGAAGGGACTGATGGAATAGACCTTGAACTTCTGGCGTGAGCCGTGAGGCCACTCGGTGGTGGTCATCCAGTTGTCGGCCTTTGTCGTCAGGCCCTTTTCCACGAGGGGCTTGCCGGGTGTGCCGTTCTCCTGGAAGATGGAGTAATAGAGTTTCGAGATGGTGTTGTTGGTGATGTATGCGGCTCGTGTGTCGTTGGTCTGTCGCGCGCCGCCTTCCATCTCGAGCTCCGGCTCGATGTGCAGGTAGAGCTGTGGCGTGCCCTCCGTGCGGCTGAGCCTGATGACGTGCTTCTTGGCCATGGCGCGTGTTGCCGCTGAGGGCTGCAGGTCGTTCATCTCGCTGATGGTCGGCGCGAAGCGCACGACATCGCCGTCCGCGGCTCCGTTATCGATGCCGAGACGGTCGGTGCAACTAACCAAGAGCATGATGGCGAGTTGCATGACTAAGATGAGACTGATGAAGGTTCTGTTGTTCATTTGTCTGCGCTATTGGTCTATATGGTCGAAGTTGATTTCGCCACCGGTGTTGCCCCAGTCTTCCACCATGGGTGCGAAGGTGATCGGGTCGCGCCAGTTCTGTGCCTGCACGGTGAACTTCACCGATGTCATGCCGATGAGCATGTTGATGGTGTAGGCCTTTCCGCGCTCGAAGATGAAGCCGGGGAGCGTGTGGGCGACGGTGTTTTTCACGCGCGAATGCCCGCCGGAGAGCACGAGGCGCGGGTCGTCGCTCGTGGTGTAATACACGATGGTGACCTTGAGCTTCGGGGCAGCGGTGGTGAGGGCAGTGTTGGGCAGCAGGGTGATGTATCCGTTGCCGGCGTTGCGCCATGTGTTGTCGACGCCGGGGATGACTTTTTTGTTGGCGTCGAGCATCTCGTAGACGCGCTTGTCGCCTTGGTCGCGCACGTCGGCGCCGATGGCGTTGCCGCTGAGGACAATCTTCGGCGTCCCGGCGGAGCTGTTGGCGGCGTTGGTCCAGAGGCCTGTGCGGAGGTTGAGCGTGCCCGAGGTGAAGAACAGGGGCTCGGTGGCGTCGATGCCCTCGGTCTCTAAGGTGATGCTCTCCACGGTGATGCGAGTGCTGTCGGCCTTAGCGTTGCTGCCCGCCGCTATCTCATCGAAGGCGGCGCGCACGTTGAAGTTCAGGCGCGACATGGTGTGGTGGAAGGAGAACGTGACGCTGTCGCCGACGTTCTGCTTGGTGAGGTCGGTGTAGGGTGACGTGCCGTCGGGCTTGGTGGCATAGAGCACGTCGAGGCATTGTCCGAGGTCGTTGGGGGTGGTGTAGGTGACGGTGGGGTCGCCCTTGGCGTTGTTGGCGGAGAAGTTGAGGCGAGGGTCGCCTTTCAGGTAGGGGGCGTAGGCGAAGAAGCTGAGGTGGTCGGTGCGTCCGTCGCTCTCGCCCGTGCCGGTCTCGTTGGGCCAGTATTTCAAGGGGGAGTAGGTCCAGGCTTTGTCGCCGGTGCTCCACACCACCTGTTGGTTGTACATAAAGTTAGGCGTGTCGGCACTGCTGTCGTAAGTCTTGTTGTCGTCGTAGTAGCCGAACACACCAAAACCGGCAGCGCGCAGGGACGCGATGTCGGTGATGTTGCTGAGCGGTTGTGTGGCCGCCCGTGTTGTTGCGCTTTGCGCGATGTAAGTGCTGAACCTGACGGGCACAGCCTCTCCCTCCGGCGTGTCTACGCCGGTGTCAGCCGCCCCGCAGCTCCATAGGAGCTGGGGGAGGAGGAGAAGGAAGAGGCGGTGCTGTCTAGGCATAATTTTGAGTTACTGAACGTTGATGGGCACGTGGACGTCGTAGTCGGGGTCGGAGGCGTCTGGTGTGCCGTCGCCGTCAGAGTCTTCAGTGCCGCCAGCAGGAGTGCTGTCGAGATCCCAGTTGGAGACGGTGGCCTCGAACTTCACGCTGGTAAGGCCGAGGTGGATGAGCAGGTTATACTTCTTGTTCAGCTCCACGGCATCCTTGAAGGCGACGTTGTGTGTGATCTTCTGCACAGCCTCAGTGTAACCCTTGGCTAAGTGGGCATCCTTGGTGCGCACCACATACTCCACCGTGATCTTGAAGCTGGGCTTGGTGCCGGGGATGAAGACCAACGGATTGGACTCTTCCTTATAGACATTCTGGGCAGTGGTAGTCACGCCGTCAGGCAGGGCATCCCAGCCTGCGGTGCCGGTTGCCACTGTGCCCGGCTCTGCGAGGTCGTCTGCGATGGTAGCGTTGCTGCGGGCAGTCTCGCTGCCTTCGCCTTTGGTGCTACCCGGCGAGGTGATGGTGTGGTCGA
This sequence comes from uncultured Prevotella sp., assembly GCA_900322095.1. GTDB lineage: Bacteria > Bacteroidota > Bacteroidia > Bacteroidales > Bacteroidaceae > Prevotella. Next base: position 3,798 of record ONYS01000067.1, read on the forward strand.
TGTCGACGTAATCCGTAGTGCTGGCCGTCCACAGACCTGTGGCGAGGTCGAAGGTTCCGCCGGAGACGATCTTGTCGTTGTCGTCAGCAGCGCCGTCACCGTTGAGGTCCTCAACGGTGCCTGTGGCGTTGGTATTCTTGATCTCGATGGTCTTGATGGTCACCTTGGTGGCAGCGTCCTTGTCGCCGCCGGTGATGTCACCGTCCTTGTCGATGTCAAGCTTCACCTGCAAGCCGTTGGTCGTGGTGACGGTCTCGGTCTTGCCGTCGGGCTTAGTCTTCGTGGTCTCGTTGGAGCCACCGAACTTTGCCAGGGCGTGTTTGAAGAGGAATGCCACCTTGCCACCGGTCTTCAGCTTCTGGATGTTGATGTTGGTGGGTGCGAGGGCGTCGGTTACCTTGCCTACGGTCACGTTTGAGCCGGTGACGGTCTCGTAGCTCTTGCCCTCAGGCGCGGTACCCCAGAGCAGGTCGACCTCCTTACCGTCCTTACTCAGCTTGTAGGTGACGGTGGGGTGACCGGCTGCCGTGTTGGCAGAGAAGCCAGTGATGCCGGAGGTCTCACCGGCAGCGAGGGCGCCGGTCGTCTTGTCACCCGTGAACGGGGCGTAGGCAAAGAAGCTCACCTTGCTGGTCGTGGTGCCGGTGGCACCCTTGTCGTCAGCGGTGCTGTTGTCGTTGGGCCAGTACTTCAGCGGTGAATACATCCAGTCGCTTTGAGTGTTGTCCCATGCCACCTTCTGGTTGTACATCCAGTTCGGCGTCTGGTCATTAGTGGCATCATAGTCGTTGGCCTGGGTGTAGTAGGCGAAGACGCCGAAGCCGGCGGATGCTTTCAGTGCTTCGGTGGTGTTTATGGCACCGGTGGCTCCCGCACGAGTGCTGGCGCCATTGCTCAGATAGGTGCCAAAGGCGATGGGCGCAGCCACGGAGGAGGGCTGGGCGTCGGGTGAGACGGGGCTCACCGAGTCGGACTCAGACGAGCAGCTGGCTAAGAGTGCCAGTGCTGATGCTGTGATGAATAATAGCTTTTTCATTGTAGTAAGAATGTAAACAAGTTATTAGTTCTGAATTAATCACCTGCTACGTTGATGGGCAGGTCAACCTGTGTGCTGGTGGCATCGGTCCAGTCGGCCACAGTGGCTGACACCTTGACGGAGGTCATGCCGAGCGAGAGCAACAAGGTGTAGTTCTTGCCAGCTTCCGGAGCAAAGCCGGTGATGGTCTTCGTAATCTTATTCTCTACGCGGGAATAGCCTTTTGACAACGAGGCATCTGTGGTGTTCACGTAATAGTCGATGGTCACCTTGAGTGACTTATCTGTTTCAGACGATGGGATGATCATGAAAGCCTTCTGGGCAGACTTGTCATCGGAGTTGAGCAGATCCTGGGGGTGGTCTGTGACACCGTCTACGGTTTGCGCCTCATCCTTGCCGCTGTCTTTGATCTTGCTGTTCAGATTGCCATCCTTAACAGACAACTCGATGTTGCCGGCTCCGTCGACAGCTTCCCACTGCGGTACGTCGGCGGTGGTGTTGTTGAGGTTCAGCACGGCGGTCTTCTTGAAACCTTTTCCTTCAATTGTCACACTGGCCACGGTAATCTTTGTGTTGGCATCTTTCGTGCCGCCTGACACAGCATCGAAAGCTCCTACGACCTTCAGCCCCAACTTCGCCAGCGCATGCTTGAAGTTGAACGCTACCTTCTGTTTGGTATTAGGCTTGATGAGGTTGAGGTAAGGCATGCCGGGAGCAACAGTTACATCCGTACCGGTGACATTGCTCCATGTTGTCGTGCCATCCGGTACGACACCCCAGAGCAGGTCAACGCTCTTCTCAGGGGTAGCGGCTACCACGTACGTCACTTTCGGGTCGGTAGTAGCTTCGTTGCCAGTCAGGGCAGTGATGCCTTCGGTTGCGCCTGTAATAGCTCCCGTTTTGTTGTCGGTCGGAGTTACATACGGTGCATAGGCGAAGAACGTCAGACGGTCAACACCCTCACTTGTTGCACCCTTGCCGTCAGCATTTGTGGTGCTGGTTTCATTCGGCCAGTAGCGGAGAGGAGAGTAAGTCCAATCTTTTGGCGCCATCAGTAGTGATGGTCCCTGCTGCTCCTGCTCGCGTGGTGGCTGTCCTGCCGAGATAAGAGCTGAAGGTCAGCGGCACGTTACTTTCTTGAGGTGTGGTGGCTCCTCCATTGAGGTCATCGTTGCTCGACGAGCAGCTGGCCATGAGTGCCAAGGCGGCCAGCGAGCCAATAAATAATCTCTGTTTCATTTTCTTCAGAATTAATAATTGATAATATAGTCTTCTTCCATAAAAGTATTCCGGTCTATGTGGCTATACGCCCACATCGATGGTGCCGCCGTCTTCCCAGGGGTGCACCTCGGCGTCGAAGCCGTCGCCCTGTTTGTCGGGAGTCACGTCGGGCAGGTCGGGTTCGTCGATCAGCGGTGCCCGGAGCACGAGGTCGAGTTCGAGGCTCATGGCGTAGCGGTCGCGCAGTGGCAGGGTCTCGTCCACATTGCGGTAGTGTATGTAGCGTGCTACATCGTAGGAGTACGTCCGGGTGGAGCCGTCCACGAGTGTGAAGTATAGGACGATGCGGTTGTCCTTGGGGTCGCGGTAGTCGAGCACCTCCTTGTCGTAGGGCAGTCCGAAGGTCGCCGTACTGGTGGTGATGACACCCGTGTTGGCGGCCTTGTCCTCGTAGGCCCCCTTCCACGTGTCGAGGGGCAGCACGCAGGCAGTGTTGAGGCGGAGGCCGCTGTAGAGGGTGAAGCCGTCGGCCATGCCGGTGATGTAGCCTGCCACGCTGCGCATGTTGCCGATGCCCTTGACATGGACAGTGACGTTGAGCTTGGAGGTCATGGGCAGCGCCACCTCGTCGAAGGTGTAGGTGGTGGTGCCCTCGTAGTAGTGGTTCGTGGTCATGCCCTTCTTGTAGCGCTCGAAGCTGATGCCCTCCTCCACCATGTCGTCGGTGATTGTGATGGTGTCGACGGCGACGCCGATGGGCTCCGGGTCGGCGTAGTAGTCCACGCCCTTGTCCCAGGTGCTGTTGCCGTGCAGGGTGGCGCGGGCGGCGAGGGCGGCAGCCTCGGTGTATTGCTGCATGCCGGAGAAGGTCATCGAACCGAACTCATCCTCCGTCTGGTTGAACACAAGAAGGTAGTAGGTGCCGGCGGTGAGACCCACGTCGATGCCGTCGACGTCGTTGGTGACGTTGGAAATAGGTGCCGAGCCGTCGGCGGGATAGAGGCGCACGGTCATGCCTGAGGGACGCTCGCCGAAATGGGAGGTCCAGTCGACGTTGATGCGCACGTGGGTGTCTTTCTCCACGATGACCTCCAACGGACGTCGGCAGCAACCGGTGAGGACGAGGAGCGCGAGGAAGACACAGGTACAGAAAGGGAATGGGGGAGATTTCATCGGCGGCCTCCTTTCTTTCCGAAACGCGGCAGCATCCAGACCAGTGAGACCTTGAACTTCGTGGGCCCCACATAAAAGATGTGGTCGTTATGCTGCCAGATAAGGTGGGTGTCGTCGAACATGCCATGGTAGTGGCGCAGGGGGCTGTAGAAGCCGCCGAGGGAGGCTGACAGTTCTAAGTGGAGATGTCGGGCGATGCGTGTGGACCATCCGGCGGTGATGCCGAGGCTGTAGACCTCGCCCTGGTTGCCGTGGCTGTTCCACTCCAGGTCGTATTTCGCCCATGCCGCATAGACACCCCAGAACATCCCCGTCATCACTTCGTGGCAGCGGTCGGGAACGCGGTTCCACCGTCGAAGCTCGGCACCGAAGAGCTGCACCTGATAGGCACGCGAGTTGTGACGCCATGTGTACCACGGGTTCCACCATTCGCCCATGACGGTCCACCGCCGCTTGCGACCGATGGGGACCTCGACCTCGACATTGGGAGCTAACAGCGCGTCCCACAGGAGGTTGGTCTTCACTGCCCACGACACGTCGGCGTCGGCATGGCAGCCGGTGCTGTCGACAGTCACCTCCATGGGGGTGTCCGCAGCCTTCGTCACGAAGAGGGTGTCGCGGTAATAATATATAATGTTACAGTCGTTGTCGGGGAGGGAGGGGCGCCCGGTTTTCTTGGCGTATTCCTCTAAGGTGTAATAGTTGACGGAGATGGTCTTACCTAAGTAGTGTGGATTTTTCTGGACCACAGTGGTGTCAACACGTATCGTAATAACAGTGTCAACAACCATTTCTTTATCCGCATAAAGATGAGGACAAAAGACAATGGCCATTAGCAAAAACATCATTCGTGTCAGCATCATATCCTACGTATTTGTGTTGCAGGGATATACCAATCTCCCTGTGTCTGCCCGGCATGAAAGCGATAGTGTCGCTGATATCCGTCAGAGTTTTAAATTTTTCTATTGCAAATCTACTAAAATATTTTAAATACGCAACAGAGAACCTATACTAATGTCAGCTTTTTAAGATATATTAACTTAAAGCGTTTGCTCCGAAAGGGTCACACCAGGTGGGGATTGGGATGAGCACTGACCCCGGAGGGATTACAAAAATCATCAAAAGTGGGGCAAAACATGAATATAAGTATTTGCCATTTGTCAAACACATCTCGAATTTCTACATCTTTACCTATCATAAGAAAGGAAAATTCCAAGCCTTGAATAATAATTTTTATCTCAGCCTTGCACCATTTGAAAAACTTTCGTATATTTGCGACAAATTAATAATGAAAGGGTATTAATATGGAAACATTAACTAGAGCAGATTTTCTCAACCGTCTGAAAAGATCCAAACAAATTAAGCAGAATGCTGTTGAACGCATTAAGGGAGAATTAGCTGATATAGTAGAGGAAGAAACAGGAACTCGTCCAACTAAGTTCTATGTGCTATGATTAAACTTCCTGTAGAACAAATTAATGAGTCTTCTCCATACAAAATAAAATTATTAAAAGACGGCAGTGCCTTCTTTACTACTGACAGCGGACTTTTCAAAATCGAAGAAGCCTTACAACTTCATATCCTGCCTAAGATGGTCGAGATGGTCTGAATCACAAGACCTTCTATGAATATGGCTGGGGGGATTCCGGAAAAAGCATTCCCGGACTCGTGAATTAAAGAAGATGGGTGCTAAAATAAGTTATAACCAATGTAAGCATACTGTTTGATATGATAAATAAGAAAATCATGCCGTGTGTCGTTCTTCCTGATCAAAGAAAATGAATAGAAACAATATCTTTTGGCAGCGATTTACTATTGCTTTTAAGTGTGCTTTTTGGACCGGTGTCTGTAGTGGAGCTATAGGTGCTGTTATTGCCATCCTAAAATAGGAAGAGAAGATTCCGTCCGAAGCCTATTGTTATCATTCTGTGTAGCCTCCCGACATAACGGGCAATTATCTTGTCCGGGTGGCGCGTTATGGCGGTATCTGGATGACCAAGGAGCTATAGCGAAAATTGCGAAAAATCTTGACTGAAAGCCTGGACGTGCCAAAACGGCTTGCGATTGGGTGTCATTCGCACTCTAATCGGGTGTCTTTTGCGTTCCAATCGGGTATCTTTCGCAAACCGTTTTGGTACCTTCTGCAAACTGTCTGATGCCCAGGTGCTTACAAGTGTGGACTATGAGGCGTTGCCGTATGACTTTTTCTTTAATAATGTAACAATCTTTTTAGCCCTGATACGCGACTTGGCAGTCCGTATTGCTCCGTTCGAGACCCCGAGAACCTCGGCTGCCTTATTGTCATCCATGTTCATGTCTTTAAGGATGAGGAGCAACTTGTTGCCTGGCGACAGGTCCCTATATTCTTCTTCAAGGCTTATGATGAAATTGAAGTTGATGACCTTGTAGAATTCAATAAAGTTAAGTATGTCATTCTTTCTCCATGTGACGGTGTTCCCGCCCTCAAGGATTGACTTGTAAAGTTCGTGCCCTCTAGCCAGAGCGCCGGTCTGCTTCTCAAGGATGCCGGAAATCTTGCCCCTGAGCTTTTCTATTTCCCTGTTGTTCTTCTGTGCGAGATCCTTGCTGCTAGCTTGTAATTCATGAATTTTGTGGTTGTATTCATTGATAAGCAGCTCGTCCTGCGCCAGCTTCCGCTTTGCCTTCGCCTCCTTCCTCGCAAGGTAGATGATTATAAGCGCTATGACAACAATCAGGATTATCATCGAGGCGAGGATCCGTATTATAATCCTGTCATAATTGCCCTTCGTCCTTGCCTGGTCGTATTGTAGCTGGATACGTTGTATGTCGATGGCTTTCTGCGCATTGTGTATGCTGTCTTTCAATGCGGTGATATTGTTGCTCGTTTCAACTGCCTCCTTATACTGTCCCTTTTTTACCTGCTGTCTGAGGATTGTCTGGAGAATCTTCTCCCTATCATATAAACTGCTTGACCTTAATGCCTCCCGGGAATATTTGTTCGAAATTTCAAAGTTCCCTAACGAATCGTTGAGTTCGGCAAGGGCGTTGCATACAAATGGAAGGTGGCTATATCCGTATGCTTTTGAAAGGTACTTCCCGGCATTGCCCAGTTCTCCTTTCTTCAAGTAGAAATTGCCAAGCGTGCCGAGGATGATGGCCTTGTCCTTGTCGTCGACGTATGCCGTATAGTTCACACTTTTACGGATGTAATATTCTGAACTGTCGCTCTCGCCCAGTGCGTCGAATACACACCCCAGGTGGTTGTACGCGTTGACGAGCCAGAAGTTGTCCTTCTGCTTCTCTGACACGCTTAACGCCAGCCGGTCGTAATGCAGCGCCAGCTCGTAGTTGCCGCTTGAATAGTTGACATTCGACAGGCAATCGTAAATCTTGTGCGACAAGGCAATGTCGTCAAGGTTCATGGCAATATCCTCGGCTTTCTTCAGGCATTCGGTTGTCTGCCCGGTCTTCCCAAGGTCTTTAAGAACCATTCCCTTGTAGAAATAGGCGTTGGCAAGTTTTCGGGTGTTGTCTTTCCCCGAATGTGTGGAATAATAGCTTATGCTTTGGTCTATGCCGCTTTCTGAGTTGAAGGGATGAATAGTAAGATATGCAATTTCTGTGTTAAGGAGATTGTAGTAGGCTTGTTCTTCTTCGGACAGGGTTGAGCTGTCAATCTTGTCCAGCATGTGCTGTGCCGAGTCGCAGTCGGTCTTGTTGATAATGCTGTCAATGGTCTCGAGTCTTGACATGTTCCCCCTGCCACTGCAGCTGAACGTCAGAAGCATGAGCAATATGCAAAGGACTTTGGTTATGAATATGAGAAATTTCCGCATAAGTTGTTGCAAAGTTAAATAATTCTATCTGAAAAAATAAATGTTTGCTAATGTTTTTGTGCCTTTTTGTGGAAATGTATAGCATGGGCGGTGTTACAATTTTAGGTCTGCCATGATTAGTAAGGCTTGGCTAAATGTTTGATATCAAGCTGTTTGTGATAAAACGACAGTGTAACATGCCAGTTCAATCCAACAGCAGGAAACGTTGCCATCATTAAAAATCTTCTTATCTTTGTATCGGATTTACACATAACGACAAACTATCGGCAGGCATCCTGCCATAATTCATTATTGCTTATGAAGAAAATTTTTACTACACTTTTAGCCTCGGTCATGGCGATGGCGGCTCTTGCACAAGCCACGACTGACTCCAATGGCATCATCGTTGAAAAGCCGGAAGGCACGCTCTATGACAACCTTTATTGGAATTCTGAGTATTATTACAGTGACGGGGGGTATTGCACGACAGGCGCCGAGGATGGAACTGTTGCAACAATCGTTGAGGCTGCTAATGGCGATATCTACATCTATAATCCTTTCTCCGGTTTCCCAGTTAACTCATGGATAAAGGGTGAGAAGGCAGGAGGTGATACGATCAACGTTCGTGGTTACCAGCCTGTCTACGCCTATGATTACGGCGGAAAGACCGAGGTCGACAGCCTTGTTATCTTCGATGTAAAGGAAACAAAGCATCAGGACGAGGAAGGCAATGAATACTATTCCTTTGATGCATCGCGCACTGCGGGCCAGGTGGCAAAGTTCCTTTGGAAGGACGGAACCCTTACACAGTTGGATGACCATATACTTGGCATCTCGACGGCTACAGACTCCGGGACTTATACATGGGCAAAGGTTGGCGATTACCACATAAAGGCGCGCAAGGTGGACGACCCCGTCCTCAAACTACCCGATAATCTGACGTGGAAAAACTACAAGTTCCTCAATGACGCTACCAATTCCTTCAGCGACGCAACGGTCATAAAGCTTGGCTTTGATAACGACAACAACGTTTATTTCAACATGAACGCCGATATAAACAACTCGTGGATAAAGGGAACTATTGACGGCAATAAGTTGACGTTCAAGGGTCATCAGTATTTCGGTACTGATAACAAGTACCACCGCCATCTGTTCTTTATGCCGGGTAGGGCAGAGACGACTTATGACTCTTATAACGGCGATGAGGTGACTAATTATTACTTCACCGACAATATAACGTTTGATTATAATCCTCAGACAGGTGCCTTCCAATCCGATTCTGTGATGTTTCTGAACAGCGGTGACCAGAATGTCTACTATTATACAATGTATAAGAACATGCGCTTCGAACCTTTCACACAGGTTGCGGCAACACCGACGGAGCCTATTATACACATGGGTCCGGAGGTTGTCAAGTTCAGCGAGGACGATACAGGTTTCGCATCTTACTTCATCGACCTGGAAACTCCGTTCCTGGATGTCGACAGCAACTATATCAATCCTGACTCTATGTATTATAGGATATATTTGGACGATTCAACAAATGTCTATACGTTCACTACATCTGACTATCCAACCCTCACGGAGGATATGACCGATATTCCGGTGCTGCTTCACGATGGAACAATTGTTGGCATGTACGGTCGATTCCACATGGTTCAGTTCGCTTCTCAGGACTTGTTCTTCGACACCGATTTGAACTCTGTCGTTGAGAGGGTCGGCGTGCAGATGTTCTACAAGGGACAGGGCGAGACGCGCCACTCGAAGATTGTTTGGTGGAATATAGATGAGCAGAAGGTCGAAAATGGCATTAAGGCTCCTATGACCACGGCAGGCGAAGGTCATGTCAACTATTATGATTTGTCCGGCCGCCGGGTGGAGAATCCGTCTAATGGAATATACATAATGAAGCAAGGTAATAATGTCCGCAAGGTGTTCAAGCATTAAAGTGCGGATGAAAAACAAATAATTCCACGTCATTGCCCCTGTAAGTAACCCCGTTCGTTCTACTTGCAGGGGCAATCGTATGTGTGATTTTGCGCTCTTTCCTAAAAAAATGTGTCAAAATGTCTTTGAATTTAAAATTTTTGTATAATTTTGCAGCCTGTAAGCTGAGCGAGTTCCGTTTGTAATCCTTTATCACTCAACCGAATGAAGATGCGCCGACACTCTGCATGCTACTATTCAAGATAACCACAATTTGTCTAACTCACACAACATTGATTTTATGAAGAAAATCTACCTACGAGGATTGTTTTTTGCTGCATTGGCAATGTTTTCAACAATTTCGAATTCGCAGACTGTAACGCTTCCCTATTCCGAGGGGTTTGACTCGGATGATGCCGAATCGTCTTTTACAATCATTGACGTAAATGATGATTATACGACATGGTCAATATCTGACGGCAAGGCAGAGTATTTCAACCTCTTCTCTGACAGCCAGGCAGATGATTGGTTGATAACACCAAGCTTTTATCTTGAGGCAGGAAAGAGTTATCAATTCTCTTTCAAGGCAAACACTTACGACCTCAGTGAGACCGGAACTTTCGAGGCAAAACTTGGAAGCGAGAACACCGCAGAGGCAATGACTATAGAGGTGTTGCCAGAGACTAGCGTATCCACTGACCAGCCAACCGACTTCACAAAAATAATCTCGGTAGAAACTTCCGGAGTGTACTATTTTGGCATTCATTGCCTGAACCAGCCGGAGATGACGACTCTTGATGTTGACGATATCCTGATTCAAGAGGCTGCCGTAGCTTCTGCTCCGGGGCAAGTTGAGAATGCAACAATCGCTCCCGACCCACTTGGAGCCTTGAAAGCTCAGATAACCTTCAACGCTCCTTCTACGACTGTTGACGGATCACAGCTCTCTGCCCTTGACTCTGTTGTCGTTTATCGTAATAGCACACAGTTGGCAGGAAAGGTTGAGAATCCTGTCCCAGGACAGCAGTATGCTATTGATGATGATTCGCCAGAGAACGGAACAAACATCTATACCTTTACCGCTTATATTGGCGGAAACGCCGGTAATCCAGTCTCGGTTACCTCATTTATTGGTGAGGATGTGCCAAACCCTGTTACAGATGTAAAGGCACATGCGGATGGCGATGATGTCGAAATAGCCTGGACGGCTCCAACTGCAGGATGGAACGGTCATTACATTAATCCTGATTCCGTTTGGTACACGATTTATGTTTCGCAAGGCAGTGCGCTGAATCGCGAGCTTGTAGCCGACAGCGTCTTTTATCCCTCTTACACCATTACTGGCATTGCCAACACCGGCTCTGAAGTCCAGAACATCTACCGTGTCTACGCCCATACCAAAGGCGGAAGCAGCAGCGTCTCTAATAGCAATACCCTTCTGATTGGAAAGCCACATGACTTGCCATTTGTCGAGTCTGTAGCAGATGGTGGAACAAGCTATCGCTGGTATGCCGACCGTAGCAATGGTGCTGAAGTTATTTCATCAACTGAGTCGGCTGACGGTGACGGACATTCCTTAGTCTTCAATGGCACCAGCAAAGGTAATTTCTATTCCTTGCAGAGTGGAAAGATAAACACTTCGGAACAGGAGCACCTTAAATTTACATTCTATACCAGGTATGCACAGGACAGCAAGTTGACTGTCGGACTGATGAGGGACGGCGACACGCTGTCTGTCGTTGACGTACCGGCTTCTGATGATTGGACAGAGGTTAATGTGCCTGTAGATGCAGCCAAGGACAAGAACTACGTACAGGTCTACTTCCGCGTTGACTTTGGAGGTGAATTAAGTTCGGTATATATCGACAACATTCAAGTTACGAATGATGAACCGTCTGGTCCTACGGACGGCATTATTGCCGTTAAGTCGGTTAATGATAACGCAACGTTAAGATATTATGATGTGACGGGCCGTGAGGTTCAGTCAAGCCATCGAGGACTCACCATAATCCGCAAACAGAACGGCAGTGTTGTGAAAGTTCTTAGATAAGACTTTGACGGAAGTTAGGAAAACTAATCCAACATTATAATTACAAACAATGAGCTACGAATTACGACCCACTGTAACGAGAGTTACAGCCGCGCTGCTTCTAATGGCAGCCTCTTCTTCCGTTGCCCTTGCCCAATGGCATCAGGAAAGAAGGCATTTCGCTTTGCCCAAGGCTTCGACGGTAAAGAAGCTTAGTGGACAAGAATTTGAGAAGGAATTTCCTTTACTCGCACGTCGCCGAGCCTTGCCTGTCCGCAAGGCTGGAGCCTTCGTGCAGCCGCTGACCGGACAGATTCCAGTGGCACGTATTGCAAAATCGCCCTTGCTGGCCGGTGCTGCCGGCACAACTATCTGGGCGAATATGGCATGGGCATCGACATGGAACTCTGAAAACACCCACTATGGAATGTATGAGCTCAATACTGCCGACCTGTCTTCGTTTAATACATTGATAGAGGACCGAGATATCTATGCCAATGCTGGAGCCGCGCTGATTGACGGGAAGTACTATTTCGTCTATTATTACAACGGAGAATATGGCTTCAATGCTGAGAAGTATGTCTATCAGGTTGACGGTTCGACTTGGACAAAGGTTAGCGATTCCTTCATTGAGGACAAGAGCCTGATCGCCCTTGAGACGGCATGCAATCCAACATCGGGTCAGGTCTTCGGTCAGTTCTATAACAGCGACCTTACTTCCACAGAGTTCGGATTCATCGACTACGAGCACGAAACTCGTACTACCGTTGGCAACGGTTGCCTGCACAATTATGTAGCACTGGGAATCACCAACGACAACGTTGCTTACGGGATCGACGAGCAATACGACCTGTATCGCATTGACACGAAGACAGGAAGCGAGACTCTTGTAGGTTCAACAGGCGTTGTCCTGAACAAGCCACAAGATTATGTCTATTTCCAGAGCGGCGAAATCGACCAGTCGACAAATACCTTCTATTGGGCTCAGAGCGACAATGGCGGTAATGCGTTGTATACCGTGGACCTTTCAACGGGTAAGGCAACAAAGGTCTGCGACATTGATGGTGAGTTCCTGGGAATGGTATTCCCACCAAAGGTAGCTGCTGCAGGTGCTCCTGCTGAGGTTTCTGGACTTCAACTTGATATTGACGGTGCAGCATTGTCAGGAACCTTGAAGTTCACGTTGCCTACAAGGACCGTAAATGGAGCTGAAATCAGCGGAAACGTGAAATACACCGTTTATTGCAATGGCGTAAATGTTGCAACAAGACAGGGCGCTTCCGGCTCCGCAGTGTCGGAAAGTGTATCTCTTGTTGACGGCTTCAACACAATCCGCGTGATTGCGTCGAACGAGGCTGGAGAAAGCAACGCTGCCATGCTGTCGCGCTATGCAGGATATGACACACCTACGACTCCTGCAAACGTTAATCTATCGTTGACTGACAATAATGTCACGCTGACGTGGGACGCACCTAAGACAGGCGTTCATGACGGTTACATCGACGACTTGACTTATACCATTACGCGCATGCCCGACAATGTAGTGGTATCTCATAACCAAACCGCTACGACATTCAGCGAGACTCTGCCTGAGTCTCAGACGATGAAATCGTACTATTATACTGTTACAGCAACAAGCCACGGTAACACTAGTGCTGCTGCTTCAAGTGCCAGCGCTACTGTAGGCAAAGCAATAGAGCCGAATTATCTTGAGGACTTCAACACCCAGTCTGCCTTCGATGTTTATACCGTAATCGACAACAACAACGACGGTGCCACTTGGTCGTGGAACGAGTACAACCAATCGGCGGCTTACAAATACTCTTCGCAGAATGCCGCTGACGACTGGCTCATCACTCCGCCAATCCATGTAAAGGCAGGATGGGGTTACACCCTTTCGTTCAAGGCCCGCCAGTTGCGCTCGAAGGAACGCCTCGAGGCAAAGTATGGTTATGGTCCGAATATAGCCGACTTGACTGAGACTATTGTCGGTCCTACTGATGTTACGTCGAACGGCTACACGGAGTATAAGAAGAAGATAACGGCGACGAAGGATGGAAACCTCTATCTCGGAATCCATGCCATCAGCGATGCCGACGAGTATTACCTGCACGTTGACAGCATTCAGGTAATTCAGGGGGCGAACCCTCTGGCACCTGACAGCGTTTCCAACCTTAAGGTTACTCCTGGCGAGCGTGGTGCAATGACGGCAAAGATCTCGTTCAAGGCTCCAACTACTACCGTTAACGGTACCGCCCTTGACAAAGTCAATTATATCTACGTATACAATGGCGATATGCGAATTCAGCGTCTCCGAAATGTTGATCCGGGCGAAGAACTCGAAGTTGAAGATGACGAGGTAGAGACAAACGGCATCAACACGTATCGCGTCTACGCTTCTAACGAGGCAGGCAACGGTCCTGACAACTCAGCTTCTGCTTATGTCGGTGTCGACCTTCCTAAAGCTCCGAAGAATGTTGAAGTCGACGATAACGTACAGACTCTCCACATGTCGTGGGATGCAGTTGGCGAGGATGGTGCAAATGGAGGATTCGTCAATCCATCACTCGTAACATACAATATCTATAAGGCAAATCTTGATACTTATCAGTATGACCTTACAACAAGCACTGGCTCTACACAGAGCGACATATCACTTGCACAGCCGACCAACGAGGGCGACCAGGATCTGGTGCAGTACCTTGTGTCGGCAAAGAATGCCGCAGGTGAGAGTCAGATGACCACAGGTAATGAAATCCTTGTCGGCAAGCCTTACACACTGCCGTTCAAGGAGGGATTCCCTAACGGCGAGGCACAGCATTTCTGGTGGCAATCGTATGGGGCTGGTAGTGGAAACACAGGCTTCGCGCAAGGTACATCTGCCGAAGGCGACAATGGCTGCGCCGGAATACAACCTGACGAAGCAGGCTATCAGTTCTCAATCAACACGGGTAAGATAAGCCTGGCCGGAGCTACGAGTCCTAAACTCGTATATGCTCATAAGAGCAAGGGTGGCAATGGTTCTACTATTGAGGTCTTCCTTGTAAAGGCTGATGGAACACGTTCGCTCGTGCAGACCGTAGACTACAAGGATGTAACATCTGATGGATGGGTGAAGGAAGTCATATCAATCCCTAGTGAGTACCTTACTGAGGACTTCATACAGGTACATTTCCGCCTCACTGCCGGATCTACCGACATGGTTCTTATTGATGACATAAATATTGCCGACGCTTATGCCAACGATATTGCTGTTGACATCGCTGACGGTCAGAGTTTTGTAAAGGGAACCAAGGGCGGCGTAAAAGTTACTGTGTCTAACCAGGGAACAAATACCATTAGCAGTTATAGGCTAAAGATGAGTGCTGGCGAAGACGTGCTTGCCGATTCCACATTCACTTCCAATATTGGCTCATTCTCAAGAGAGACTGTTACCCTTCCATATACTCCTAGCGTGCTCAGCAAGGATGCAAAAACCGCTATTAAGGTTGAAGCATCAATTGAAAATGATGGCGACGAGAGTAATAATACAGCATCTGTCGATGTCGCTCTCACAGAACCAACAGTTGCAGGACCAACGGAAGGCTCTGCCAGCGCAAATGGCGAGGATGTCACTTTAGAATGGACAGCTGCGTCGAATCCAGGCGAGGCTGTAACCGATGATATTGAAGGCTATTCTTCTTGGGAGAAGGACAATATAGGAGACTGGACGCTCGTTGATGGTGATGGCGGAGCAAGCGGTCCCCTGGTCGGCGACACTTACCTCTATGGCGACTATGCAAACGTGGATATTCCGTTTGCTTACACAGTCTTCAATCCTTACGATCTCACAGGTTACGGCTACGATACTAGCGACCTCGTAGAGGAGTCGCCTTGTCTGAAACCGCATAGCGGCAACCAATACCTTGCTGCGGTATATAGCTATGACTCTTCTACCGACGAGAACCTTCCTGCCGACAACTGGCTCATCAGTCCGGAACTTGGAGGCCAGGAACAGACGGTGTCTTTCTACGTGAACAACTATGCACAAGATACGGAAGATGTCGAGGAGAATTTTGAGGTACTCTATAGCCTTACAACAAAGGATACTACTGCATTCATCCCTATTCCTGATGCCGACGGAAGCACCGTTCGTACAATTTCTGGCGGCAACTGGACAAAGGTGGAGGCTGCCCTACCGGCAGGTGCGAAGTATTTCGCAATCCGTCATTGCACCTCTGATGATCCGTTCTTCTTCACAGTTGACGATATTACGTATTATGTCGGAGGTGGCAATCCTACCGCTTACAATGTTTACGTTGACGGCAAACTGGTGGGAACAACACCTGAGTCTCCTTACACAGTCGAAGGCGGAAATGACGGAAATGATCACGAGTATGCCGTTACTGCTGTATATGGCGATTCAGAGTCGGCTCCGTTGTACATCACTCTCACTTCAACTGGTATAAATAATGTTGTAAGCGTCTCCACTCCACAGGATATATACACACTCGGCGGTATCCTTGTCCGTAAGAATGCGACTACGCTCAAAGGGCTGAAACCAGGAACGTATGTTACTAATGGACGTAAGTTCTCCGTGAAATAATGCCATGGCGGATAGACGTAAGAAATTATTGAAATATTGGTAGTATTTCTTACCGAAAATAGTTTGAGGGTGTATCATAATTGCGTTTTATGGTACATCCTCTTTTGTTTTTATGAGGAACTTGAAATTCTTAAATCAGTTGGATCATGCAACTGATTTCTGGTAATTTTCATTATAAGTCTTCTTTTGAAGCCCAAAAGTCATAAAAAGGCATAATAACAAGTTGTAAAGGGGTGTATTATCCCCAATTTTGCCTTTTCTGGCTATCGCCGAGCACATTTTCTTCAGATTGAAGGCAAT
>ONYS01000069.1:0-26031 GCA_900322095.1 uncultured Prevotella sp.
CAGGGCGCATTGCTGATTGCCATTATACCCAGGGCGATGCCCTGGGCTAGGAGCTTTTGGGCCTTCAGCCCGTACTTGAACCACATGCGAAACTTCAGTTAAGGAGTTATCGCTCCCTGCGGTCGCTGAGGAGTGAAGACAAATGCCTTGAGGAAATGTTTCACGTTAAATTCCAACTCCACAAAAGCCGTTGTCTTAACTCCTTAACTTCTTAACTTCTTAACTCCCCAAAAAACTTCCAAATTAACTTTCCCCAATTCTCTCCGCTATTGCCTTTTTCATTCCCTCCTCGTTGTCGGGCTGAACCGTCACCATGTTGCCAGCTCCGTATTCGATGAGCAGGCAGTGGTCGAGACCGAAGAAGCACCGTATGCTCTCCACCCTCACCACATCGCACAACGGCACATTGCGGTTCGTGGAGAAACGTCCCTCGTCGATGATAAGGAAGTCCATCTCCTCGTCGCGGTCGATGGGTTTCACACGACGGATGGTGTACGTGGTATGCAGAATGCGCTCTATCATTCCCACGATGACTATAGCCACCAAGATGCCCAGAATAGCCGTCTTGACCCAAAAGAAATATACGACCAAAGCCGTGAAAAGCCCCATGCCCAAACGCACAGGAAGCGTGATACGCTTATGAAATGTTCTGTCTCTCATTATCATTTTCTACAAAAAAACACTGCAAAATTACAAAAAATATGGCTTTTAATGCTCACTTTAAAGATAAAATATTACTTTTGCAAACAATTAGGATAAAATCCATTAAATTTGTTTAAAGTAAACTCAATGGTTTATAAGTATGATTTTCTGATTATCGGTGCAGGAGTTGCCGGTATGAGTTACGCCCTGAAAGTGGCCAGAGCGCAGAAAGGTAAAGTGTGCATGATCTGCAAGACATCGCTCGACGAAGCCAACACATCATTCGCACAGGGAGGCGTCGCCTCAGTCACCAACCTCGAAGTGGACAACTTCGACAAACACATCCAGGATACAATGATTGCTGGCGACTACATCAGCGACTACAAAGCCGTGCAGCAGGTTGTCACCAAGGCACCCGAACAGATCAAGGAACTGGTGCAGTGGGGTGTCAACTTCGACAAGCAGCAGGACGGCAAGTTCGACCTTCACCGCGAGGGAGGACACAGCGAGTTCCGCATCCTGCACCATGCCGACGACACGGGAGCCGAGATTCAGCGCGGACTGATGGAAGCCGTGCGCAACAATCCTGACATCGACATCAAGGAAAATCATTTCGCTGTCGAGATTATCACACAGCACCATTTAGGCGCACGCGTCACACGTCGCACTCCTTACATCAACTGCTACGGAGCCTATATACTCAACCCCGAGACCCAGAAGGTGGACACCTATCTGAGCAAGGTGACAGTGATGTGCACAGGCGGCTGCGGAGCTGTCTATCAGACCACTACCAACCCCGTGATCGCCACGGGCGACGGCGAGGCTATGGTCTATCGTGCCAAGGGAACAGTGGCCGACATGGAGTTCGTACAGTTCCACCCCACAGCCCTCTTCCACCCGGGCGAGACTCATCCTGCCTTCCTCATCACCGAAGCCATGCGTGGCTATGGCGGCATCCTGCGACTGCCCAACGGCGAGAGCTTCATGGAGAAATACGACAAGCGACTGAGTCTGGCTCCACGCGACATCGTGGCACGCGCCATCGACAAGGAGATGAAGAAGCACGGACTCGACCACGTATGCCTCGACGTCACTCACAAGAATCCCGAAGAGACCAAGCACCACTTCCCCAATATCTATGCCAAGTGCCTGAGCATCGGCATCGACATCACCAAAGACTACATTCCCGTACGTCCGGCAGCCCACTATATGTGCGGCGGCATCAAGGTCGACCTCAACGGCTGTTCGAGCATCAACCGCCTGTATGCTCTGGGCGAATGTTCGTGCACGGGTCTGCACGGCGGCAACCGTCTGGCAAGCAACTCGCTCATCGAGGCTGTGGTCTATGCCGACACAGCTGCCAAGCACAGCATCGAGCATGTCGACGAGTACGACTTCAACGAAAAGGTGCCTGCATGGAACGATGAGGGAACACTGACCAACGAGGAGAAAGTGCTCATCACACAGAGCGTCAAGGAAGTGGGCGAATGCATGAGCAACTACGTGGGCATCGTGCGCAGCGACCTCCGACTGAAACGTGCCTGGGACCGACTCGACCTGCTGTACGAGGAGACCGAGAACCTCTTCAAGCGTGTCAAGGTAAGCAAGGAGCTCTGCGAGCTTCGCAACATGATCAACGTGGGTTATCTCATCACCCGCATGGCGATAGAGCGCAAAGAGAGCCGTGGTCTCCACTACACCATCGACTATCCCGTCCACGCCTACGACAAGAAATAAGCTGAGGAGCCGAAGCTGCTCGGTGAAGTTAGAGAAGTTACTTAACTGAAGTTTCGCATGTGGTTCAAGTACGGGCTGAAGGCCCAAAAGCTCTTAGCCCAGGGCATCGCCCTGGGTATAATGGCAATCAGCAATGCGCCCTGTAAGGGCAACAGCTTTATATATTGCCTGGAGTTTTAAAGCTTTTGCCCTTCTAAGAGCTTCTGCCCTTTCAGGGCGTGTGGGCTTACTTGCGAAACTTGAATTACTTAAGAACAATATATATATAGGGGCGAACTGCACTTAGCAGTCTCGCCCCTAATTTGTTTTTACAACACAGCAACAGACACCATTCATCCATATCTATTGTTTTGTCACGTCACCTCGCTTTTGTAGCACAATTATCTTCATTTCATTACAATAAACATGCGTTTTATAACAAAACGTAAGATAATCAGGTACAAGAAATACAATTTTTCCTGCATTTTCTTGCATGTTTTAAAAGATTTAACTACCTTTGCAGCACATTTATTTGACATTCGTCAATATGTACGAGGGTGAGACGAAAGACAAAACAATGTTCACATAGAGAATTCTTATACTATTAAATTTCCCTCTAAAGAGATTATCAACATGAGAAAGAGAGTTTTGAGCCTTGCTCTGCTCTGTTGCTTTGCCCCCCCCATTTGGGCTTATCCATGCAGCCGAGACTGAGCAAGCAGAATTCTTGGTTTTAAAGATGGCCGACTCCAAGACGGCAGAGTTCAAGTTAAGTACGCGACCCGTCATCGCTTTTTCTGATGACAAGCTGCAGATTACATCCGATGAGATTTCCACCGACTATCCACAGAGCGATGTAACCGAGTTTTATTTCACAGCCATTTCCACAGGAATTAAGGAAAAGGTAAATCCTTCCACCATGAGTTTTAGTTACACCGACAACGCCACTATCCGCATCAGCGGCTCAGCGGCTGGCGAAGCTGTGCTCTACGATGCCAACGGCAAGCTGCTACAGCGACAGAAGGTAAGCGGCGGAAACGCCACCATCAATGTGGCCTCTTACGCACCGGGTGTGTATATTCTGAATCTGACCAACGAACATTCCTTTAAAATCATCAAGAAATAATGAAGAAAACTTTACTTTTATTCACATGCCTTCTTGCCTTCATAGCCATGCCTGTACTGGCACAGCAGAAAACAGTCAAGAAGCGCGTTACCTTTCAGCTCATCAAAAAACGTGGCGCTGACGCTGCCGTAGTTGGCAGAAGAAAAGCCGCAGCCGCACAGGCTGTCACCAATATCAACAACAGTGTGATGCTGGCTTACTATCCTGCTGCCGGCTCAGGAGCAGAAGGATACGAAAACTACTACTTGGTTCTTTCTGACAAGGAAGATGTAAGCTACAATGTCAACGAAGGCCAGATCAAAGCCACAAGCGCTACTGTAGCCGAACTTGACCTTTATGCGCCAGAAGGAACAGGCATCGACCTGCCTGCAGGAACCTTCGCTGCCTCTGAAGGCAACTTGTACTACAATCCCGAACTTACTTACGTGGAGAACTTCGACGACAAGGGTAACAGCGACGGCGGTGTGGACATAGCAAGCGACATCACCGTGAGCAAGGCAGAGAACGACGGAATCGTAACCTACACGCTCTCGTTCAGCGATGCCAATGGAACACAGTATTCGTACGTCGGCGATATGGTATTCAACAATATGTCAGCGGGAAGCTCTGATGTATATCCTCAGATTTCGACAGACATCAACACCACTTTCCATGGCGGTATCGGCTACTATTACGGCAACCTCATGGATTCTAAGACCGGCAACATGGTGCTCAACCTCTACGACGGAGAGTACGACACCCAGACTGGCGGAATGACAGGCAAGGGACACGACCTCGTCATCAACCTCTACAACCGTCTCTTTGGCGACCCTAAGACCGCCACTGTCGTGCCAGGCACCTATACCGTAGCACGCAACTTCAAGGTAGGCACTTTCTTCCCAGGTATGGAAATCGACTACAACGGCATGACTGTCGTAATGGGAACCTACGTGAAGCGCCGCAAGGCCGTGACAGGAATGGACACCGACTACGACTACTGCTACATCACCAACGGAACCATTACCATCGCCGACGGCGAGAAAGAGGGAACCTTCGACATTACCGTAGACTGCACCACCGACCGCGGACACAAGGTGACAGGCACAGCCAAGGGCATCTCGTTTATCTACTACGACAAGTCGGAGAAAGACGACAAGGACGTTGACTCCAACCTCGAGGAGGATGTACATCTCAAGTTCGACCGCGTGGAGAAGTCACGCATCTACTCGCTCGGCGTGCAGAACGGTGTTCAGGTATTCTCTGTCGACCTCGGTTCGCCAAGCGGCAAGGACGACCAAGACTATACTGGTGACCAGGATCTGCTGCGCATGGAATTCCAGGCAGCCGAAGGCAGCCAGTATCTTCCCGAAGGCAACTACACCCTCATGGAGGAAAGCCATCTGTGGACCAACATGTATGCTCCATTCATGATGACACGTGGCTACTTCTTCAACAACGGCGAGCGCACAGGCACACGCTACGAGCACTTCCGCCTGAACCCCGACGTAGCCACCCGTCTGCCCTGGGTTGTTGACAAGTATGCAACAGTCTACTCAGGAACCGTGGGCGTAAGCAAGACCGACAACACACACTACAAGTTCGTCATCAACCTCTTCGACGGCAAAGGCTTCCAGATTACGGGCGAGTTCGACAAGGAGATGGAATACAATTACGAACCATCTTCCATCACTGGCATCGAAGGCATCAAGGCCGACCCTGCCGGCAAGACCGAAATATACTCTGTTGGTGGACAACTCATGCAGACCATCGACGGCACCAAGGCTGCCAGCACCGCCAACCTGCCAAGCGGCATCTATATCGTAAAATCAAACAACAAAACTACTAAAATCGTAAAGAAATGAAAAAGTATATAGCTACAGCAGCACTCTGTCTCGCAACAGTGCTCCCCACATTCGCACAGACAAGACGCGTGATGACCGTTCACCAGAAGGACGGCACAACCAAAGTATATAAGGTAAACAGCATAGAGAACGTCACCTTTACCGACGAGGCTCTCGCAACCCTCAGCAACCAGTGGGCATACAATGACGACGTAAAGGATCTCAGCAAGGTAACCATGCTGGATGCCAACGGCTCATACGAGTTCGCGCTCTATGGCAGCGACAACGATACAAAACCTGTATTCGAGCTGACCATTCCACAGAGTCTCATGGGTCAGAAGATTACGCTTGGCTCTGACGACGCTCAGGACGTAAAGGTGGCTTACAACGGTGAGACTCCTAAGCTGACTGGTACGCTCCAGGCTCGTTTCGACAAGTTCAAGAAGAATGTCACCATCACACTCGAGGCAGAGACTGCCGACTACAGCGACCTGCGTTGCAAGTGGACCAACGGCGCGTTCACCCAGATTTACTCTGCCACCAACAGCATCAAGACCACCAATGTGAACGACGTGAAGACCTATGACGTTGCTTCTGCCCTCGTGCTCAACCCAGCCACTACAGGTGCGGCAACAACCTTCGCCTTCGGTGATGTCGAGGCTACCACAGCCGACGGTTTGCTGGCTGGCAAGATTGGCGTTGCAGTAAGCATCTCTGCTTCCAAGCTCTACAATGGAACCATCGACCTGGCTGCCGATGCCGACAGCTACACCCTGAAGTACATCGACTACGCCACACGCGTCACCTACGAGAAGGTAAAGGCCGGCACTATCACAACCGCAAAGGACAAGGACGGCAAGCTCTACATCAAGATCAACGCCACCTTCGACGACAACCGTACCATCGAGCTGGAGTATTACGGTGCAACCACTGCCGTAGAGAGCCTCGACGGAATGACTCCTGCTGTGGTAAGCAACAGCTACAAATTGTACAACCCTGACGGAAGCCCCCTTATAAACCAGGACATCTGCAAGGTGCTTTTTAAGCAAAAGAACAACATCTACACATTCTACCTTTATGGCGGCGAGTTCTCAAGCAAAAACAGCAGCGAAAAGGTAACACTGCAGGTAGATGAGAGGTTCATCAATGCCGGAACCATCAACTTGGCTGAGCTGAAAGACGGCGACAACTTCCAGGTGAAATACGCAGACGTACAGTTGTATTCTCCCGATGCCCTATATATGGGTTACAACAACACTCCAGACAACGGTACATTCTCCATCAAGAAAGACGCTGCCGGCAACTATGAAATCTCACTGGATGTTGTCAACACTTATACCAACAAAAATACACCAAATGGTGCTGGTAACAAGGAGCGTTTGGTATTCAATTACAACGGAGCAGTAGAAGCATACTAATAAACAGATTAAAAAGAAAAAGTAAGAATTAAGAAATGAATAAGAAAGCCATTCTTATGGCATCATTCCTGCTTGTCGGCAGTTTCAGCTTTGCGCAGAAGCTGTCGCCAAGCACAAGCATGATGCTTCACGAAGCAAGAACAGCACAGAAGAAAGCCAAGGCTGCAAATGCTACCCCACAGACTGTCAGCGCATTCATCACCGTCAAGTCGCAGGATGCCATTGCCAAAATAGAGGCTCGGGGAGCCAAAGTGAACTCGCGCATCAGCGAGACACTCGTCACTGCCGACATGCCCCTGTCTGCCATCGAACCTATTTCCAATCTCGATGAGGTTGTTTCGGTTTCGGTAGGTACTGAGGCCAAACTGCTGATGGACAACGCCCGCAAACTGTTGGGCGTAGACGACTGTCACAAAATGACAGAGAATAACGGTCCCTACACCGGCAAAGGCGTAGTCATCGGTATCGTGGACAACGGATTCCAGTACGATCATGTAGACTTTCTCAATGCCGACAAGAGCGACACTCGCATCAAGCGCGTATGGGATCAGCACGGCACCGGCAATGCTCCCGAAGGTTTCGGCTATGGAGCTGAATACAAAACCACAGCCGAGATAAGAGCTGCAAAATATGACCTGACCAGTGGCTTCCATGCCACCCACGTATCGGGCATTGCCTCGGGCAGCGACAAGAGCACACCTTACTACGGAGTGGCTCCCGATGCCGACCTCGTGTTCGTGAGCTTCAAGAGCACCAATGCACAGATTGTAGATGGAATCAAGTATGTGTTCGACTATGCCAAGAGCGTAGGAAAGCCTGCTGTTGTCAACATCAGCCTCGGCTCACACATGGGTCCTCACGACGGAAGCTCCGACACCGATTTCTCGTTTCACAACCTGGTTGGTCCGGGCCGCATCATCGTTGGTGCCGCAGGCAACGAAGGTCTTGACAAACTGCACGCCAGCAAGACCTTTACCGCTGCCAACAAGCAAATGAAAACCATGTTTGCCTATGGCAGCGGACAGGCCAACAGTTCCTACAAGCAGGCTTACGTCGACATCTGGGCAGAGAAGAACTCAAAAATTTCCGTTAAGGCTGTTGTCGTAAACACACTCAACGGTAAGATTATCGCATCTTCTGACGAAGTTTCCAACGATGGTACGAAAGAAGTGAACTGGGTTGCCCCCGACGGCAGTGGCGTAGTGGTTCAAGTAGGTTTGTCGCTCCAGGAAAACCCTGTCAACGGTCGCACCAACGTGCTGCTCATAAGCCGTGCCACTTCCATTAACACTGGCTTTGCCATCGGTGTTGTGGTGACTGGCGAGGCTGGCAAGACCGTTCACATGTGGAACAATGCCTCCTCTGGCGAGTTCACCAGCTTAAACAAGCGTGGTTGGACCGACGGCGACACCAACTGCACTGTAGGCGAGCTGGGCGGCGAGAGTCCTGATGTCATATCTGTAGGTTCGTTCAACTCGAAGGTACAGTACCAGCCCATCAATTTGCAGGGCACAGAAAATGCTTACGGCCTCAACGAGAAGCTGACGGGTAAGTTCCTGGAGCACTCCGCCTTCTCAAGCTACGGTCCTACTGCCGATGGTCGCGTCAAACCCGACATAACAGCTCCTGGCTGCATCATCGTGTCAGCAGGTTCAAGATATTGCTCAGGATGGAGCGACGACACCAATGTCATTGCCCGCACTGGCAACGATCTCTATACCAACGACGTAGGTACTTCTATGGCTTCGCCTTACGTGGCAGGCGTCGTAGCTCTCTGGCTGCAGGCCAACCCCAACCTGACACCTAAACAGGTGCTCGAAGTCATCGGCAACACAGCTGTCCAGAATGACGATTATATGACAAAAGGACAAACCTTCCCCAACAACACATGGGGCTATGGCCGTATCAATGCCATCAAGGGTCTGAAGCAACTGCTCGGCACAACAGGCATCGATGATGTCAAGGCCACTGAGTCTATGTATCGCATCATAACCGACCGCCAGGCTCGCACCGCCACATTCTACATTGGCAGCGACAAGGGTCAGGCTCGTGTAGCCGTCTACAACCTCACTGGCCAGTTGATGTATTCTGCACCTATCAAAAGCAACGGCGAGACCATCAGTCTGTCAAGCCTGCCCCACGGCGTGTATGTATTCAAGCTGACACAGGGAAGCAACACACAGACCATCAAGTCTACATTGTAATCTCTCAGTCTGAGATAACTCTATCCAATAGGAGGAAAACAGATCTGTTCTCCTCCTATTTTTATTTTCTTACCTTTCTCAAACCTGCCTACAGGCCGTGCAGCCTGTTTGATAACTTTGGATTATTATACGCCTCAATGAGCTGATGGCCAAAATCATATTCTTGACCGTCACTTAATTGTTCCATCATCAAAAAAGCCTCCTAAAGGAGTGAGATTCTCGGATTTTATTTGTACTTTTGCCATACCATTCAGAGTTTTATTGGTCTTTTTATTGCAACACGAAGACAAGCGAAATTTCTGACATGGCCCAATCCGAGCAACATATGGTTGCTCAGGGTGCTTATAAAATAGATAAAAATATAGTGTTGCGTCAATTAGGGTGAAACAACTTAAAGAAAATGAAGGCATAGAGCGCAGTTTGTTGCTCGCAATGGCTGTTATAGCGGGATTGACCGTGGCTAATTGCTATTACAACCAGCCTCTTTTGGAAATGATACGTCACGACATAGGAGTGAGCCAGCAAGAAGCGAACCTCATAACCGTTGTCACACAAACAGGCTATGCACTTGGGTTGTGCTTCCTTATCCCTATGGGCGACCTCTACTCACGCCGTCGCATAATTGTTGTGAACATGACCGTAGCAGCCATGATGGCCATAGTCATTGCTGTTGCCCACAAGGTGTGGCTTATTTGGGGAGCCTCCCTATTGTTGGGAGCCTGTTCCGTTATTCCACAATTTTTCATACCGATTGCAGGACAATATTCCGAGAAGAAAAACAAAAGCAGGAATATGGGTGTCGTTCTGTCGGGATTGCTAACTGGCATTCTCGCATCGAGAGTGGTTAGCGGCTATGTTGGCGAATGGTTGGGTTGGCGCGAAATGTTCTTCATCGCAGCTTTTGTGATGGTGCTGTGCATGGCTCTTACGCTTAAGATCATGCCACAGATAAAGAGCAACTATGTGGGCACATATAGGGGCTTGATGACCAGCGTATTCAATATTGTGAGGAGCAATGGCCGCATACGAATTTATGCCGCGCGTGCCGCCTTTAGTTTTGGCAGCATGATGGCTATTTGGGCGTGTCTTGCCTTTCGATTGGCTCAAGCTCCGTTCTTTTCTGGCAGCGAGATGGTAGGCACGTTAGGACTGTGTGGCATAGCCGGGGCCATTGCGGCAAGCGGTTTGGGCAAACTCGTCAATCGCTGGGGCATAAGAAAGATAAGTTTTTATGGAGCGTGCCTACAACTTGTAGCGTGGGCTGCGGCCTATCTGTTTGGCGACACATTCTTGGGACTTGTTGTAGCCATCATTTTGGTAGACATAGGCTTGCAATGTCTGCTGCAACTTAGCAATCAGAGTGGTTGTATTCAGGATATGCCGAAAGCCTCCAACAGAGCCAACACCATATTTATGACTACCTATTTTATAGGCGGTTCCTTTGGAACCTATTGTGCCGGATTGGCATGGACACATCAAGAATGGACGGGAGTGTGTGCTGTGGGAGCAATCTTTGCTGCAATCTCGCTATGTATAACATGCTTTAATGGGAAGAGAATTTAAGTCTTGACTGTCCTAAAAATCTACGACCTACACTATTTTTGATTTTTGTACACCTTATTATATTATAGGGGCGAGATTGCAAAGATGCAATCTCGCCCCTAACTTGTTTTTACTCAAATTTCGCATGTTCTATAACTTCCCCATTTGCGAAAGTTGAGTAACATTATCAAAAAACAAGGGTGATATGTCAGAAATTCAAGCTAAAGCAAGTTCTTTCAAGCTAATTTTGTAAGCAATTAGAAACAATAACTAAAACAATACTTCTTTCTGAAAGAAGCATTCAACATAATTATTTCACCTAAACCTAACAACAAGCAAATGAAGTGTAAACAGAGAAACAGATGCAACAGCAACATGATGCGTGTTACATCGACACTGGCTCTTGCCACAGGACTTCTTTTCCCTGCACCGATTGCCATACAAGCAAGCGGAATGCAGAATGCCAACATTAGTGTACAACAAGACAATGTCACCACAGGCCGCATCATCGATGAAAATGGTGAGCCTCTTATTGGCGTAACCGTGCGCGTGCTGAAAGGAAACACCGGAACCGTGACCGACATTGACGGAAATTACTCTTTACGTGTGGCTAAAGGCACACAACTCAAAATCACTTACACTGGTTACAAAGACCAGATTATACGAGCAGGAGGCACGGCTCAGATGCAGCCAGACGAACTGAACCTCAACGAGGTGGTTGTGGTAGGTTATGGAGTTCAGCGCAAGAGCGACGTAACAGGTGCCCTCATCCGCGTGGGAGAGAAAGAGATGAACGAGCGACCTGTTGGCAACGCCCTTGAAGCCATGCAGGGCAAGGCTGCCGGTGTGGACATCACAAGCAACGAGCGACCAGGAGAAATCGGCAACATCACCGTGCGTGGTGTGCGCTCCATCAATGCCCAGAACTCACCATTGTATGTGGTGGACGGAATTCCACTGATGTCGGAAAGCGGCATTGAGACCATCAACCCTCGCGACATCCAGAGCATCGATATCCTGAAAGATGCTTCAGCCACAGCCATCTATGGTAGCCGTGGAGCCAACGGTGTTGTGCTCGTTACTACCAAGCAGGGCGAATCGGGCAAAGCCAAAGTGAGCTACAACGGCACCATGACTTTCGAAACTCTCGAAGACTACTCACGACAGATGAACTCGGCAGAATACATAGAATGGCGCAGATGGTCGTACTACTATCTGAACCCTGACAGATATCCACGTGCCGACCAACCTACGATAGAGAACGACCGAGAGATATTCAAGGCTGAAGCAGATCCTACAGCATGGAACAATATCATGAAAGGATGGGAAGGTGGAACATGGGACGGCTCTAAAGTGCCTACCTTCGACTGGCAGGACATGGTAACACAAACCGGTATTACCCACGAACACACACTCAGCGTGAGCGGAGGAAACGACAAAATCAAAAGCTATCTTTCTTTCGGAATCCTCGACAACAAGGGAACTATCCGCGGCCAGAGCTATCGCCGATACTCTTCCAAGATAAGCGTTGACGCCAAGCCTGCCAAATGGTTTAACCTGGGAGCCAACATCAATGGTTCTTACGGTCTGCAGCAATATGGTTCTACAGCCAGCTCACAAGGTTCGCTGCTCAAGGGCTTGCCATCCAACCTTTACTATGCTGCCACAAGCGAATTCCCCTATGCACAACCCTACGATGAAGACGGAAACCGTATCACCAACCCTGGTGGCGACGATATGGTAAGAAATATCGCCGACGAGTGGAAACACAGTACCAACGAGCGCCGTATGTTCCGCGTCATCGCCAGCCTCTACGCACAGGTAGACTTGGGCGAGATATGGGAACCTCTCAATGGTCTTCGCTATCGCCTCAACTTCGGTCCTGACTTCCGTTATCGCCGCACAGGAACATTCCGCGACAAGGAGTCAACCAGCAGCCAGGGACAGAACCATGCCTCCAACGCCAACAACTCCAACGTGTCGTGGACCATGGACAACCTGATCTACTACAACCGCGACTTCGGACAGCATTCACTCGGACTCACCCTGCTCGAAAGTGCCACCAAGTACCGCAAGGAAGGTTCCAGCTTAGCAGCCAACGGCATTCCTTACGAGCCTTCTATGTGGAACGCTTTGGACAAATCGCAGATTTCACAGCTGTCCGACTGGAGCACCGATCTCGTAGAACGCCAGTTGCTCTCTTACATGATACGTGCAAACTATAGCTTTGCCGACAAATATCTGCTTACATTGAGCGGACGATGGGATGGCGCCTCACAGCTTGCTGACGGCCATAAATGGGCTTTCTTCCCCAGTGCAGCCTTAGGCTGGAATATGCAACAAGAAGATTTCCTCAAGGACGTAAGCTGGATCAGCCAGTTGAAACTTCGTCTCGGCGTCGGTGTGACAGGCAACTCTGCCATTGATCCCTACCAGACCAAGGGTGGCGTGGCTTCACTCTTCTACCCCTTCGGCAGCAGCCTGCAGCCAGGTTATGCACCTTCTGAGCCTATCGTTGCTGACGGCAACCTGCCAATGGCCAACACCGCCTTGGGATGGGAGAAGACCACACAATGGAACCTCGGTATTGACTTCAGCTTCCTTAAAGGACGCATCGGTGGTGTCATCGACATTTACACCTCAAAGACCAAAGACTTGCTCATGCAGATGAGCATTCCATCCATCAATGGTTACAAAAACACATGGGCAAACATCGGTGAGACTTCCAATAAGGGTATCGACATTACTCTCAACACGGTCAACATCACCAACAAGGACTTCAACTGGACCACATCGCTCAATGTTTCTTATCAGAAAGACAAGATCGACAAACTCGCCAATGGTAAGGAAGATGATATCAACAACAATCTCTTCATCGGCGAAGCCATCAATTCGCTGTACGATTACCAGTTTGGTGGTATTTGGCAACCTGAAGACGCAGAGCTTATGGCCAAGTTCAATGAAAACGGCAACAAGTTCTCGGCAGGTATGATTCGCCCCGTCGACCAGAACGGTGACAACCGCATCGATCCTAACAACGACCGCGTAGTGATAGGAAACACCAATCCACACTGGATATTGGGTATGACCAACACCTTTACCTACAAAGGCTTCGACCTCAGCTTCATGCTCTACGGCCGATTCGGCTACAAGGTGAGCACAGGCGGCGAATGGCAGGGCGGACGCTACATGCAGCGTGCCATCAACTACTACAATGAGAACAACCACCATTCAGAATACCAAAAGCCTATCTACAACATCGGTGGCGGCGACAGCTACTACAAAATTGCAGGCTATAAGGATGGCGGTTTCATCAAGGTACGCAACATCTCACTCGGCTACACTTTCCCCAAGGAACTCATCAGCCATCTCGGTGTGAGCAACCTTCGTGTTTATGTGCAGGCCAAGAATCCATTTAGAATCTACTCGGCAGTGAAGTTCCTCGAACTCGATGCCACACAGGCCTATACTTCCAACTGGAACCGTGGCTGGACCATCGGCTTGAATCTTGACTTCTAAAAATCTAAAAAAGAAAGGAAACTAACAATGAAAAATAAATATATACTGAGCGCACTGATATTAGGAACTCTCTCTATGAGTACTATTTCGTGCAGCGATTTCCTCAATGAGGAACTTACGACCAAGCGTAACACAGAATATCTGAAGACAGAAGAAGGCGTTGCCGACCTGTCGGTAGCTCTCTACGAGAACTTACGCTATCACTTTGCCCGTGAAAACTCTGTAGCATTCACACAGAATGGAGTTGACGAGTTCACTGTAGGAGGAGACGGATCCAACGCTTCGTGGAACAGCTACGACGGAAACTACGGTCCTACCGTAACGAGCAACTCAACCAAACCAGAAGAACTTTGGGACGAGATGTATGTAGGTATCAGCAATGCCAACACCCTCATACAGAACGTGAAGGAAGGCGGCTACACCAGTGCTGCCACCATGGAGCATTTAGGCGAGGCATACTTTCTGCGCGGTTTCAACTACTATACACTTGTGGCACAATTTGGCGGCGTGCCGCTCAAGCTCACACCAAGCACAACACCGCAGCGTGAGTTTACACGTGCTTCGGCAGAAGACTGCTACAAACAGATAGTGGAAGATCTGAAACAGGCTTACACACTCTTGCCCGCCACAGCAACCAAAACAGGTCAGATGACCAAAGATGCCGCTGCCCACTTCCTTGCCAAGACACTGCTTTCAAGAGTTAGCGAGCGCAACGACGACTGGAACGCAAGTTACAAGGAACAAGACCTGAAAGACTGTCTCACCTATGCTCAGGAAGTAATCAGCCACCATGCCCTTGCGCCCAACTATTCTGACCTTTGGAACTACACTGGTCCTGACGGAGCCAACGAGAAGCTTGATGAGATCATCCTCGCAGCCCAGTTCAACGCAGACAAGTCGGGCAATACAGGCAACAGCTACAACCAGACTCACCTTTACTACATCTCCATCTACAAGGATCTGCCTTACATGAAGCGTGACATTCCTGGAGAACGTGAGTATCAGCGTCTGCGCACTTCCTACTACACTTACGATGTGTACGACAAAGTCAACGACTCCCGTTTCTGGAAGAGCTTCAAGACCAAGGCTGCTGTCAACAACCCAAAGAACAGCACTTATTACAAGAAGGGCGACCTCGGAGTGATGTACGTCATCAACAAGCCTGGCGACACACGATATTCCAACGTAAGAATGAACGACGAGGTTGTCTATTCCAAGACAGGCAAGACCATTCCTACAGTCTTTGTGGCTTATCCTGCCAACAAGAATCAGGCTGGCGACAATGCGATGCTTGACTTCACACAGTTCTATCCCTCACTGAGCAAGTTTATAGATGGCTATCGTGAGAGCGTGACCGACCGTGTAGGAACACGCGACGGCATCTTGGCAAGAGTGGGCGAAACTTATCTCATCGCTGCCGAAGCTTTAGTTCGCCAGGGCAAATATCAAGAAGCCTTGGGCTACATCAACACGCTGCGCGACCGTGCCGCATACAAACAGGGCGAAGACCGTGAGCATCATGTTGATGGTGGCGCAGCCTACAAGTCTGGAGCTCCAGGCTACAAGGACAACGGCGAGAACACTTATATGGCAGAATGTTCATACTACGAGTCAAACGGAATAGCCGAAACCACAGCTCCTACAAATCTCAAGATAACAGACATCAACAATCTGCCTGCCGAAGACGAAGCTGTCATCCGCAAGCTCGGCTATACATCTGCCTACGACCGCATGCTCTGCTTAGTTCTCAACGAGCGTACACGCGAACTTTGCGGTGAATTCCAGCGTTGGCAAGACCTGGCACGCACCAAGACACTCGTTGCCCGCGCACGTGCTTTCAACTCTATCGCCGCAGCCAACATCAAGGACTACATGGTGCTCCGTCCTATTCCTCAGACTTATCTCGATGGAATACAGAAGAACGGACATGCCCTTACTGCTGAGGAGAAACAAGAACAGCAGAATCCTGGATGGTAAGTTTCCACGGAAGTTTAAGAACTAACGAAACGCTACACCTTATTATATTATAGGGGCGAGACTGCAAAGATGCAATCTCGCCCCTATTCTTACACTTCACTATCTTCCCGAAACATCCTTATCTCGTCAGCGAGAACTTGACACTCAGACCGAAGTCCTGCGTGGTGGTTAACTGCTGCTCGAGAGCAGAGGAGTGTTGGTCTGACGGTCGTAGTAGAAGCTCATGGTGAGGAGCCGGTTGAGGGTGTAATCGGCCGAGAAACTCAGCTTGAGCGCCTTGTTTCCGCTGCTGGCACTGCTCACCATAGAGGCTATGTCGCGCACGATGGCAGCCTGACGGCGGAAGCTGAAATCAAGACGCAGGTTGAGGTTCTGGTTGGTTCCTGAGTTGCGGTTGCTGGCGGCCGCGTTGCTCTGATTCTTGTTCTTTCCCTTCGACTTGATGGCTCGCTTTCCCCTACCGAAAAGGCTGAGGTTGTTGAGACGATAGCCCATTCCTACGACCCAGTCCTTGCTGAGCGCCTCGTTCACCTGCACACTCGTCATGCTGAGACTCAGCACGCGCGTCTGACGATACTCAGCCTTGAGCGTCATATTGTTGTTGAACGTCATGTCGACACCCATGAGTGGCGAGAACGACTCGTTGATGCTTACCTGCGAGATATTGAACATACTGCTCGGTGTGACACTGCCTGTCGCCGTGTCGTCGATGAAGCCTATTCCGTTCATATACTCCTGGAAGGTGCTGTAGGTGTTGTAGCTTCCTATGGCGAAGATGCTCTTATAGGAGTGGTTGATGTTGATGCTCTTGAAGTGGTCGCGCAGCCAGGGCAACTTGCCCAGTCCGCTGTAACGGACAGTCCAGTTGGGCAGCAGACGGCTGAGTGCGGGGAAGAGCGAGAGCGACGAGCCTCCCATGCTGGTATAGGCATCAAGGAACGCCGGAATCATCACGTCGCCGCTGTACTTGTTGACAGGCGTGCGCGAAGCATCAAACTTGCCTCCAGCCAGAGCCGACCCTGCCGGATAGACTGCGTCGGCATAACGCGCCTCCACCTTGTTGCGGTAAGACTCGAGCGAGTTGACAAACTTTTCGAAAGTCTTGCTCTTGTAGCCGCTGCTTGCCGAGCCCATTCCCTCGAAGGCAGAGCCTATCGAGATGGTAGTCATGGTGAAGGTTCCGCTCTCCGTGGTGGGCGTTCCCTCGTACATGTACTGCATGCTCTTCTGCACAGTCTTGGTGCGCGAGGCGTTGAGGTCTATCTTTAGATTTCTCACCGGTTCGAGCGTCATGCGCAGCTGCAGGTCGTTGGTGGTGCTGCTGGCAGCAGGTGTGGCGATGGTGTCGTTCACCAGGAGCCAGTCGTTGCGTCGTGCCTTGTCTATATAGCTGTCGTCCACCATACCGAAGGCGAAGTCGAGGCCTGGCGAGAGTACGCCCTGCTTGGTCTGTCCGAAGGCGTCGCCGATGGTGGGCAGGAATCCTGGCAGCGTGAGCTGATAGTTGTTGCGATAGGTGAAGCTGATGTTGCGCACCATCATGGCCGTGCGTGCCACAGCCTGCATGGTCTTGTACCAGCCCTGGTTCTCGAGCGGTTCCTTCGGCAGCACGGTGAGTTTCACCTTGGTGGCAGTGTCTACCTTCGAGATGAGTTTTATCTGGTTGGCGTTCACCTTCTTGTATTTCAGTTTCATCACCTTTCCGTCCTCAGTCTTGGCGGTAACGATGAGTCGCTTGCTGTTCTTGCCGTGGTTCACCTTGATGATGGTGTCGGGCATGAGCACCACTTCCTTCTCGAAGGCACGGCGGTTCTTGGGCAGTGCTTTCTTCTGCTGCTCTGCCTTCTTGTTCTGCTTGCTCCGCCATTGTTTCTCTGCCTCGTCGGGGTCTTTTCCGGCAGCCTCGGCTTCCTTTCTCACCTTTTGCAACTCCTGTTTCTGTCGCTGTGCCTCCTGCCTCTGCTTGGCTTTATCCTGCTTCTTGCGCTGCAGTTGCGATCTCGACGGCTCGCGGTCGAAGCGCTGGTTGGCCTTTTTGAGAAAGGGCACGTGGTTGTAGAGTTTCACCAGGTTGAACGATCCGTTGAGTGTCACGTCGCGGTTGGTGTTGATGGTGTTTCCGTAGTTGTTACCGTCCTCGTCGTCGGTTCCCTTGTTCCAGGAATAGGTCGAGTTGTAGTTGGCGTCGGCGTTCACCCAGTCAAATACGGGCAGCAGGTTGAGCGGCAACTGATAGGATGCGGTAAACGTCTGATTGTAGTCGAGCGGTGTACCGAGGTGCTTGATGCTTGTCCACACCGAGTCCTTCCAGGCATGATACTGGTCGGGATAGAGGTCTTTGTTGACGGGTGTGTAAGGCTCCTCTATCTGTGCGTGTGTAGCGCTTCGGAAGTTGGCGTGCAGGTTCTTGGTGAGGTCCCAGCGCACGGCGAACTCTCTGTTCCAGAGGAACTGCTGGCTGAACGAGAGCGGCAGCTGCGTGTTCTCTGTCGACTCCATGTCGCGCTCCTGCAGCTCGTAGTAGTTGCGCGTCATCTCGGTGTTGAACGCCACATTCTGCGGCAGCCAGTTCAGTCCGAATCGCTTCAGTATGTCGAGCCACTTGCTGCGGTTCTTTATCTTCTTGAACGGCTCCCAAGCCTTGTAGACCGGAGTCCACGAATAGTCGAGTGCTCCACGCCAGTTGTCCTCTTTCTCGTAAACGGTGGTCTCGCCCGTAGTTCGCTGGTGCGAGTGGCTGTAGGAGAAGGAGAAGTTGGCAGGGTCGTATGGCATGGGGTGACGCTTGGTGGAGATTCCTACCCTTGCGTTGGAGATGGAGAAGTTGGTATTGGTGACCTTTGTCACGGCAATGCTCTCTATGGAGTCGCGCTCGTGTCGCGATCCAGCCGCGTCGAGTGCGTCCTTGAGTTCCATGTCGGTGTCCATCGGGTTGTACTTGGGCGAGGTCTTCTCCTTGGTGATGCTGTAATATAAAGGTATGCTCACCTTGGCCTTGTCGGGGAAGAACTTTCCGAGCTCGAGGTTGGTGGTGACGCTGTACGAGCTGTAGGTGTCGGTGGATCGGCTTGCCACTCCGTCCTCCAGACCGCCGAATCCCTCGCTCTGATATTTACCTGTGGCATTGACGCTTCCCAGGTCAGAGAGCTGCACATTGAGGTTTCCGTTGGCAGCCCATCCGCCCTTGCTGTTGTGGTCGAGCAGACGCAGCTCGTTGACCCACACCTCCACACTCTTGATCTCTCCGGCGTTGTTGCGCACGCCTATCATCATGGTTTTCACCTCTCCGAGTGTAGGATTACCCATGATGGTGATCTTGTTGTTGGGATGGTTGGAGTCGTAGGCCGAATAGGGTGCCGAGAAGGAAGCCATGCCTTGCGACTTGGCCTGGTTGCGCGCCTTCTTGAGTGCGGTGAAGACGGTGAGCGCCACGTCGAGCATGTTCTCCTCGGGCCACACGGCACGGCAGTCCTCGTAGCTGTATCGGCTGTAGTTGTTGCGTGCCGGTGTGAGCTTCAGCGGTATTTCGTACTCGTAGTAGTTGTTCTTGTAGTCGCTTCCCAGACGGATGAACACCGAAGCCTGGTTGTCCTGCAGCGAGGTGACGTCCTGTTCCAGGGCGTTGGCGTGAACAAACATCTGCATGCGCTTGTACTGTCGCAGGTCGAGGGTGGTGTTCTTGTACACCGCCTTGGCCTCGCCCGTGCTCAGGTTCTTGACCACGAGGCTGAGCGACTGCTCGTTGGCCTCGACGAGCTGTGGCTGCGTGGGGTCTTGCTCGCGCTGTATGCCCGGTGGCAGCACGTAGTTGACAGGTGTCTTCTCGGCATTCTCCTCTATGCTCACCGCACTGGCCTCGAGCGTGCCGCTGTTGGCAGCGCCCAGCAGCTGGTCGTAGGTTCTCCACTCGCCCCTTACCAGGTCGAGTGTGCCGAAACGCAGCACGATGGGCTTGCGGAAGTTGGTGAGGAACATGCGCATGAAGCGTATGCTGGAGAAGTCGTTGATGTTGCCTTCCTTCTTCTCGTACTGGTCTACGGGAATGCGGAACTGATACCAGGTGACGGTGGGCTTGCTGCCGTCGCGCAGTGTGGGCGTGTAGCTTCGCTTGTCGACGATGAAGTTGGAGCCCACCTGCAGGTCTTCGGGTCGTATGCTCACGTGATACTGATAGTATTTCTCGTATTCGTTGAGGGTGAAGTCCTGGTTGATGTCCTCCACGTCGGGCGTCGACTTGTAGGAAGTGTCGTAGCTCTCGGTGCGGCTGTCGCTGTCGGGCGAGTTGCCCTGTGGGTTGTTGATAAACTTGTATCTGTACAGGATGGGTGCCTTCATCTGGTCCCAGTCGCTGCCACGGTAGTAGTGGTAGTCGTCGCGGGCAGGGTCATTGTAGATGCTGTCAAACACCGCCTGGTTCACCTTGCCCTGTATCTGGCTGAGATAGGCGTTCTTGTAGTAGTCGCGTTCCTCCTCGTCGTTGAGTCCGTTGAATCCCACGTCCTGCAGTGCGCGGCTTCCCTTCGTGGTGGCGAAGGCATAGGTCACGGTGCTCTGTGCGGGAATCTTTCCCCATTGTGTGTAGGTGAAGTTTGACGTTCCGTCCACGGGCATTCCGCTCTCATAGAATTTCTTTCCGTCGCGCAGGATGTCCTCGCTTATCTCGCCGAGGTTGATATAGAAGTCGCCGCCATACTGGGCAGCGTCGGCCTGCTCACGCGAGTAGATGAAGGGGTCGAGCATCCAGAACTCGATGTACTCCACGTTGGCCTGCTCGAAGTCGTTGGTGTCGAGTTTGCGCATCATGCCTCCCCAGTTCTGCTGTGGCATGGCGAGGGTTCCGTCGGGCTGCAGGTCGGGGTTGAAGTTATAAGGACCTGGCTCGGCAGGATAGTAGGCGAGATTGAGCACGCTCAGCGTGTTGGTGGCTCCGCTGTAGGAGTTTTGCTGGCGCAGTGGAAAGAGCTCGCGCACATAGACCTCACGCACATAGTGGTTGGACAACTGTGCCAGGTCGCTCTTGATGTGTCCTGGTGTGAGCGAGCTGCCCAGTCGTGTGAAGAGCGGGTCGATGGTGTACCAAGCCAGACGGCTGCGTCGGAATCCGCTGGTCAGCCCCGTCTTGTCGTTGTAGTCCTGACGGAAGTTTGACGAGGGCACGCTGGAGAGCACCCACGATGTGGGCGACATGACGTCGATGGTATTCTTGGTGTTCTCGAAGTCGTCGAGATAGGATGCGTTGTCCTGCGTTCCGCTGGCCTGTCCTGCAAAGAGTTTGGCAAACTCGCCTGTGAACGAGATGTAGGATGGCTGCGTGAGGTGCAGGAACGGTATTTTGTCGAGCATGTTGGTGAGCCACTGGCTCTCGCGCTTCCAGTTGAGGTTGAAGCCCACGAGGGTGTTTCTGAGAGGCTCTGCGCCCATGGTCACCTTGGTGGTGAGGGCCTGTTCGGTGAGGTGCTGCAGGGTTCCGCTGATTTGGAAGTTCTTCGAGAAGTCGTACTCCCAGTTCACGCCAAACATGGTTTTGCGCATCTGTCCGTAGTCGGTGTTGCTCTCGAGCGACACGTTGACAGGTGTTCCAGCGTCGATGATGCTCTGGTTGAGGATAGTCACCTCGCCGGCATTGTAGTCCACCGCGTAGTCGGAGCCTTCGGTAAGGGTCACACCTCCTGCCGTGACGAGCACCGAACCCTGTGGCACGTTGTATGCGCCTAAGGAGATGACGTTGGCGGAAGTTCCGCGAAACTGTCCCACGAGTTGAAATTTGTTCTTCTCGGCTATCTGCTTCGCCACGGTCTTGGTGCTGTCGTAGAGTTCGGTGAAGGCGTACTTTTTCGCCACCTCGTCGGCGATGCCCTTGCCCTTGAGATAGGTGTAGAGATAGCTTCCGAAAGGCTCGGCCTTGGGGATGAAGACGCGTCCTTCCGATACGGTGTAGCCAGCCACGTAGTCGTAGTAGCCGTTGCCGTGGGGATTGTTGTTGTTGTCGAGTCGGTCGGCTCCCAGCACCTTGATGATGGGCTGGTCTTTCACCTTCGCCTCGGGAATGTAGTTGAGGTAGACGCCCGTAGAGTCGCTCTGATACTTCACGTCGAGTCGGAACTTCTCCTTCTCCACCTGCGATGCAAGGTAATACACGTTCTTCATCATCAGGTCCCAGTTGCCCTGCTGCGGGTTGTTGCTGGCGTTCTTGAGCGACTTGACGAAGAGTCCCTGTCGGGTGTCGGTGATGTCGGATGCGAACTCGCCCACCTGATAGGTAACACCGCCGTAGGTGTACTCGTAGGCCACAGCCAGCACCTGGTCAGTCTGCAGTCCGCTCCTCAGCGACACGTAGCCGAGGGCTGTGTTCACCGTATATTCCGACGAGGAGAGCAGCCTGGCGCTCTCCAGCTTCTCGAAGTCGTCGCCGCCCTTCAGTCCTGCTCCTTCGAGCACGGTGGCGGCCTGGTCGATGTCGCGTGCTGCGGCATACTGGTTCACCATGGCGTCGTACTCGCTGTTGGCTCTGTTGGAGGGCACGGCCGTTCCTGAAGCCGCCCACATGGGGTTGCTTATATTCGAGGCCTCGCCCAGGTCGGTGAGGGCTATGATGTTTCGGGTGTTGGTGGTGGTGGCAGTCTTGTTGGTTACCCAAATCTCCACTCGGTTGATGGTGATGCCAGTGGTGAGGTTAGGCAGTTTCTGCATCCATGCGTCGTAGTGGTCGCGGAAGTATCGCGAGAGGAAGAAGTGTCGGTTCTCCTCATAGTCGGCCACATTGATCTCGAAGGGTGTGAGCTGCACGCCTCCCTTCGACGACACGCTCTTCGACGACGATTTCTTCTGCGACAGGACGGTCTGCAACTTCAGTTTGCCAAACTGCATATCGGTGCGCACACCGAAGAGGCTGCTGGCACCGCGGATGAGCGACGAGTTGGAGGGGAACGACACGTTGCCTGCCTCCACGAGCTTGATGATCTCGTCTTCCTTGCCGTCGTACTTCAGCTTCATGTTCTGCGCGTCGTAGTCGAAGGTGGCATCGGTGTTGTAGTTGAGGTTCATGTTCACCTTGTCGCCCACCTTTCCGTTGACGTTGAGGTTGATCTTCTCATCAAACTCCATCATCGTGGTCTTGCGGTTGCGGATGGGCAGCGAGGGGTTGTCCACACTCTTCTTGTTGATGCCAAACTTCAGCTCGGCAGTTCCCTGCGTGCGCACTCGGATGCCTCCGGGACCGAAGATTTTCTCGGCAGGTCCCAGGTCGAAGTGCATGTCGGTGAAGTCAAATTTCTCCTTTCCCTTGGCCTTGTATATCTCGTCGTTCTGCTTGCGGTAGTAGGCACGTCGCTCGTTGAGCTCGCTCCATGCCATGTACTCGGCAGGCGTCATCATGATGGGAGCCGAGAGCCATGCGCCGCCCAGCTTGTTGCCGATGACGTAGCGGTCCAGCGTGTCGTTGTACTCTACGTGGTATTTCATGTTGTCGGGGCGCTGCAGGTCTAACGGACTCTGATACAGGTCGCCCGTACTGATGGGCTGTGTGCGCTGTACTGGCCATCGTGTGTGCAGCAGCGAGTCGGGTATGGTGTCCTCGTCGGCTAGGATGGGCTGGGCCGTGATGCCGGGCTTTCCTGCTGCCGTGGCAGCCTTTTTCGTCGTGGCAGCCGTCTGCTTCCTACTGGCTGCGCTGGCATTGCGGTTCTGTGCAGCTCGCTGCCGCGTTCTGTTGTCCTTCCAGTACGACAAGCCAAAGGCATTGCCGATGACCGAGACCATCAGCAATGCCATCAACAGAAAGGCATATTTATATTTTCGTCTTATCAACATCTACACTCGTTTCTTCTTTTTCGTCATTTTATTCGTTTCAGAGCCGTCTTGATCACCTGTTCCACCTTCAGGTCGGGCTGTTCCTTCAGGATGTCGACCACCACCTTGGACGATGGCGCTGGCGAGAATCCGAGCATGGTGAGTGCGCTCACCGCCTCGTCCTTCACGCCGTTGTTCACCATGTCCACGTTTCCTCCGTTGGCAGGCAGCTCTTCGGCTATTCCCATGCTTACGATCTTGTCCTTCAGGTCGATGATGATGCGCTGGGCTGTCTTCAGTCCTATGCCCTTCACGCCCTTGAGCATCGCCTCATTGGCAGTGGAGATAACGTTGCACAGCTCGCGTGGCGACATCGACGAGAGAATCATCCTCGCCGTGCCGGCTCCCACACCCGATACGGTGATGAGAAGACGGTAAAGCTCTCGCTCCTGCTTCGAGGCAAAGCCATAGAGGGTGAACGAGTCGTCTCTTCCACCTGTCACCAGTACTTCATGAACGTACAGTTTAACCTCTCTCTTACCCTGTATGGCAGTATATGTGTTGAGCGAGATACTGAGCGCATAACCCACGCCCGCGGTCTCGATAACGGCCTGTGTTGGCGTCAGCTCGGTCAGGTCGCCATGTATATATTCAATCATGATTGTCGTTAATAATTTTATGATTTCACATCTCTCGTCATCGCGCCCATGCGCATACGATTATATAATAAACGCACATTCGGCGCTATTATTGCCAAAGAGGGGGAAAATGTTTTTGCTCCACTTTTGCAAATGAGAAAATTAAAAGAAGTTAGAGAAGCTCAAGAATTCAATTCCTGCATTTGCCCTCCTTCTTTCAATCTGTAAGTATTCTCACCCCACCATCCTTACACTATCCTACAAAAACACACCTAAAAGCTATGATTTTACAACTATTTGTCGGTTCTTATAGTTAAAAAACTATTAAAACGTTTGTTTTCTCGAATAAAAGCTATACTTTTGCAACTGGAAACTGAACAAACAACAAATAAAAGAAAGAATACAATGAAGAAATTTAGAGCAGCCGTAGTAGGTTACGGCAATATCGGTAAGTTCACCGTCGAGGCACTCGAGGCAGCTCCCGATTTTGAGATTGCAGGCATCGTACGCCGTCAGGGCGACAAGAACAAACCAGCCGAACTGGCTGATTATGATGTAGTAGACGACATCACCAAGCTGAAGGACGTGGATGTAGCCATCCTCGCCACTCCTACCCGTTCCTGCCCAGAATACTCTGCCAAGATAGTGGCTCTCGGCATCAACACCGTCGACAGCTACGATATCCATACCGGCATCCTCGACTATCGTACCAGCCAGATGGAAAACTGCAAGAAGGCAGGCAAGGTGAGCGTCATCTCTGCTGGCTGGGATCCAGGTTCTGACTCAGTAGTGCGCGTGCTCATGGAAAGCCTTGCTCCCAAGGGTCTTACCTATACCAACTTCGGTCCTGGTATGAGCATGGGCCACTCTGTTTGCGTACGCAGCAAGCAGGGTGTCAAGGAGGCTCTCTCTGTCACCATCCCATTGGGCGAGGGCATTCACCGCCGCATGGTGTACGTAGAGTTGGAGGAAGGCGCCAAGCTCGAGGACGTAACTGCCGAGATTAAGGCCGACCCTTACTTCGCTCACGACGAGACCCACGTCTT
This sequence comes from uncultured Prevotella sp., assembly GCA_900322095.1. GTDB lineage: Bacteria > Bacteroidota > Bacteroidia > Bacteroidales > Bacteroidaceae > Prevotella. The sequence goes on from ONYS01000069.1 coordinate 25,437, forward strand.
TGCTGTAGCCTCAGTCGATGATGTCAAGGACATGGGTCATGGTGTGAACCTCGTTCGCAAGGGCGTTTCGGGCAAGACTCAGAACCAGCGTTTCGAGTTCAACATGAGCATCAACAACCCTGCTCTCACTGCTCAGGTATTGGTCAACGTGGCTCGCGCCACCTTCCGTCTGCAGCCAGGCTGCTACACCATGCCCGAGATTCCAGTCATCGACATGCTCCCCGGCACTCGCGAGGAAATTGTCGCCACACTCGTGTAAGATTGTTTTCAGCAAATATTCTGTTCCCCCTGCCCATCGGCAAGGAACATGAAACCCAAAGGGAAGAGAGCCACTATGTTCTCTTCCTTTTTTCGTTTACTCATTAGCCCCTGCTTATCAGACTTTCGCAGCACAACCCACAACACTTCACTCAAATTCCTATGCCCCCCAACACATTGAAGCATTAATCTTTGTTTACGCTTACACTTTTTTCTCTTTTTCTTGGAATGTTCAGGAAAAAGTAGTAGATTTACAGAAGTTGTGTAAATGATAGTTTAATACTTTGTCAGCTGCCCGATAGTGCCCCTTTTGGGTCTTAATAGATGACCGGCGCCT
>ONYS01000069.1:26064-34169 GCA_900322095.1 uncultured Prevotella sp.
TCTTCTGCAAAGAGTTACTTATGAGTCATGATGTTGAGCACCATGTCGTCGGTGATACGCATGGCATCGGCACCGATGGAGGTGAGGTTGTGGATGCAGCGATCTACATCGTCGTCGACGATGCCCTCAGCAGAAGTGACACAACGACCCTCCATGGCGAGCAGCGAGGAGAGCAGAGCGGTGCTGACTCCCGACGAAATCTTAAGCGAACAACTGGGCTTGGCTCCGTCGCAGATCATGCCCGTAAGGTTGGCCACCATATTCTTCACCGAGTTGCAGATGCGCTGATAGTCACCGCCCATGAGATAGGTGATACCGCAACTGCTGCCTATGGACGCCACCACGCAGCCGCACAGTGCCGACAGCTTGCCGAGGCTCTGCTTGATGTAGATGGCGGTGAGATGGCTGAGCATGAGGGCACGTATGAGCTCTTCCTCGGTGTTCTCGTTCTCGAGGGCATAGACGGCAACAGGATTGGTGGCACAGATGCCCTGGTTGCCGCTGCCGCTGTTGCTCATCACGGGAATCATGGCTCCTCCCATACGGGCGTCGCATGCCGATGCGGTGCGCGAGATGATGTGCGAGAAGATGCTGTTGCCGAAGATGCCGTGACTCATGGGACGGTCCATGGTCTTGCCTAAGCAATGGCCGTAGTTGCCCTTGATGGAGAGCTCGGCTGCCCGCATGTTGTACTCCTTGGTCTTCAGAATGAAACTGATCTCGTCGAGGGGAGCTGTCATGGCGAAGTCGTAGACCATGCGCATGGAAAGTTGTATGTCGGTGTCGTCCTCATCGGCGCCTCCGGGCTGTCGCTCGTCGAGCACCACCTCGTCGTTGCGCTCGGCAAAGACAAAGTGGGTGTGGCTGCCCGCGATGATGGCGGCAGCCTGGTCTTTACCCGAATGACAGACAACCTCGATGTAGAGTTTCTCGACGATTCCCTGCTTCAGCTTGATGTCAATGTCGGCATCCTCGATGTAGCGCTTGCCCTGCTGCAGAGCTTCGGGGGTGAGGTCTTTGAGCACTTCGAGCTCATATTCGGGCTTGCCGATAAGGGCACCCAAGGCTACAGCGATGGGCAGGCCGATCATTCCGGTGCCGGGAATGCCCACGCCCATGGCATTCTTGAGCATATTGGGGCTGAGCAGCACCTCGATGCTGTCGGGACGCTTGCCCAACAGAGTGGCTGCCTTGGCCGTACACAACGCCACAGCCATCGGTTCGGTGCAGCCGATGGCGGGAACTACTTCCTTATTGACAAGAGCGATGATGCGCTCGCGGGTCTTCATTTCTTGCATGATATTCTCTATTTTTGGGGCAAAGGTACGAAAATTATTCAAAAAAGAATAAAAGTGATGATAAAAAAAATTACTCAACTTCCGTAAGTACGAAAGTTGAGTAATTTGGGATGATTAGTCTTCTAACTGGAAGAGAGGATCGTCGGCTGTAAGCATCACTGGCTTCTGGTCGAACTCCTTGAGGAGCTGGGCAGGAACATACTGCTTGTCGACCACGAGGCGGAACATGTACTCATTGAACCAGCGGTTGGTCATGATGAGACAGCCCTTCTGTCCGTTGTCGGCGCCCCAGCTGTTCTCCACCTTCCACTTCAGCGGCTTGCCATTGGCGTCGAGGTCGACGGCGGTGAGCGTCATGGCGTGGGTAGAACCGCTGTCGAAGGTGCTGATGCGCTCGGCCTTGTTCATAGGGAACGTGGTACCGAAGAGCGAGGCATAATCATAGTTGTCGAGGTCGAGATAACCGCGCTTGCGGTCGAACTGCTTGCCCACATCGTAGCTGGAGTACATCTTGCGACCGTCCTTGAGCGAGGCGATGGCGAGGCTGGCAATCTCGTCCATAGGCAGGTTGAGATACTTCCAGTTGTGGCCGTCGTAGGTGTGGCGGTCGTACTCCACCTCGTAGGTCTTGTGGTAGGGGCGGCGTGGGTCGTTCATCACCATGATGAAGGTGCCGTTGAGTTCCTTGCCCACGGTGGCGTCGTAGAAGCTCTTGGGAGTATAGGTTTTCGCCTCGCCCATCTGCTTGCCGTCCTTGTTGCGGAAGGCGTAGCTGAACTCCTTGACAGGCTCGCCCAGGGTGAGGCATAGCATGTGATAGACGGTGGCGAGCATCTCGGTCTTGCGGGCCGCTATCTGCTTGGCGTTCTTGCCTGCAGCAGCCATGCGGCGAAGCTCCAGTCCGTACTCACGAAGCTTGCTTGCCACGAGACGGCTCATCTTGTTGGTATTCTCGCTCGAATAGGTCTCGGGCATCACGCTCATAGGCACCAGTCCGTACTTGGCTGCCAGGTCGGCTACGCCGCAGAAGGTTCCACCGTCGTTGAGCGGACTCTTAAAGAAGAACTGCACCTGAGGGTCCTCGATGGACTTGCGTGCATGGTCGATGACGCCCTGAAGCATGAGGTTGGCCTTCTCCAACTGGTCGTAGAAGAAGAGATAGTCCTGCGAGAACTCCACTGCCAGGGAGTCGGCATGAGCCTTGGCGAAGTTGGCACGCAGCACGTTCATGCCGCTGAACATCCAGCAACGGCCAGAGCTCTTCTGGTTGTGGATGCGCTGCGCAGGAGTCTCCACGCTGAAGTGAGTGTCAACAGGACCAGCATTGGCACGATTCTTCACCAAGTCGTCGATACTGTTGGCAGCGATGGCATTGAAGAGCGCCTTGTCGGCAGCCGATGTCTTCTGCATTTTCTCGATCTGCGAGAGCATCTGCGCCGAGATGCCTCCCTGCTTGGTCTGAGCCATCGTGGCGGCTGAAACGGCCAGCAAGGCTCCTAAAAGGAAGATGTTTTTTCTCATTATGTTGTGATATTATTGATTTGTCGGGATGCAAATATACGAAGAAAATGTGGGAAAACAGAAATAAATCGGACAAAAATGACATATACTGAAAAAAAAATACTACCTTTGCATGGTTATTCATGAGATGAAGACATGGACAAAGAGAAGTTTAGCCTTTTAAGCAATATCAAGTATCCCGAAGACCTGCGCAAGCTGAGCATCGACGAGCTGCCGGAACTCTGCAGGGAACTGCGCGAGGACATCATCGAAGAGGTGGCGGTCAACCCCGGACATTTCGCCTCCTCGCTGGGTGTCGTCGAAATCACCGTAGCCCTACATTATATATATAATACACCCTACGACCGCATCGTGTGGGACGTGGGCCATCAAGCCTATGGCCACAAGATACTGACCGGGCGGCGCGACGCCTTCTGCACCAACCGAAGGCTGCACGGCATACGCCCCTTCCCCACTCCCTTAGAGAGCGAATACGACACCTTTGCCTGCGGGCACGCCAGCAACTCGATTTCGGCGGCGCTCGGCATGGCCGTGGCCGCCAAGCAGAAGGGGGAGAACGACAGGCACGTAGTGGCAGTGATAGGCGACGGAGCCATGAGCGGAGGACTCGCCTTCGAGGGAATCAACAACGTATCGAGCACGCCCAACGACCTGCTCATCATACTCAACGACAACGATATGAGTATCGACCGGGCCGTGGGAGGTATGGAGAAATACCTGCTCAACCTCGACACCAACGATACCTACAACCGACTGAGGTTCAAGGCCTCGCAATGGCTGCACTCGAAAGGCTACCTCAACGATGACAGGCGAAAGGGAATACTGAGACTGAACAACGCGCTGAAGTCGGCACTGAGCCACCAGCAGAACATCTTCGAGGGAATGAACATACGGTACTTCGGACCCTTCGACGGACACGACATACGCGAAGTGGTGCGCGTGCTGCGACAACTCAAGGACATGAAAGGCCCCAAGTTGCTCCACCTGCACACCACCAAGGGCAAGGGCTACGAGCCTGCAGAGAAAAGCGCCACCATCTGGCACGCACCAGGAAAGTTTGATCCCGAGACGGGCGAGCGATTAGTGAGCGACACCAACAACCAGCCGCCCAAATATCAGGACGTCTTCGGAAACACCCTGCTCGAACTGGCACGGCAGAACCACAACATCGTGGGTGTAACGCCCGCCATGCCCACCGGATGCTCCATGAGCATCATGATGAAGCAGATGCCCGACAGAGTGTTCGACGTGGGCATAGCCGAAGGACACGCCGTCACCTTCTCGGCAGGAATGGCAAAGGACGGACTCATGCCGTTCTGCAACATATACAGCTCGTTCGCACAGCGAGCCTACGACAACATCATACACGACATGGCACTGCTCAGTCTGCCCGTGGTGCTGTGTCTCGACAGGGCTGGACTCGTGGGCGAGGACGGCCCCACACACCACGGGGCCTTCGACCTGGCGGCGCTGCGGCCTGTGCCCCACCTCACCATCGCATCGCCTATGAACGAGCACGAGCTGCGCAACCTGATGTACTCGGCCCAGTTGCCCCACCACGGTTGCTACGTGATACGCTACCCCAGAGGCAACGGTGTGCTCACCGACTGGCGAAACCCCATGCAGGAAATCGTGACCGGAACGGGCAGAAAACTGAAGGAAGGCACTGACGTGGCTGTGCTCACCCTCGGACCTATCGGAAACGATGCTGCCGAGGCCATAGCCGAAGTGGAGAAAGAGACGGAGGGACTGAGCGTGGCCCACTACGACATGCGATTCCTGAAACCGCTCGACGAGAAACTGCTCCACGAGATAGGTAGCAGATTCAACCGCATCGTAACCATCGAGGACGGCGTGCGCATGGGTGGCTTCGGCTCTGCCGTCCTGGAATGGATGAGCGACCACGACTATCATCCTCACGTCATCCGCATGGGACTGCCCGACGAGTTTGTGGAACACGGCACGATAGCACAGCTCAGAGAAATCGTACACATGGATAAGAAATCAATCAAAAAAGCTATTATAAAAGAATGAAAATCATCATTGCTGGCGCATACGCCATCGGAACGCATCTGGCGAGACTCCTGTCACGCAGCAACGAGGAGATAACACTCATCGACGAGAGCGAGGAGCGGCTGGCAAGCATCGGCTCCGACTGCGACCTGCTCACCATGGTGGGAAAGCCTACGAGCCTGAAGATATTGCGAGATGCGGGAACGGCAGTCGCCGACCTCTTCATCGCTGTCACACCATTGGAGAGCACCAATATCACTGCCAGCATCCTGGCGAAAAACCTGGGAGCCAAGCGAACGGTGGCACGGGTGGACAACCCCGAATACATGGATCCGCAGGCACAGGAGTTTTTCCAGGGACTGGGCATCAGCAAGCTGATATATCCAGAGATGCTCGCCGCTGTCGACATCAACAACGGACTGAAGATGAGTTGGGTGAGACAGCGATGGGACGTGCACGACGGTGCCCTGGTAATGCTCGGCATCAAGCTGCGACAGACCTGCGAGATACTGAACCAGCCGCTCAAGGACATCAGCGGACCCAACGACCCCTACCACGTAGTGGCCATCAAGCGAGGCGACGAAACCATCATCCCCGGCGGTAACGACGAGCTGAAACTCTACGACCTGGCTTACTTCATGACCACACGCAACTACATTCCCTACATCCGAAAGATAGTGGGCAAGGAGCACTATGTGGACGTGAAGAACGTGATGATTATGGGCGGAGGACGCACGGCCGTGAGAGCCGTGAAGAAAATGCCCGAATACATGGAGTGCAAAATCATCGAGAAGGACGAGGCACGGTGTGAGTACCTCAACGAAATACTCGACGAGAACAAGACACTCGTCATCCATGGCGACGGACGCGACATCCCGCTGCTCAACGAGGAGGGAATACGCAGCACGCAGGCTTTCGTGGCGCTGACGGGAAACGCAGAGACCAATATCCTGGCATGCCTCACAGCCAAGCGCATGGGAGTGAGAAAGACCGTGGCTGCCGTAGAGAACGTCGACTACGTGAGCATGGCTGAGAGCCTCGACATCGGAACCATCATCAACAAGAAGGTGATTGCCGCCAGCTACATCTATCAGATGATGCTCGACGCCGACGTGATGAACGTGAGATTTCTCATGAATGCCAACGCCGACGTGGCGGAGTTCATCGCCAAAGAAGGATCCAAGGTAACCAAGAAACCTGTCAAGGACCTGGGAATGCCCATCGGCGTGACCATCGGCGGACTGGTGCGTGGCGAGGAGGGAATGCTCGTTTCGGGCAACACGCAGATTGAAGCGGGCGACTCGGTCATGGTATTCTGCCACAACATCAATATGAAGAAGATAGAAAAATACTTTGTATGATGGAAGGGAATGGGAAACTGTAGCAATAAGGCTGTTGTCTCTTAACTTCCCGAACGACCGAAGGGAGAGATAACTTCCATTAACTTCTGAAAACTTCCCTCACTTGAGAAAACTTGAACAGAAAGAATGATCAACTGGAAACTGATATACAAGGTTTTGGGGCAGCTGCTCTTCATTGAGGCTTCGCTGCTGCTGCTCAGTCTGCTGGTAGCTGTCTATTATCAGCAGGAAGACATCTTTGCCTTTATCGTGGCTACGCTGACCACCATTGGCGGAGGACTCATCCTGAAATGGCGAGGACACGGAGCCGACAACTCCATGTCGCGACGCGACGCCTATCTCGTTGTCTCGCTATCGTGGATTATCTTCAGCCTCTTCGGCACGCTGCCCTTCATGGTGAGCGGCTACATCAACCACTTCACCGATGCCTACTTCGAGACGATGTCGGGATTCACCACCACCGGAGCCACCATACTCGACGACGTGGAGTGCTTTCCGCACGGACTGCTGTTCTGGCGATCGCTCACACAGTGGATAGGCGGACTGGGTATCGTGTTCTTCACCATCGCCCTGCTGCCATCGCTCGTAGGCGGACAGACCAAGGTGTTTGCCGCCGAAGCCACAGGCCCTATCAAGACCAAGTTGCATCCACGTCTCTCCACATCGGCAAAGTGGATTTGGAGCACCTATCTCGTGCTCACCATCGCCTGCATTCTGTCGTATTATGTGGCGGGAATGGGACTTTTCGACAGTTTCAACTATGCCATGACGACAACGGCAACGGGAGGCTTCTCCACCCACAACACCAGTACCGAGTTCTTCCATTCGCCATCGCTCGAATACATCTGTACGTTCTTCTGTTTCCTATCGGGTGTCAACTTCACACTGCTCTATGCCGCCGTCATCAAGTTTAAGATCAAGGAACTGTTCCGCAACTCCGAGTTCCGATTCTACATCTTCCTCGTCACGGTCTTCAGCGTCTTCATCATGGTAGAACTCATGGTGATGCGCAACTACGACATGGAGCACGCCTTCCGCAGCGCCATCTTCCAGGTGGTTTCGTTTATCACGACCACTGGTCTCTTCAACGACGATGCCGCACTCTGGCCTCACGTCACATGGGTGGTGCTGTCGATGTGTATGTTTATAGGTGCCTGCTCGGGCAGTACGAGCGGTGGACTGAAATGCATCCGTGGCGTCATCCTGCTGCGCATGGTGAAGAATGAGTTCCGACAGATATTGCACCCCAACGCCGTGCTGCCGCTCAAGATCGACGGGGTGAACGTGCCCATGCAGAAACGTGTCACGCTGCTGGCGTTCCTCACCATCTACCTTATCATCTGCGTCATCATCTCGTTCACGATGATAGCGATGGGAATCGACAACACCAATGCCATCACCATCACGCTGAGTTGCGTGGGAAACGTAGGACCAACCTTGGGAACAGAGATTGGACCCACCATGTCGTGGAGCGAACTGCCCGATCTGGCCAAGTGGTTCTGTTCGCTCATGATGCTCATCGGCCGTCTGGAAATCTTTACCGTACTCGTGATCTTCACACCTGCCTTCTGGAAGGAAAATTAGGGGGCAATGGAGCCTTCCTGCTGATAAGGTGTTTCATGTTAAGGGGCTGATGTTTCGAATGCGGTTCAAGTCGGGCTGAAGGCCCAAAAGCTCTTAGCCCAGGGCAACGCCCTGGGTATAATGCCAGTCAACAAGGCGCCCTGTAAGGGCAAAAGCTTTGAATTTTGCCTGGAATTTTAAAGCTTTTGCCCTTACAGGGCGATAGGCTAACGCCCGTAACAACCCAGGGCGATGCCCTGGGCTATGAGCTTCTGCCCTTTCAGGGCGTGCTGCTTATTAGAGTTTCTGCCCTTTACCCTTCGAACAGCGAATTTCAATTCCATTCAGC
>ONYS01000206.1 GCA_900322095.1 uncultured Prevotella sp.
GGGAACGATCTTGGGGTCATCGGCATGTTCCTGAGCCAGTTCAATGGCATCGTTCACATAGGCCAGCTTATCATAGACATTGCCGGAGAGGGCCTTGCTGCTGATTTCGTAGCGGCCATCGGGCATGTAATAGATACGTCCTTTCAACTCATTGACCAAATCGGTCTGCGTATGGCCAGTGATACCGGCCATATACTCCAAATCCACCTGACCATAGCGGTTCAGCGAGGCAAAGAGGGCTTCCTCCGGGGTATCGACATGACTGATCTCGTAGGCCACAAAGGACACGGGACGCTCGAAGATGTCGGCCTTGACAAAGGTCTTGTCAACGGCATTCTCCAGCGTCAGCACGTCACGGCCTTTGCTGTCGTTCATGATAGCACGGGCATTCTTGCGCTCGTTGAGATAGCCGAACTTCTCGACAAACTCGTCGTAATACTGATTCAGCTTGGCACGGAGTTCCGGCTGGGCTTCACGCGACTGTGCCTCGGTGTCATAGAGTTCTTCGTAGGCATCACGAATATGATAGTAGAGCTGCATGCGCTGCTCATCCTTGGTAAGTTCCTTGGGCTTTTCCTCCTGCTGAACTATTGGCTGTGCCTGCTGCACTTCCTGACTGTCCCACATGGAAAAGAGGTCGAGCTGGACGGGAGCACTCTGCTGCACCTGTTGCACTTGCGGTTTTGCCTGAACCTGCTGCACTGGCTCCGGCTTCTGCTCCACAACTTTAGGGGCATTGGCCTTATAGTAATCCACAAAGTCCTTATACAGGTCACGCTTGAAATACTCTGTAAGCAGTTGGGCAATCCCCTCCATACCGCCGTCATGGGTGCATACCAGTGTCGGCTTGCCGTAGGGGTCGGTGCCTTTCTCCATCTTCGTGGCCACGATAGCCTCCGAGTCAGGGGCCATCATCGACTTCCACCAGTGACAGTTCATGGATATGTCCGTCCAGTCCTCACCGCTCATAGCCTTGAAGCCTGTGTTCACGTCGCAGAAAGCCTGTGTGTCGGGATCGAGCGACATATCATAGCCGGTGTATTTCTGGAGGACTACCAAGTCGGAGCCTACATCCGTTCCTGCCTCGTCGCGGAACATGCCGTCGGGCAGACGGAAGGCTCCCACCAGACGAGCGTTCTTAACCAGTTCCTCGCGGATGGGATTGTTCGACGGGGAGTCCATGAAGCCCCTGGAGGTGATGAACGCCACAAAACCGCCCTCGCGCACCTGGTCGAGGGCTTTCAGGAAGAAGTAGTTGTGGATGGTCGAGACGGCATAGCGTTTCGCATCGTTACCACTCTTGCGATATTCATCATCCATCACTTTGATGTCGCCAAAGGGAATATTAGATGTCGCAACATCAAATGTCCCCTTTAGCTCAGGTTTGATGGTCTCAAAACCGTCTATTGTTACACTGTCGTTCGGATTCAGAGCCTTCAAGATGCGACCAGTAAGCAGGTCTTTCTCAAAGGCACTGACCCTCACATCGGAGTACTCGCTCTTGAAGGCATCGCCGAACTTGCCGATACCTGCCGAGGGGTCGAGCATTGACTTCACGTCCACACCAGCGTCCTTGAAAACCTTCGCTATTGCAGCTATCACGGGCTGGGGTGTGTAGAACGAGGTTAGCACAGAGTTTTTCAAGCTCTGAACATATTCACGATACTGTCTGTCATCCTTGCTGTTCTCACGTAACAGTTCATGAAGGCGAAGGGTATCTGCTATAAACGGACGGTCGGAGGGCTTCCATACTTTCTCATTCTGAATACTGTCCTTGTCAACAGGGTTGAGCACGAACTTCAGACCACCAAAACCGCTATATCTCTTCAGGACTTCACGCTCTGCATCCGTCGCCGCCCTACCCTCTTTTTCAAGCTGGAAGACGGTACGGATAGCGGCAATGTTATCCTGTAACTTTTGTCTCTTGTTATATGCCATAGTATTTTCTCTTTATCGGTGCAAACCCGCTGACACGTCGCGCACCTCTCCTCGTGCCAGTCCGCGCAGCTCGGCCTTGACATCGGCCTTCCACGCATCGGGGATGTTTCCCATCGTCTTTTCTGAATTGCTGAACAACACCTCATAGAAGAAGTCCCTGCCCTTGGGCCGCAGATAGAAGCCGCCACAGTCGGCAGCCAGTTCAATGGCTTTCCGCTGTTCGGGCGAAAACTCCCTGGCCGACGGGTCGGTGGTACGCTCCACCAAGGCTTTCTTTGCAGCATCATAGCGATAGTCAGGGCAACGCATACGCGAGGCTTGACCGAACTTCAGGGCGACATCGAAGGGCGTCACGTCCTGACGGCCAGTGTAGTTCTGAACGGCTTTCAGCTTCGCAGGGTCGTGCCGTAGTTCCTCCAACGTCGGATAGTACAACGCCACTCGGTCGTAGAAACCGAGGCCGTGCGGATTGGTATCGTAGGCGCGGAAGCGTATCAACGCTTGACAGTCCCTTGCCACTGAGCACGGGGAAACTCTCACGGTTCAGGATGATGTTGTCCACGGGACCTTTCGGGCACTCCAGTTCGGAACAGCTGATGCCCGATTGTGACAGCAACCGGCGACGGCTGTATTCCAGCGCATGGAGAAAGGTCTCGAAATGGGGGGCATCTTCCAAAGCAAGGGGCTTGTCGGCCTTACGGGCAGCAGGGATGACTTCGGCCAATGTGAAGTCACGGCTACTGTCGTTATCCATCACCCGGATGGAATGACTGTGCGCAAGGTTTGCGTCCTCGGTAAAGGCCTTCATGGTGGAAGCGAGCTTCGTGTAGAGGTTCAAGCCGTATGGAGGCAGTTGCTCTGCATCGATACGGTTGCCGCGCTGAAGGATAACAAAGTCGGCAGGCACGATACGATTGTCGCTGAAATACACGCCAAGAACATGCTCTTCCTCCGCGAAACGGTTCAGCCATCCGCTGCGCTCATCCTCCGTAAAACCGACAATGTACGGCTTGTCCATGAAATAGGCCACGCCATCGGAATCACCGCCACTGATACGGCCATTCAACTGCTTGGCCATATCCACACACTGGGCATAAAGCTCACGGGAACGATGACGGTCACGTATGAGCGAGGTCTCAAACTCATGAACCTGGTCTGTGTCCATCAGCCCACGACACCACTTCTCGGCACCTATCTTCGTCCTGAACTCCTCCACCCAACAG
>ONYS01000004.1 GCA_900322095.1 uncultured Prevotella sp.
GATAACAAATTTCTGCCAATCAAGCAAGAAAACTATGGGATAAATGTTTGAAAATAGTTTTTTGTTGTTGTTAGCTTCGGCTGAGCAAACAGAGGAGCTCTCACCTCAATATCTTATCAAACAGCTAATTGGCTTAAAAAAGATGCCCATCGATTGAACAAATTTGGGCGTAACTAACAGAAAGCTTGCCTTTGCCATCACAAAAAGTTGCTTTAGGCATCTGAATAGGAAATAATAGCAAAGCACTGTGAAACAAACGATTTGAAACGACGCAGACAAGCCGAAAGTCTGCTAATCAATCAAGGTCGACCCATTTGAAAAGAAGCCTGTCCAGACATTCACAAATAAAGAAAAATCGGTAAGCGGCAGTAGTACAACAAACAGATTGACTTAGGTCTCCATAGAGGAGACTTTTAAATAGGATGTAAATTATGGGGAGCCTCGCGAGACTTCCCTTTATTATGTATCAGATCACAAAAATTGTAGCAACGGTAACAAAAAGATAAAGAACCTGTTAAGAACCTTCATCCCCACAAGAAAATATTAGAAAAAACTTTTTTGGTAATCGTTTTTTTTATATATTTGCAATATCAAAATGATATCAATTTCAACAACTAAAAATTACTTTTATGGAGAAAAAAGAATTCGCCTTTATGGGCAAAGTAGTGAATGGATTTCTGATGTTATTCGTTCTTCTTGCTCTGTTGATTGCGTCAGCAGTTCTCGGGTGCACTTTTCTGTATGACCGGTTTCATGATGCTTGAGCCCAATACAGCACGCGTGATGATGTTTTTCGGAAAATACCGCGGCACATTCACAAAGACTGGGTTCTTTTGGGTGAATCCATTCTACAGCACCAAAAATCTCTCACTCCGTGCCCGCAATCTCGATGCCGAACCCATCAAAGTCAATGACAAGTCGGGCAACCCCGTGCTAATCGGCCAAGTGCTGGTGTGGAAACTCCACGACACCTACAGGGCCTGCTTCGAAGTGGATGCCAACGACAGCACCATGGATACCAAACAAAGCCGCATGGCTTTCTATGAGAACTTTGTAAAGATCCAGGGTGATGCCGCATTGCGCAAAGTTGCTGGTGAATACCCTTACGATGAAGCCGACGGACAGGCATCAGAGCTTACGCTACGCGGTGGCGGAGAGACCATCAATAAAGAACTGGAGGAAGAACTTCGCAACCGCCTTGACCTGGCTGGCATAGAAGTGGTGGAAGCCCGCATCAACTACCTTGCCTACGCACCCGAGATTGCTGCTGTCATGCTACGCCGCCAGCAGGCCTCGGCCATCATCATGGCACGTGAAAAGATCGTAGAGGGTGCGGTGAGCATGGTGAAGATGGCGCTGGACAAACTCTCAGAGGAAAACGTTGTTGAACTCGACGACGATAAGAAAGCAGCCATGGTGAGTAATCTGATGGTCGTCCTGTCCTCTGCGGTGACGACACGGCTCAGCCTGTTGTCAACACGGGAACTTTGAATATGTAACAACGTTGAGGAAAATGGCAAAGAAAGCGAACAGTACCAAGAGTTTCATTCTCCGTGTGGACGCTGACACAATGGACGCTATTGAGAAGTGGGCCGCCGACGAGTTCCGCAGCATCAACGGCCAGTTGCAGTGGATCATCACTGACTCGCTGAGGCGGAACCGCCGTTTGCCCAAGCACAGAAAAACTTCTGAAGAAGACAAAGAGGTCTGAAAATATGCCGTAAGCAGTCTCTGATCAAACTTCGACTCTCCAGAGACTGAGAGCAAACAAAAAGCCCATGGATGACGTCCAGACGCTCATCCATGGGTTTTTACTTGCTTTTTTCAAGCGCAAGGTCTACTGTATTTCAATGTATTCGGAAAATATGTTGATCATGCTCGTCACTTTTCAAAGTGCTGGTAATCTTTCAACGACCTCCAGGCGCCCCCCCAGCGAAAGCCACGTTGTGTGAAGTACTTGTAAGCCACATCGTCCCGGGAAATTTTGTGAGCGAACGCTGCCTTACGGTCGATATATGGCAATCCATTGGCTGGCTGGACGCTTCTCCTCCCCCTAATGGTACGCACACAAGGATTATAAAGAGGATTCACATCTACCGCAAGTCCATGCGCATGCTTAGAAAGCTTCGTCTGTCCCTTCACTTTGCGATAGCAGAAGCAACTGGTGTTGTTGGCCTGCATCGAGTGTTCGTCGTCTGCCCCAAAATCATCAATAAGCCTCATACTCCCGATGGCGTATCGCTTGTCGTAGAGCTTACGAAAGACAAAGAGCAGGTCGTTGGCGATAGACTTGTTGCAAACCATCTCGCCAAGTCTTATCCTGCCGTTGAAATCATAATGAAGCACCTTCAGATAACGAAGGTCTGACCGTTGCACCTCGCAACCTGAGGGATAGGAGTGGCCACGCATGCGCTGGAAAACAGCATCTGGTATGGCTACGGCCGTAAAACATCGGTTCAGCCCATAGCGCTCCACCTCTGCCCTACTCACCACTGCACCCGGCGTCCAGGCCGAAAGCGAAGATTTCGTAGGACTCATTAAGAGAACAGCTAGGCAGCAGAAAAGGAATAATTTGATTTTACTCATTTTTGTTGTACAACATCATATATTGACTGCAATTCGGAATATCCAGTAAGAGCAGTGCGAAAAAAAAATCAGAGGACCTGCGTGAGACCCTCTGATTGAATATGAATCATTTTACTTAGTTTCAGTTTTGCTTTCCTCACCTTCGGGAGCTTGTTGTTCCTCCTTGCTGGCGGTATCGATAGCCTTGATCTTGTCGTAGAGCAACTTGGCCTCATCCTTGAGCTTCTGGACCTTGCGGTTCATCTCATCGATCAGGCTATTGCCTTTCTTGCTGCTCACGTTGAGGAATCCGATGTTGTTCTCGTAAGTATTGATCTCGCTCTTCAACTGCTCATAGCGGCGGAACAGACGGGCACGCTCATTGTCGATAGCATCGTCGCCGTGCTTGGCCATATTCTTCAGATTGCTCTTGAAGTTGTCGAGTTTGCGACGTGCTACGGAGATATTGAGCTCCTTGTTCAAGCGGTCCAGAATGTCGTGGAACTCCTTATAGATCTTGTCCTTATCGCGGAAAGGCACATGGCCGATGGAGTTGTACTCATCGATAAGATCCATCACCTTGTCCTGAGCGTCGGCCTCAGCCTTGTCGGCAATTTCCTTGAGCTGGGCAACGATGCTGCGCTTCTTCTCCAAGTTGGTCTTCTCCTCATTGCGAACGCTGCTTGTGGCCGTATTGCGGGCCTCGAAGAAGTGGTTGCATGCCGTGAGGAAGTCGCTCCAAAGTTTGTCACCAATCTTCTTGGGCACAGGACCTATCGTCTTCCATTCCTTCTGCAGGGCAATGAGCTTGTCGGATGTCGACTTCCACTCTGTAGAGTCGGTGAGAGCCTGCGCTTTCTCCACGAGCGCCTTCTTCTTGCCCACATTATCATAGAGCATGGCCTTACGCTCCTTGAAGTATTCAGCCTTGCGGCTAAAGAAGTCGTCGCAGGCGGCACGGAAGCGCTCAAAGATCTTCACGTTCATCTTCTGGGGTGCGAAGCCAATGGTCTTCCACTCCTTCTGCACGTCGATGATTTCCTTTGTATGGCGTTCCCAGTCGGCATTGCCCTTATTCTCTTCCTTAGCAATAGCCTCCACCTTCTCGCAGAGGGCGGTCTTGCGGGTGAGGTTGTCTTCCTCCTTCGCACGCATATCGTCGAAGTACTGCTGGTGGCGCTTGTTGATCACTGTAGAGGCCGCCTTGAAGCGGTTCCAGATTTCCTCGCGCTTCTCTTTGGCCACAGGACCCGTCTCGCGGTACTGCTGATGAAGCTCCTGAAGCTGATGGAAGGCACTGATCACGTCGGGCTCGTCGGCGAGTTTCTCAGCCTCTTCGCAGAGATGCGTTTTCTTCTCCAGATTCTTCTTGAAGTCATATTCGCGTGCCTCACGGTTGAGGTTGAGCAAGTCGTAGAACTGCTCTACGTAGAGCTGATAGTTGCGCCAGAGCTCATTGGCCTTATCGGCAGGCACAGCTTTAATCTCTTTCCATTCCTGTTGCAGGGCCTTGAAGTCGTTGTAGCTCTTGTTGGCCTGCTCAGGTGAGGTTGCCATAGCCTTGATCTTCTCGATGATGTCGAGTTTCTTCTGCAGGTTCTCCTGCTTCTCGGCCTCCTGCTGCTGGAAGATCTTGGCGCGCTTTTCTCTGATGATGGTCATCTCAGCCTTGAAAGCCTCCTCGTCCTCGTCGGGCTTCACCTGGTATTTCTCGGGATCGCCACCGGCTTCGAGATATTCTTTTTGCTCTTTCTCGCGCTCAGCAATGTGCAACTTATAGAACATGGTCTTCAAGTGGTCAATCTCCTCCTTGTCGGGATTGTCCACTTCCTGCGCAATCTGCCGAATGCGTTCCAGCACTTCTTTCTTGGTTTTATAGACCTTGTGGGCAAGGTCGTTTTCTTTCACCCCTTCATCCTCAACTGCTGGAGCCTGCTGCTCCTCAGCGTCGGTATGTGGTTTAACATCGTCGGCAGCAGCCGTTTCTGTTTGAGCTCCGTCAACCGCAGTCTTCTCCTCGGGTGTTGCGACATCCGTGGTGTTGGTTTCGGTTTCCGTAGCTTTGACCTCAGAAGCATCGTTATTAGGCTTCTGCTCATCCAATGTTCCCTGATTCAGGGCGTTCTCTTGAGAGTCCATCATTTAACTTTTAGTTATGATATAAGTATTCCCGATGGCAACAAAACGATTGTCGCCACCTTATTCGCTGCAAATCTAAACAAAAAAAATTGAATACCGCACGAAATTTCCGATTTTTTTTAAACTAATGACTCATAATAGTCTTTTTGTGCGAAGAATCCACCAACTCAATCCACTAACAAAGATGGAGATGGTCAGCGCGATGGGGAAGCCCCACGGATTTTGTTCCATGCCGTTAATGAGGTTCATGCCGAAGAGGGATGCGATGAGCGTGGGGAACATCATGATAATCGATACGGAAGTCAACGTACGCATCACCGTGTTCATGTTGTTGTTGATGATGCTGGAGTAGGTGTCCATCGTCGACTCGAGGATGTCTGAATAGATGTTTGTCGTCTCGCGGGCCTGCGTCATCTCGATGTTGACGTCTTCGATGAGGTCGGCATCAAGTTCATCCACCTGAAGCTTGAACTTCAATTTCGAAAGCAGATTCTCATTGCCACGGATGGAAGTAATAAAATAGGTCAGCGAGTCCTGCAGTCGGCTCAGTCCTATCAGGTTCTCGTTGTTCACCTCATGGTCGAGATTGTGCTTGGCCTTCTCGATGAGCGCATTGATCTGCTTGAGTCGTTTCAGATACCACACTGCGCTTGAATAGAACAGGCGGAAGATCATATCTACATAATCGGTGAATCCCACGCCACGCTTCTGCTGGTAGCTGACGAAGTCGATCATCATATTGGTCTCGAAGTAGCACACGGTGATGGTGACGTCGCGCTTATGGATAATGCCCAGCGGCACCGTAGTGTAGGGCGTGCGCGAGCGTATTTCCTTCACATAGGGAATACGGAGGATGATGAGCATCCAGCCGTCGTCGTACTCATAGCGGGCGCGCTCGTCGGTATCACTGATGTCCGAAAGGAAATAATCGGGGATGTGATAGCGATCCATCAATTCTCTTTGATCTTCATCGCTGGGGCAAGTCACTTGAATCCAGCAGTTGGGCTGCCACTCCTTGAGGGCAGTCAACTTTTCGTTGATGTTCCAATATGTTCTCATTTTGCTAATCTCCAAAGACAAGTCAACAATGTGGGGATTAGCCTCTGAGGCTCATCCTCACGCTCTCTTCTTGTCGTTTTCCGCGTGATAGTCGTCCATTTGTATTGTTGATATTGATTTTTGCAATGCAAAAGTAGAAAAAATAAACTATCCCTCCAAGTTTTTTTGCGTTTTTATCCACGTTTTAGAAACAGTTTTTGGATTACGGCAAGGAAGTTGAGAGCCGTACAGAACCACCCGCATGCCCATCCTCGCCGCAGAGAGGAGACAACCGCAGTCCTTCTCCTTATAATATAGTATTTGCAGAAGAGGCGGACATCGTCCTATAAGGGAAGCGCCCATCTGCTTTACCTGATTGATTACCACTAGAAAACATAGAATCTATAGTGAGATGTTTTTATAGCTATAAAACGGAAAATCTTATTTTTAATCGCGAAAACAGGACCATTATTCACGAAAACAGCGATTAAATTTTGATTTTTAGCGATTTTGTTTTATCTTTGCAACTATAACAATTGAGTTTACTATGATAGCAGAGTTTAAGGTCAGCAACTTTTTCTCTATACGTTCGGAAGTAACGTTAAGTTTCATTGCGTCACGTGATCGCTTTATGGAAGAAGAATACATCCATAAGGCAAACGACAATATTCGCTTGCTGAAGATTGGAATGATATACGGCTCAAATGCGTCAGGAAAAAGCAATGTCCTTAAGGCGCTTGCTTATTTCCAACATTTGATGACCCATGTTCCTTCTGACAAAATTGAAAAGATGGGCTGGGTACCTTTTCTCTTGGATGATGTATCTCGCAATGGGCATTGCAGGATGAGCATGACCTTCTACCTCAATGGCAAAAGGTATATTCTCTCTGTTGAGTTTGACAACAGCCGGATATATGAAGAGCAGCTGGACGCCTATCTGACCAATCGCCCCACTTCTCTCTATCGCAGGGTCTACAATGGCAAGACGGACTCCTCTGAGGTGAGTTTCAGCTCAAAGGCAAAACTGTCGCAGAAAAGCCAGACCATCATAGAAGGTAACACCATCAATAATAGTACAGTGTTGGCCGCATTCAGCAAGTCAAATGTTGAGCTGAGCCTACTGAACAGAGTCTATGACTTTTTCTCCCTTGGCATTGCCAATGAACTCACACCTGATAAATCGCTGTCTGACTTTACCAAAGAACAGCTTGCTCAAGATTCAGATGGAAAACTGAAGCGATTCCTGCAGTACATGCTTCGTGCGTCCGACTTTAATATCGACAACCTGAAGGTGAACAAGGCTGATGATGGGCGTAGACTGTATTTTGAACACTCAGCCAATGGAGAAGACTTTGAGCTTCCAGAAAGTTATGAGTCGCGAGGAACGATTCGATTTCTCGGAATGGCAACCATACTGCAAGAATTGCTTTTTTCCTCTCGGTTTATCATGATTGATGAACTGGAATCAAGCATGCACTATGAGTTACTGTCATATTTTATACGCGTGTTTCTTGCTAATAGTGCAAACAACTCACAGCTGCTCTTCACCACTCATGACATCAATCTGCTCAATGAAGACTTCATCCGTCGTGATGCCGTCTGGTTCACAGACAAAGGCAATGATGCAGAAACACATCTGGAGCATCTTTCAGAAATGGGACTACATAATACTATGTCACCATATAATGCCTACAGACAAGGAAAACTTGTAGACCTCCCTTTCCTGGGAAGCCAGTATCTTGACTTAAACGAGCTTGCAAAATGAGAAAAAGTATTGCAATTATTGGGGAGGGTGAGACCGAATGGTTCTATTTCGATTCCATGCGAGTGGCCTGTCGCTACCCGTTTCGCCTTGCACCCGATTTTCCCGCTCACTCTGACATAGACCATCTTCTGAACCTTCTAAAGCAAAGAGAAATGAGGGCTATGACTACGTCGTCTGTCTGCTGGACATGGACAGGCTGAACAGTGTGCCTGCAGATGAAGAAGTACAAAGCTTTCAAAAACAAGAAAGAGAACAAGGATATTATGTTTGTAGAAACTAACCCGTGCACCGAATTTTGGTTTCTACTTCATTTTCTGCCAACATTGCAGGTCTAGCATTATACATCGTATGAACAATTACTGCCTGAATTACAGAAGTATATGCCAGGCTATGAGAAAACAAAGATGTATTTCATCCGAACCAAGCTCTATGAATTCTTGGTAAAACATGGCAACCTCGACCAAGCCATGAAAAACGGAGAAACACTTAGCACGCTTGCGTCTGCCCATCCCGAAGATAAGATAGCATATTCACAAGTAGCAAGGGTCTTAAAGCTACTTGACCAGATAAAAGATGAGAATAGAAGATAATATGGAGCCGAAATTCATTCTTGCACTAGACGGCTATATTCGTATTGGTTATGTCAGAATGCATAGAGATCTATTGCTTCCAGAAATTTGTACAAAGACCTATTTGCTCCTAAGACCGTCTGTGATCTAAGACTCCAAATTATCCGGCAGACCTCTTTGCTAACTATGCATGACTCATAGTGTTCCTTAAAGCGAGGCTATATCGCTATATTTATAATAGGCGGCAATTGGCAACCGTAAGGGCGGCAATTGGCGACCATAATGGGCGGCACGTGGCAGCCACAAGGGCGGCACGTGGCAACCATAAGGGCGGCACGTGCCGCCCGACAAGAAGAGAGGGTTGTAAACCTAATAAATCATAGAAAACAAAGGAAATCAAGTGCGACATTCACACACTGAAGAATGTAAGTAGAGAAGGCGATGAACGTAAATACGTAGTGTTGCGACGACTGAAGCATTTGACAAAAGACGAAATTGTAGAGCGCATGCAGGACAGTTGATCGCTTACCAAATGCGACGTGAAGTCTGTACTGACGGTCCTCCGGCACCTCGCAGTGGAACTTTACTACGCCTTTAAGAGAGCGGGAAACTTTGGCTATTAAGTTGCACCGGCTGAATTTAGGAGTTTGTAAGTCTTAGAAAAGGAAAAAAGCCCTTCGTAGGGAAAGGCCGGTGGTAGGGGTATAAAGAAAAGCTCCCCGCGCAGCAAACGAATGCAGCGCGGGGAGTCGTTGGTTTATTTCTCGGGAATCTCTTCAAGCGTCTTGGTCAGCAGCTGCCAGAACGGTTCTGCTGTGGCAATCTCGAAGCGCTCGTTGGTGGTGTGTGGCGAGAGCAACGTCGGACCCAACGACACAACATCCATTCCGGGATACTTGCTCAGAATCACGGAGCACTCCAGTCCGGCATGGTCGGCCTGAACGGCTGCTTCCTTGCCCGTCTGCTCCTTGTAGACCTTCTTCAACAGATTCAGAATTTCGCTGTCGGGATTGGGATCCCAGCCGCCGTAGTCGCCGCTGAACTCAACCTTCATGCCGGCCATCGAGAAACACGACTCCAGCATCTTGCAAACGTAGTCCTTCATATCCTCACGGCTCGAACGGGCCAGAATCTTCACTGCTGCCTTGCCGTCTTCGATGTCGATGATGGCGAGGTTGCTCGAAGTCTCCACCACACTGGGATAAGCAGGAATCATGCGCACCACGCCATTGTGGCAAGCATAGATGGCATCCACGAGGTTGTCCTGAATCTCTACCGGCACGAGCATCTCAGGCTTCTCGGCCTCTACGGTGAAGAACTCAACATTGTTCTCAATGCCCTTGAACTCGTCTGCAACCAGTTCCTTGTGCTTGGCCACGAGAGCCTTCAGTCGTTCTACTTCCTTAGCGGGAAGTGCCAGCACCACCTCGGCCTTGAAAGGAATGGCATTGCGCATGTTGCCGCCATGCCAGCTGGCCAGACGGGCCCCGAGCTGTGCGATAGCCTCATGCACGAGGCGCACCATCTCCTTATTGGCATTGGCGCGGCCCTCATTGATCTCCAGACCAGAGTGGCCGCCACGGAGTCCCTTCAGCGTGACGCGTACGGCTGCCTCTTCCTCATTCTTCACACCCTGGTATTCCATCGTTGCAGTGATGTCGATACCACCAGCCGAACCGATGACAAACTTGCCCCAGAGCTCAGAATCGAGGTTCATCAATATATCGCTGTGAAGTTCGCCAGTGGGCAACTCGTTGACGCCATACATACCCGTTTCCTCGTCGCGCGTGATGAGCGCCTCGATGGGACCGTGCTTCAGATCTTTCGTTTCCATAATACCCATGATGGCAGCCACGCCGATACCGTCGTCAGAACCGAGGGTCGTGCCCTTAGCCTTCACCCATCCGTCCTCAATGTAGGTCTCGATGGGATCATTGACGAAGTCGTGCTTGCTGTCGGGAGCCTTCTGGGGCACCATGTCCATGTGAGCCTGGAGCAACACGGTCTTGCGGTTCTCCATACCCGGCGTAGCGGGCTTGCGCATCACGATGTTGCCACCGGCATCTTTGAAGGCCTCAACGCCTACGCGCTGGGCGAAATCAAGAAGAAACTGCTGTACTTTCTCCAGATGGCCCGACGGACGGGGAATCTGGGTCAATGCGTCAAAATTGCGCCAGATAGCTGCTGGCTTCAAATTGCTTATTTCACTCATAGTAATTTGGTTTTAGGCGAATCGGAAAACGTTTCCAACTCGAGGTTATTATTAATTTCAATTAGTCTTTCTCAATGTGCCTCTGCCAGTTCGGCCTGCTTCTTGGGAGCCGTGAAGCTCAGTACGGCCCAAGCCCAGATGCCCAGCAGCACGACGAGCAGCGTCTGCACGGAATGCACGATCAGCACAAAATACAGTGCATCGGTGGAGTTCACTCCGTAGAGGATAAGCATGGTCTTCACGGCGAAATGCCAAGGACCAGCACCGTTGGGAGTGGGCACAATCACGGCAATGCTTCCTACAATGAATGTCACGATGGCGCAGTCTACTCCTAATCCGCTCGTAGCGTCGAAACAGAAGAACGTCAAGTAATAATGCAGGAAATAGCAGGCCCAGATAGCCAATGTCCAGAACACGTAGAGCGGTGCATTGTTGACCTGCCTCAGGCTCGACACGCCCAAGAACATATCGTGAAGCATGTCCTTTATCTTGTTGTGCACCGACAATTGCCTGACGAGATACCACACCAGCCCAATGGCCGCAATGCCACAGATGATAGTGACGATCCAACCCGTGAGGCTGAACTGCGTGAAGAACGTGTCCAGACGTGTGCCCGTGCGGGCAAAGAAGATATCGAATACGCGAATCTCCAGAATCAACGTCAGGCCTGTGATGATCATCACGAGAAGGGAGTCGATGACGCGCTCGGTCACCACAGTGCCCAAAGCCTTTGAAAACGACACGTCGTCGTAGCGCTTCAGCACGGCACAGCGCGTGAACTCGCCAATGCGCGGCACCACCAATGAGGCGGCATAGCTCAGGAAGATGGCATTCACGGCGACGCTCTTGCGCGAATGCTCGCCAACAGGCTCCAGCGCCTGGCGCCATCTCCATCCACGAATCATCTGGGCCAGAATGCCAAAAGGAAACGAGAGCAACATCCACGTCCAGTTCATGCCGTGGAGAAGCACCCCTTCTATCTGGGAGAAGTCAAAGTCGCGATACATCCAATAGAGTATCGCACCGCCCAAAAAGAGCGAAACAAATATCTTCGAGGATGTGTTTGCAATCTTTTTTGCCGTTTCCATGAACGCAAAGGTAACAGAAAAACTGGGAAACGCCAAGTTTTTTCTCTTTTTTTGATTCAAATGGCGCTTTTAGTGGACAAAAACGCTCATCTGAGCCACATTTCGACATCATTGGTCAACGCTACGAACTCCTCAAGCGTCAGTTGCTCTGGCCTTCGGGTCATGAGTTCGGTAGCGAAAAACGAGGCGTCGGGCTGATGGTCCTTGTCAAACATCTGCCGTATGCTCCCGCGCAGCATCTTGCGGCGCTGATTGAAGACGGTCTTCACCAGCCGTTTGAAGAGCTGTTCGTTGCAGCCCAGACTGCTCACGCTGTTGCGCGTCATACGGATGACGGCGCTCTTCACCTTTGGCGGCGGATTGAATACCCCCTCGTCAACAGTGAAGAGATACTCCACGTTGTACCAAGCCTGAATCATCACACTCAGGATGCCATAGGTCTTCGAGCCTGGCTCTGCCGCCATGCGCTGGGCCACCTCGCGCTGGATCATGCCCGTGCAGCAGGGGATGAGATCTTTGTAGTCGAGCATCTTGAAGAAGATCTGCGACGAGATGTCGTAGGGATAGTTGCCGGTGAGCACAAACTGTCGGCCGTCGAATATCCGGTTGAGGTCCATGCGCAAAAAGTCCTCGCCGATGATATTGTCGCGCAGGGCGGGGAAATTCTCGTGCAGGTAGTCCACGCTTTCTTTGTCTATCTCAACGGCTTTCACCTCGCGCCCTTTCGTCACGAGAAATTGCGTGAGCACACCCATGCCGGGGCCAATCTCCAGGATGGGCAGGTCGGGACAGGCATCCACCGTGTCGGCTATACGCTTGGCTATGTTGAGGTCGGTCAGGAAATGCTGACCGAGATTTTTCTTTGGTCTTACTTTCTGCATTGTGCGTTGTTCTTTGCTGCAAATTTAAGCAAAATAATCCATTCGGCAAAGGAAAGAAAGAGTTTTGGTGTAGTGGATATTTTCAGTTTTAGGTTAGGATTACGGTTTTCGTTGCTACAACAAGAAAGCCTGTCTTCCTACCAATACGAATAAGGTGACGACCGTCACGAAGCATTGATAAGTCCTAATAGCCCGGATTCTTCCGATTCATGAGACACAAAAAAACGGCTCCCGGAAATCCGGAAGCCGCCTTCTATCTGTTAAGTTTAATTTCTACTCCACACCGTCTTACTTGTTCTCGGTGTTCATCTTGTTACTGATGTTTACTGCCTGTGCAATCATGATTGCAACTACGGCCAATGACATTAATACCATAATCATAATAATCCTTTCTTTTAATGCGGGACTTTCAAGAAGTCATCCGCGGTTCATGTTTGTGTGTTATCCTAAATCTTTTTACCTTAGTACATTCTTTCTTTCGAGTGCAAAGGTAGACAAAAACTATTGCGCACGCAAACAAACCACTGGATTATTGCCGTTTACCCCCACTTTTGTTGACCTCAGTCAATCTGCTTGATGTGAGTCAAGCTACAAACCTCATCCGCCCCTATATATAATAAGGTATAAGGGAGAGGATATCAGATGGGGTGGATAGGGTGGATGGGGGCAGTTGGGGCAAATGATGGGGGCCGATGAGTCAAAATGCTTCGCGATATTTGTTTTCGTCTTTGTCCTTGAGCATGCCCAGATAGCTCTGATAGCGGCTCAAGGCGATATAATGATCCTCGACAGCCTTGATGACGGCACAGCCCGGCTCGTGAGTATGGGTGCAGTTGGAAAAGCGGCAATCTTTCGAGAACTTGAATATCTCCTTGAAATAACTGCCAATCTCCTCGGGTTCCATATCAAAAGAGCCAAAGCCCTTCACGCCCGGAGTGTCGATGAGGTATCCGCCACCGGGCAATGGAAGCATCTCGCTGAACGTCGTCGTGTGCATACCCGTGTCGTGGGCCTCACTGATCTCAGCCGTGCGCAGATTGGCTCCCGGCAGCAACCGGTTGATGATAGTGGACTTCCCCACTCCACTGTTGCCGCTCAGCAGCGTCACCTTGTCGGGGAGCATCTGCTGCAACTCGCCTATTCCCTCACCCGTGACGGCTGAGACGCGCACACAACGATAGCCTACCGTCTCATAGAGGTTGACCATCATGTCGAGATAGTGCATGGCGTCCTCATCCGCTTGCAGCAGATCCAACTTGTTGAACACCAGCACCACCGGCACGCTGTAAGCCTCGGCCGAAGCCAAGAATCGGTCGATAAACGTGGTGGAAGTCTGGGGATGGGCAATGGTGACGACCAAGAAAGCCTGGTCGACATTGGCGGCAATGATATGGCTTTGCTTGGAAAGGTTTTGTGATTTCCGAATGATATAATTCCGGCGATCCTCGATGTTGGAGATAAATGCCGTGCCTTCCTGGTTGGTCACGATCTCCACGCGGTCGCCAACAGCAACGGGGTTGGTAGAGCGGATGCCACGCAGACGGAAGTTGCCTTTTATCTTGCATTCCACAAGCGGTCCGTCGTCGGTCTTCACGCTATACCAACTGCCCGTGTTCTTTATGACGAGTCCTTTCATTTAGACCGTCATGATTTCTTTTTGCTTCTCGGCAAGAATGGCGTCGATAGTCTTCATCACCTTGTCGTGAAGTTTCTGAAGCTGGTCCTCAGCGTCTTTCTCGTTGTCTTCCGACAGTCCGTCCTTGATGGCCTTCTTCAGTTTGTCCTTCACCTCACCTCTGACGTTGCGCACCTCGACCTTTGTCTTCTCGCCAATCTTGTTGCACTGCTTCACCAGTTCGCGACGGCGCTCCTCGGTAGGCTGAGGAAGATTGAGGCGAA
Source organism: uncultured Prevotella sp. (assembly GCA_900322095.1). Taxonomy (GTDB): domain Bacteria; phylum Bacteroidota; class Bacteroidia; order Bacteroidales; family Bacteroidaceae; genus Prevotella. The sequence goes on from ONYS01000004.1 coordinate 14,157, forward strand.
TCACTTCACCGTTGTTCTCCGGCGTGATGCCCACGTCGCTGTCCATGATTCCTTTTTCGATGTCCTTGATCTGCTTGCGGTCCCAGGGACGGATGGCAATCGTGCGGGCATCGGGCACCGTGATGTTGGCCACCTGGTTCAGGGGAACCATACTGCCGTAGGACATCACTCTGACGCCGTCGAGAATGGCCACATTGGCACGACCGGCACGAATGCGAGCGAGCTCATCGTTCAAATATTTGGCAGCGGAATTCATGCGATCCTCTGCTGCTTTCAATGTTTTCTTAACGTCTAACATATTAAAATTATCGTTTTCTATTTTTGGTTTATCCAATTGTAATCACGTATTCGCTCATGAAGCTTGCTCCGGGCAGCAACCGGTTCATGGCATGGCGGTCCTCAAATGATCCGTCGTATTCCTCCCAGTCGGCCACGCCATACCAAGGCTCGATGCAGATGAAAGGCGCATCCTTGCCAGGAGGACTCCAAATGCCGAGCAGCGGAGCCTTGGTCTCCACCGTCACGTGGGGCTGTCCCACGAGGTCGAGCAGTTCGATGCGGCGTATCTGACTGTGGTCGAAGATATAGGTGTCAACGTCGAACGTATGTTCGTCGACGGGCATCACGTTGCCGTCATGCTGAATGTCGTAGTGGCCGGGCTGCAGGAAATGGTTGGGACCGAGCTTCAAGGTCTTCGGATCCCCATTGTCGAAGCGCAGACGGGCACGCAGCGGCTTGCCTTCTTTCCAACCGGGAACGAGGAAAGCCGGATGACCGCCAATCTGGAAGTAGAGATCCTTCGTGTCGGTATTCTCCACATGCCAGATCACATGAATCTTGTTGCCGTCGAGTTTGTAGGTGATACCCAGGTTGAAGTGGAAAGGATACTGCTTCAACGTTTCTTCAGAATCGTGCAAGGCGTAGGTCACCTGCTGCTCGCCTTGAGCGATAAGCTTGAAGTCCAGCCGTCGTGCCAGGCCATGTTGCTTCATTTGATAGGTTTGTCCGTGATAGCGATATTCGTCGCCGAACACACGGCCTACAATGGGGAAAAGCACGGGAGAGCGTCCCGTCCAGTATTTGGCATCGCCATACCAAAGGTATTCCTCGCCCTTGGCATCCTTGATGCTCTGCATTTCGGCACCGTGTTCAGATACCTCCACGCATAGTTTTTCGTTCTTTATTGTTTCCATTTGTCTGTTAGTTGAGTAACTCTAAGGTCATTTGCAAAGATACGAAAAAGTTTGAAAAGTCAGTATGTTTCATCAAGAATTATTCTCCGGCGACTCGTATTTCCCGTTTACTTTGGTTGGCTCCACGTGCAATACCACGTGTGTATTGTCGCCAAAGCGTCTTTTCAGCGCCTTCTCGATGTGTGTCGCATGGTCGTGAGACTCCAGCAGCGTGAGGTTTCCGGGCATGCGCACGTGCATCTCAATGGCTATTCTGCTGCCAATGCGGCGGGTGCGCAGGTTGTGCACGCCGCTCACGTAGGGCTCACTCTCAGCGATATGCTGCATTTCGGCCTCGACATCTGCAGGCAGACTCTTCTCCATCAGTTCATCCACGGCCTGCTTCATGATGGAAAGCGCGGCCTTCACGATGAAGAAGCTCACCACGACAGCCGCTATCGGGTCGAGCACGGTCCACTGCTGTCCCAAGAGGATAGCGCCACCGATACCGATTGCCGTGCCAATCGACGACAGCGCGTCGCTGCGATGGTGCCAGGCGTTGGTGATCACGGCCGCAGACTGCGTTGCCTTGCCCACCTTGATGGTGAAGCGATAGGCCCATTCCTTCAGGGCGATGCTCAGCAGAGCCGCCGCGAGCGCTATCCATCCTGGCTGTTCGGGGGGATTGCCATCGATAGTATCTTTGATTTTCACGACGCCATTCCAGAAGATGCCTATACCCACGGCAAGCAAAGCCACGCTGATGATGACCGAAGCCAGAGTCTCGTATTTGCCGTGCCCGTAATCGTGGTCTTCGTCGACGGGTTTATTGCCCAGTTTGACAAAGATGAGCACGATGGCATCGGTGATGAAATCAGACAATGAATGGACGGCATCGGCAATCATGGCGGCCGAATGGCCCAGAATGCCGGCGGTGAACTTGAAGACCAGCAGCGCCATGTTGATGACACTGCCCCAGATGGTCACTCTATAGATTGATTTTTCTCTATCCATTTTTCTTTCGAATCGGCCTCTTATGCTGACTCAAACGAGGTGCAAACTTAAGAAAAATGTAGAAAAACACAAAATAATAGAGGAAAAAGTTTATTTCATTTCCATTTCAAGTCGTTAATGTCTGCGGGCCGGCGATGATTTCCTAACCGAAACAAGGCCGGGAACCAGCGTGCAGGCAATCAAGAGCCATTAGAACTCTAAAGTATAACCCACGCCAACATGCAGATGGTCTATCGTATGAAGTCCATTGATATGGTGCCAGGAGCGCTCGATCTTTAGCATGAGTCCGTCAAGAGGAGCAAAGTTGAGCCCGATGGTGTAGCGGTTGAATCCCTCCTCACCGTGGTCGAAGACTCCGTCGTAGCGCAAGAAAGGCGTGAGTTGCATCTTTGCTGTGACATCACTCAGCACGTCGTATCCAGTCTCCACGCCGTAAGAGTTCTTATTGTGCGCCTGAGAATAGATGGCAGAACCATCGATGGTGAAGCCATTGCTTGCATAGTCGAAATCAAGCACGCTGTAGAACTCATGGCGCTTGCCTTCAGGAATCTCGATCTCGCGCGAGAGCTGTCCTACGTAGGTGTTGCCATAAAAGCAACTGGCACCCACATTCAGTCCCACGGGCCAATGATAGTCTACTCGCGCTGCAGCTCCAGCCATGCGGCTGTCTTTCAGAGGAGCTTTGCCATAGACGTAGAGACCGGTCGTGAACTTCCAATTGCCCGTCTGTCCCACGACCACCAGTCCACCGTCGTGCCAGGTCATCGGCATTATCTCCGACTCACTGACCGGGTCGTAGATAGTAAGGGCTGACCCACCGGTGTTTGTGATTCCCAGCGGAACGGGCACGATTCCTGCCTGGACTGAAAGAGAACTGCCCTGTCCTAAACCAAACTGCTTAGTGACAGCCAGCAGGTTTGTATTATAGTCACTACCGAAATCATCATCCCACTTTCCATCCGTACGAAAGCGTTCATATTCGAATTCGCCATCCACACTCCAACCTTTGCCAATTTTCACACTACCTCCCACGGTGATATGGGGGAAATCCCAAATGACGGGATGCTGTTTGTAATTACGATGACCATAGTTCACTTCGGCGTTGACATAGCCACTGAACGTGGGTACTTGCACCGTGTCATCCTTAACTTCGGTTTGTGTGGACATCGCCATGAGCACCAAACTGCAAAATAAAGTCATATCCATCCTATAATGAGTTACAGATGCAAAATTACGAAAAAGGAATCAGTCAGCAAAAAGGAGGCTTTGCATTTCATTATTACTGAGTATTGCAGGTAGAAAAGGCCTTCGTCAATAATACCCAATAATAGGTATTCAAGTTTCGCTTGAAAATGACGACAAATTCAAATACAGACCCACATCCGGCCCCCCCCACGGGGGAAGAGGAGAAACATCAAAGAGCAAATTCCGATTGATGTTAATACCCCCGGTAGGGGGTTGCGTCAACATAGCGAGGGGATAAGCGACATGAGCGAAGCGAATGAGCGGTTCCCCTCGTAGCAGAGCCCCCCCCGATTGAGCTACCTCCGTGAACACCATACGAGGGGAATCGTCGAAACGTTATTTCTCCTCATCCCCTCGCTATGATAACGCAACCCACTTCGTGGGTAGACGTAGAAGGAAAGTATATGTAGACATTCTTGCTCTTTTATAAACATTGAATGACCATTAATCATCCACGAATGAACCATAAATATTATTCATGAGCCATTGATGACCATTAATGGACATTCGTGTAGAAAACAAAAATGTTGAATTATACGTCACTATTCTTCATGGGCGGTTATAGGAGGGTCGTCATTCCTGACGACCAAGAAAGTACGCCGAATGAACATCAAAAGTAAATTCATCGTCGTCAGGAATGACGACGCTCCTATGCGCCCCTATCTTTTACCCTCGCTTACTTCTCCCCTCCCTCCGTAGGGAGGGAATGGGGTGGGTCTTGTATCTTCTCATAACAAAAAAACGGCCGCCCATCTCACGACAGCCGGCCAGTTTCTTCACCACGCTTGGTGAATACAAATAATTGTTTTTTAATGCTCCCCACCAAGGAGTTTCACAACTGCTCAGTAGGATACTAAAAACTTATTCTTAACTAAATTATAAATTTGTTCTATGAATAAACGCCAACTCTTATGAAATATTACAAAAATCATGTCTCGCTTGCAAAAATGATGCGACATCGTCTGGAAGACGTACCTCCGAAACTTGTGTACCTTAAAGAGGGCATTTTTTGCGCTTGACCCAAATCAATCCAACTGATTCAAGTCAAAGAATTGGCCTTGTGGGGCGTTTTTTCCATCATAAAACTTGGGTTGAAGGCTGTTTTTCGCTTATCTTTGCAGCGTTGATTGAAAATAAAGTCGTCGTTCAGGGCGCTGGACAAAGAGACGCAACGAGATAGAAAGAATAACATGTAACTACGGCAAGAACGACTGCACTTGGACCACCAGTCCGGGGCTTTGGAGTGAAGAGTCGGACGAAGCCGGTAAAAAAGAAAGGATCAGATTATGAAAGAATTGATTATGAAAGCCATGAAGTCTCTCGCACATTACTTCATCAACGTAATGTCGGAGTACAACATTTCGCGAGCCAACACTTTGGCTTAACGCTAGAAAGTAATGAATTGAGGTGGGCAGCAGAGTCTGGCCCATATATGTTGAAGGAGCGGTTCCCTTTGCTGGGGGCCGCTCCTTTTACATTCTTATTTCACTTCCACCTCATCCATGAAGAACCATGCGGGATAGCCCACACCGTAATGCCATGAGGGGCAGAGTCCTATCGTCTTCACCTGCACGTGGATGTAGCGCGCCGTAACTGGCGCATCGCTCTTTACTTCGCCCGGCACAAACTTTATCGAGCCGCTGCGGTCTTCCTGGAACTCATGCGTGCCCAGCGACCGATAGTTCTTGTTGTCTGTCGAATAGGAATAGCTGACGCTCTTGGGCAGCAGCACCCAGGCACCGCTCTGCAGCAGGAAATCCGTGCTCACGCTGCTGAAGGTCTTCTCGCTTCCCATGTCGAGGATGAAGTCGGCGTCCTGACCTTCCCATCCCACCCAGCTCTCCACGTAGGTGGCACCGCCATAAAGTCCGTCGGTAAGGGCTTTGTCGGCAATGGGCTGGTAGCGGGCGGCGGGCTTATTGATCCAGATCACCTTAGAGCCGGCAGCCTTATTGGTATTGGCGTGGGGCAGGAAGCGCGAGCGGTAGAGTTGGCAGTAATCCTCCACGTTGTTGTTGCGCTCGTTCAGCTGCGTCACGCCGTAGCGGGCGGCCTTCTCCCTGAAGTCTTCCAGCTTGCGCTCTATCGCCTCGCGGTCGCCGCCGGTCTCCGTGCGGGCGATTTCCAGCTCACTGTACTGTATGGGCAACCGGGCCACCTGCACTCTGCCCAGCAACGTAGAGTCGCCTGCGACGGCAGCCTCAGCCTTGTCGAAGAGCTCCTGATAGTTGCGCATAAGGTTGTGGTTGAGCATTCCGTTCTTGTGGGACACCGGTGAGTCGTAAATCCACAACGGAACGCCGGAGGCCAGCAAGGCTCCTTGCAGCATGTTCTGGTATTTATACAGATAAGGGGCAGCCGCGCCATAATAGCCATAAAGGAACTCGCGCATGAGCAAATCGGCATCCTGCGAGGGATTCCACATCAGCTTGCCCAGCATGTAGGCCCGCATCTCAGCGAAATCGGTGCCACGTTGGCCATTGACTTGTTCAAACACCATCGTGGCATGATTTTTCTTGAACAAGGCGAGATTCTTCTGCAAGATATGGAAATTGGGGAAAGGAACCACCATATTGTCGAAGTTGATGCCGTAGTCCCAGACGAAGATGTTGTCGGAGATTCGCGCCCAGCCCTCGAGAGCCTTCACGAAATCGCGCCCCGAAGCGTTGTCGGTGAGCGGCACCTCACGCTTACAGTCGATGTCGCAGAGCATGATGTTGACGTTCTTCAGCGGCTTCACGTGCTTTGGCGGATGCATGCTGTAGAGATAGGCGAGCGTGGAGAATTCCTTGTCGGGGAAGCGTGCCGCGAGCTTGTTGAGGAAACGGATGATGCTGCCCGATGGCGATCCTTCATATTCGTCCACCTTCTTGCACTCGGGGCATTGGCAATACGTGTTGTTGCCGTCGTTCTGGCTGATGCTGATCATCTTCATGCCAGGATGCGCCTTGAAGATGGAATCCACCTTCTGGCACACCAGCTCAAAAAGTTCGGGATTGGAAAGACACCATTGCGAATGGTCGCCGGGGCGACGCTGCCCGTTGATGAAAGAGTAATACTCGGGATGGCTCTTGCCATAGACCGATGCGGGCAAAATCCGGTTGAAGGTGTGTACCCACAAGTCTCCGGCGAAGATCTGATCCTGATGCTCCAGTCTGAACCAAGCCTCATAGTCGGGGTCGTCGTTGCAATAGCTGAAAGTCTGGCGGAAACGGAATGCGGGTGAGTCGGCGAGAGTTATCTGAGGCAAGGTAATCGTGCGGCTGGGCATGAACGTATAAGCATCCTTTGCCCAGTAGTCTACGCACATATAGCTTTCGAGCAGCGTACAGACGCCATAGAGCGTGCCCTTGCCACCACCCGTCTTGACGCTCAGCTCTCCCGGCTGGCAGGTTATTTCATAGCCGTCTTCTGTTGCGGCCGATGTAGGCTGGCCTAACAGAACGACGTTCCGCTTGGCCTGCTGCTGGCTGACTACGGGCAGAGTGGCACCCGACATTCTTTGGATAAACTTATTGAGCAGGGTCGCTGCGGCACTGTCGGCCGCCGTGGGCTGGCAGATGACGATGCTGGCTTGTGGCTTACCGTCTTTCACCAGCGTCATCTGCGCGTCGGCAACCGTCGGCAAGGCTGCGGGCAGGCAGAGAATGAATATAGATTCTAGGAATTTATGATCCATCATATTTTTCTTAAACTTTTTATTTAACAAACAATTCATATTCCGATAGTATAATGATATGACTTCGTCTATAAAGACATATACATTATACTTGGCCGCGCCAGCCTAATTATGAATTATGAATTGTGAATTAAGAATTAGCAAAGAATCCGTAGCTGTCGAGCGTATATTGCTTGCCTTCGCAATTGACGGTAATGTTGTATATCGAGCGCGTGGCATCCATCCTGATATCGGCACCTTCGGGCAGCAGACTGCGGTCTTTGGCCGTGAAACCGAGGGCGACAAGCGAGGTGGCATAACGGCCATGCTCCTTCAGGTATTCCTCCTGAGCATAATAGATGGCCCACATGACGCGGTAAACATCCTGATTGTAGGGATAGCTGAAGGCTTCATCCGGCGTATTGGCCAGCAGCACGTAGCTCCAGCGTTCTGGCATGTGCATATCTATCTTTCCAGTCGGACTCCAAACCCAGTTCTCTTCCGGACCGCCCTTCTTGAGCCATTCCACGCGCGAGAAGTTCAGTCTCAGCCACTTGCCCTGCTCAAGCGGGTTGGTAAAACTGGCCGCAATTGCCTGCCGCGGAATGGCCATCTCTACGGTCCAACCTTCATCTTTATCGTTCGGATTGTTGAGAGTACCATTGCAATGCACAGCCGACTTCATTCCGGGGCAATCCCATTGCACGAAGAAATTTCCGCCCACACGGTAGGGACGGTCGAGCATCAGGTCGAAAACGGTATTCCGCGCGTTGAGTTCTATCTCGAAGTAGGCCCGTCCGTCGCCATCGGGATCGATAAACACCTCGAAGTCGTTGTCCTTATAGATGATGGTGTCGCGCTGCTGCAGCGTTGCCCTTATGTCGGGCTCTTCCAGTTCGGCGCCCACGTAGAGATAGTTGTCATCCCAGAGCATGCGAGCCCGCGTGCGGTATTTCGGCGTGGGGAAGCCGGCGCCGCTGATATCGGCAAAGTCGGCTGTGTAGGGAGCCCGCTGCCATTCGGCCTCGTCCAGGATTCCATCGATGCGGAGCGGCAACTGCGCTTTGGGGCAGACATAAGTACACGGCGTGGTGAGCATCCGCCCATATTGCTCCACGAGGGACGTTCCCGCCTGCGCCGCAGAGGTGAAGGCAAGGGCAAAGAGTATCATGAAAGACTTTCTCATACGTTGATAGATTGATTGATGATGCAAATGTATAAAAAATTCCCGACTTCCCTTGCCCCGACAAAGATTATTTTCAGATATGGGGAAGAATTGCCGCCGATGAGCTGCCGCCGAAACCTTAGAGAGCTGAAGGTCAAGAAGCGACAATATCCACTTCGAATAAGGGCAAATCGGATATGAAGGAACGGAAAGTTCGTGGTGAAGAATGGGAAGATTGAATACCGAGTATTGATGGTTGCTGACAATTGTCGGCAGGTCTGCTGACAGTTGTCGGCAGATCTGCTGACAGCTGTCAGCAGATCTGCTCACAGCTGTCGACAGCCACGCGACATCATCAGTTAGTTAACTACACGTACAACGCTCACCGATGTACATCACAATACAGTTTTGTCTAGCAGGAATGCCGGACCTCCTACCTTTTAGCTAATTTATTAAGGCTGTACGTAGCGCTTGCTTTCCCCTCCCTTTCGTAGGGAGGGGTAAGGGGTGGGCCTTAAAAAAATCGTCCAACAACGACTCAGTGTACTATATTTTTTCGTATCTTTGCTTACGTATGTTGAACCCTAAAAAAACTACCATTATGAAAAAAGCTCTTTCAATGCTTATGCTGATAACCTTAGCAGTCATCTACACTACGAGTTGCAGCGCTGAATCTGTCCTCACGGCAGGAAATCAACAGAAGAAGCAGACTGTACAATTGAAAACCATCTCGGCCGTAGAGGCCAGTGGATCGCTGAAAGTGACCATATATCAAGGAAAAGCTAAGTGCTACGTTGAACTGAAAGGCAGTGAGAAAGAACTGAAGAACAGCACGACGAAGGTGAGCGGAAACAAGCTTTACATCAAGCATTCGAACAACCAACCGAATAACAACGATATGGTGGAAGTGAATGTTTACTGCAAGAATGTGACCGACCTGACTTCCACAACCGGTGCCTATATGACCACAAGCGCCCTTACCGGCGAAAAGGTGGAGCTTTGCGCCAAGATGGGCGGCCTGATCAAGGTGGGAGAAGTGACGTCGTTGACAGCAAAACTAAGCGCCAACATAGGAGGCAAATTGGATGTGGGCAGCCTCAAGTCGACTGAACATGTAGTCTGCGAGGCCAACTCTGGTGGAGAATTGGACATAGACAAACTGACGGCCGTAAAGACAGACCTCTCTGCCATCTCTGGCAGTAAAATTGATAGCCACATCATCGCAGACCAACTGAAGGCAGAAGCTATCAGCGGTTCTGAAATAGAACTCGAAGGAACAGCCATCACTGCAACCCTCAAAGCTGCGAGCGCAGCCCATATCAAAGCCGAAGAGCTCACCGCAAACCATCTCAGCGCCACGGCAAACAGCGCTGGCAGCATTGAGGCCTCGGCCATCACGGCTGAGGAGCATGCCGACTTGACGAGCGTCATCCGCATCACAAAAGCGAAATAGGAGGGGGACAGTTGCTGTTGCACAGCGCCCAATGCAACAAAAATAGTAAAAAGCGACATCGTTTGCAATTTATTTATTAATTTTGCGGTCAGAATATATTCGACAACAACAACATGAACATTTTAGAGTTAAGCGAACAAGAGATTGTACGCAGACAAAGTCTTCAGGAGCTGCGCAACATGGGCATTGACCCTTATCCCGCAGCCGAGTTCCCGGTGAATGCCTATTCGAAGGACATCATAGCCGGATTCAAGGAGGATGAGCAGCGCGATGTCACCATCGCAGGGCGCATCATGAGCCGCCGCGTGATGGGCAAGGCCAGCTTCATGGAGCTCCAGGACAGCAAGGGCAGAATTCAGGTTTACGTCACCCGCGACAATATTTGCCCGGGCGAGAACAAGGACCTCTATAATAAGGTATTCAAGAAGCTTCTCGACATCGGCGACTTCGTAGGTGTGGAAGGCTATGTTTTCAAGACGCAGACGGGCGAGATCTCGGTTCACGCCCGTTCGCTCAAGCTGCTGAGCAAGAGCATCAAGCCGCTGCCCATCGTGAAATATAAGGATGGCGTGGCCTACGACAAGTTTGACGATCCCGAGCAGCGCTACCGTCAGCGCTACGTTGACCTCATCGTCAACGACGGCGTGAAGGATACGTTCATCAAGCGTGCCACCGTGTTGCGCACGATGCGCAAGATCTTCGACGAGGCCGGCTATACCGAGGTGGAGACTCCGACGCTGCAGAGCATTCCCGGAGGCGCTTCGGCCCGCCCCTTCATCACCCACTTCAATGCGCTCAACATCGACATGTACATGCGCATCGCCACAGAGCTCTATCTGAAGCGGCTCATCGTGGGCGGCTTCGAAGGCGTCTACGAGATTGGCAAGAACTTCCGCAACGAGGGTATGGACCGCTTCCACAACCCCGAGTTCACCTGCATGGAGCTCTACGTGCCCTATAAGGACTACAACTGGATGATGGGTTTCACCGAGAAGATGCTTGAGGAGATCTGCGTCGCCGTCAACGGTAAGCCAGAGGTACAGATTGGCGACAAGCTTGTCAGCTTCAAGGCTCCCTACCGCCGGCTGCCCATCCTCGATGCCATCAAGGAGAAGACGGGATTCGACCTCGACGGAAAGAACGAGGAGGAAATCCGCCATATCGCCGTCGACGAGCTGAAGATGGAAGGCATCGACGAGAGTTTCGGCAAGGGTAAGCTCATCGATGAGATCTTCGGCGAGTTCTGCGAGGGCACCTTCGTCCAGCCCACGTTCATCATCGACTATCCCGTCGAGATGTCGCCGCTGACGAAGAAGCACCGCTCAAAGCCCGGACTGACCGAGCGCTTCGAGCTGATGGTGAACGGCAAGGAGCTGGCCAACGCCTACTCTGAGCTCAACGACCCCATCGACCAGGAGCAGCGCTTCATCGACCAGATGAAACTGGCCGACAAGGGCGACGACGAGGCCATGATCATCGATCACGACTTCCTGCGCGCTCTGCAGTATGGCATGCCTCCCACGAGCGGTATCGGCATCGGCATCGACCGACTGGTGATGCTCATGACCGGCAAGGAGTACATCCAAGAGGTGATGCTCTTCCCGCAGATGAAGCCGGAGCCCAAGATTCCGCAGAGCTCTCTGAAAGAGTGGGAAGCCATCGGCGTCAGCGAGAACTGGATGTACGTGCTCCGCAAGGCCGGATTCAATCTCATCAGCGACATCAAGGGCGAGAAGGCTCAGGGCCTGCAGCAGAAAATTGGCGAAATCAACAAAAAATACAAGTTGGGCTATGAGAAGCCCAGTGTTGAGGAGATCCAGCAGTGGATCGACAAGGCCGCTGCCAACGCATAATTGGCAGTGGATTCTTGCCCGGTTCCTGCAGGGGTTGATGACGCCCCATCAATAAGCAAACATTAAACAAACATGGATACAGCAAAGATAGCGATCATGGGGGGTGGCTCTTGGGCCACGTCGATAGCCAAAGTCGTGGTCGGCCATACCCACCACATCGGCTGGTATATGCGGCGCGACGACCGTATTGCCGACTTCAAGCGGCTGGGCCACAATCCGGCCTACATGCAGTGCGCAAAGTTTGACGTGAGCGAGATCGACTTCACGTCGGACATCAACGCCATCGTCGACGCCTACGACACGCTCATCTTCGTGACTCCCTCGCCTTATCTGAAGGAACACCTGAGCAAGCTCACGCGAGGGCTGAAAGACAAGTTCATCGTCACGGCCATCAAGGGCATCGTTCCCGGTGAGGATCTCGTCTGCTCCGAATATTTCCATCAGAAGTATGGCGTCGCCTACGACCATCAGGCCATCATCGGCGGCCCGTCGCATGCCGAGGAGGTGGCGCTGGAGCGGCTGAGCTATCTCACCATCGGCTGCACCGACCGCCAGAAGGGCGAGGTATTCTCCCGTGTGCTTGCCAACGACTACATCAGGACGAAGGTCTCGACCGACGTTGTAGGCATCGAGTATGCGGCCGTGTTGAAAAACGTGTATGCCATCGCCGCGGGAATCTGCAACGGACTGAAATACGGCGACAACTTTCTGGCCGTGCTGCTCTCCAATGCCATGCAGGAGATGGGCCGCTTCCTGGCCGTCATCAATCCCGTGGAGCGCGACCTCAGCGACAGCGTCTATCTGGGCGACCTGCTCGTCACCGGCTATTCTGGCTTCAGCCGCAACCGCACCTTCGGCACGATGATAGGCCGTGGCTACTCGGTGAAGAGCGCGCAGCTGGAGATGCGCATGATTGCCGAGGGCTATTTCGGCACGAAGTGCATGAAGGAGATCAACCGCAAGCTGCACGTCGACATGCCCATGCTCGACACGGTCTACGACATTCTCTATGAGGGTGCCTTCCCCAAAACCGCCATCGCCCAACTGGCCCAGAAACTCAACTGAGAATATTCCGAAATAGAGAAAACAACGATTTAAACGTATTATAACAATGCAGAACATTCAATTAGATGTCACTAAAGCCGTAGAGTTCTTGAAACCCGGCACAGTGGAGGCTTATGAGCCTAAGGTAAAAGCCGCTCAGGAGGCTTTGGAAAACGGAACCTGCCAAGGCAATGATTTTCTCGGCTGGCTTCATCTTCCCTCTTCCATCACCGACGCATTCCTGGCCGACATTCAGGCCTGCGCCGACCGTCTGCGCGCTAAGTGCCAATACGTGGTGGTTTGCGGCATCGGCGGTTCCTACCTGGGAGCACGTGCCGTGATCGAGGCTCTGAGCAACAGCCTTAGCTGGCTGATTGGCGACAAGAAGAATCCCGTGGTTCTCTTTGCCGGCAACAATATCAGTGAGGACTATCTCGCCGAGCTGACCGAATTTCTCAAAGGCAAGGACTTTGGTGTCATCAATATCTCCAAGTCGGGCACGACCACAGAGACTGCCCTGGCCTTCCGTCTGCTCAAGAAGCAATGCGAGAGCCAGCGCGGCAAGGAAGTGGCCAAGGATGTCATCGTGGCCATCACCGATGCCAGGAAGGGCGCTGCCCGCGTCACGGCCGACAAGGAAGGCTACACCTCTTTCGTTATCCCCGACAACGTTGGCGGCCGCTTCTCTGTCCTCACTCCGGTAGGCCTGCTGCCCATCGCTGTGGCAGGTTTCGACATCAAACAGCTTGTAGCCGGTGCACAGGACATGGAGAAGGCCACAGCTGCCAGCGTTCCCTTCAAGGAGAACATCGCCGCACAGTATGCAGCCGTGCGCCAGGGTCTCTACACCCAGGCCGGCAAGAAGATTGAGATCATCGCCAACTTCCAGCCGAAGCTCCACTACTTCGCTGAGTGGTGGAAGCAGCTCTACGGCGAGAGCGAGGGCAAGGAGAACAAGGGCGTATTCCCCGCTGCATGCGACTTCACTACCGACCTCCACTCTATGGGTCAGTGGATCCAGCAGGGCGAGCGCAGCATCTTCGAGACCGTGCTCTCCATCGAGCACACTGAGCGCGAGATGCTCTTCCCCAGCGATGAGGAGAACCTCGACGGCCTGAACTTCCTCGCCGGAAAGCACGTGGACGAAGTCAACAAGATGGCCGAGCTCGGTACACGTCTCGCCCACGTTGATGGCGGCGTGCCCAACCTGCGCGTCAGCGTTCCCCATCTCAACGCCTACTATCTGGGCCAGCTCATCTATTTCTTCGAGAAGGCATGCGGCATCAGCGGTCTGCTGGAGGAGGTCAACCCCTTCAACCAGCCTGGTGTTGAGGCTTACAAGAAGAATATGTTCGCACTGCTCAACAAGCCTGGCTATGAGGCTGAGAGCAAGGCCATTCAGGAGCGTCTGGCCAAGGAGGCTTAACACAGATTCGATGAAGCTTTGAGCAAGAGGGGTAGGCGCTGTTGTAAGATAGTGCCGCCCCTTTTTGAGTTAAAACGATAGGAGTCAGGAACAATGAGACCGGCTTTCAATACGAAATAAATGTATCGAAGCGCAGGTTCCGGCTATCAGTCGCGCCGTTGACTCCCGACTTCTACAACTTCACCCCCAATAGCGGGCGAACAACCAATCAAATGCAAGAAAAGACAATAAAGCAATATCTCTCCACCCATGTACCGTCAGCCGTGAGATGGGAAGGGTTCAAAGCCGTGATGTTCGATATGGACGGCGTGCTCTACGACAGCATGCCCCATCATGCCATAGCCTGGCAGGAGAGCATGAAGCGCTTCGACATCAACATGACAGCCGACGACGCCTATGCCACAGAAGGCGCGAGAGGAGTTGACACCATACGGATGATGGTGCGCAAGCAGAAAGGGAAGGAAATCACCGAGGAGGAAGCGCAACACATGTATGACGTGAAGACCGACATCTTCCACCACATGGAGCAGGCACCGGTGTTCGACGGCGTGCTGACGCTGATGGAGAAAATCCACAAGGCTGGTCTGTCGGTCAACGTTGTGACGGGCTCTGGCCAACGGCCTCTCATCAAGCGCCTGTTGTCCGATTTCGGGCGTTATCTTGACGAGGACCACATCACTACGGCCTACGACGTGAAGCGCGGCAAGCCCAATCCCGATCCTTATCTTGCCGGACTCCGCAAGGCAGGCAACCTGAAGCCCTGGGAAGGAATCGTGATAGAGAACGCGCCCCTGGGTGTCAAGGCCGGTGTGGCCGCAGGCTGCTTCACCATCGCCGTCAACAGCGGTCCCCTGCCCGATGAGCAGCTCATCAACGCCGGAGCCAACATTCTCTACAGCAAGATCTCACAGGTTGCCGACGACTTCGACAGCATGATGAAAATCTGCGCAGAACTTGTACATCTCAAACAAAAATAATACTTTTGCACCCGAAAAGTAAAATTTTTAGTTCTTATGAAATATTTCATTTTAGACAGCAACTCCCAACAGCAGGGTCCGTTCAGCATCTATGAGCTCAAAGACCGCGGCATCAACGAACAGACGTTGGTGTGGGCCGAAGGTATGGACAACTGGCAGCCAGCCTGGCAAGTGGAGGAAATCAAGCGATATCTCTTCGACCAGCAGGCAGGCACTCCACCTCCCCCACCACCCCACTCCAACATGGATCAGCAGTTCACGCAACAGCCCATGACTCCACAGCCGCAAAAGGGACACAAGGGGCTTATCTTCGGTGCCATCATTGCCTTGGTGCTGCTCATTATTCTCGCCATCACAAATCCCGACCGTCGTCAGCATTCCGACGCCATCGTCAAGGCCATCACCGAGACGGTAGACAGCGAGGCCCGCAAGTCGGGAGTTCTCGACAATGGAATCGGCGAGATAGGGCGCATGATTGCCGACCGCATGACGTCGTCGATGATCGACCAGCTGCTCGACTATCACAACTACGTGCTGTTCTCAAAGTCCACCATCACCTTTGCCGACAAGACCTACACGGTGTCGTGGGGACTGCTGGGACGTGTGTTCACGGTATCCAACGAGCGGCTCAGCAAGCAACTGGAAAAGAATCTGCACATGCCTTCGGTCGACAGAGAGTCTACGGTCATTGAGGAATCAACATCGCCAGACGGAGAGACAACCATCGACTCCACGACCATCTCAAGTAAAGGCACCGACAAGATAGTAGACGGCGTGAGCGACATCGTGAAAGATCAGGTAAAACAGAACACCGACAGCGCCACAAGCAGCACCATCAACAAACTGATCGACGACGTAAAGGGTCTGTTAAAGTAGTTCTGCTTCATGGAATACTATATATTAGACCGCAACAATCAGCCCTATGGGCCCTTTACGCTGCTGAAGCTCCGCGAGATGAAGCTCAACAGCAAATCCTTCGTTTGGGCTCAAGGCTGGGACAAATGGGTCAGAGCCGGTGATGTGGAGGAAATCAACAAGTACGTGCTTCATGCCCATACGGAGCGGGCTGCGGCTGCACCGGTCCCTCCCACTCCGCCAGTCCAGCATATTTCGCCTGTTGCCGAACCAAAGCCCGCTGCAAAGCCCAAGCCCGAGGCTAAGCCCCGCACAATTAGCTTCAGCGATGACGATGCTCCTACGGCGAAGAGTACACCAAAGCCAAAGCACACGGAGGCTGTCAGCCAGCCGGCCAAGCCCATGTCGAAGCGCAGACGCCGCAGCCTGGTCTGGGCGCTGGTCATCTTCGCGCTGATATGCGTGCTCACCTCCACTAATCCCAACATCTTCGCCCATCGACGTGCTGCACGCGAAGTGGTGGAAGAGGCCGTACAGGCCGACATCAGCAGTGGCAACACCAGCGGCAAAGATTATCCCAACGGGACGTCAGTAGACAACATATTCGACGCATCCCTGGTATATCATAATTATTATTTGTTCTCGACTACAACCATACAGCTCCGCCGCACGACACATTTCCTTTCCCTTGGCATCTTGGGACAGGTGTTTACGGTGTCGGCTGGAATGTTATAAAAGACTATCTAAATGGAAAACGAAACATTAAAGACTATTCATGAACGCCGAAGCATACGCAGCTTCAAGCCGAAACAGATTACCGACGAAGAACTGCGCACCGTATTGGAGGCCGGCACATGGGCTCCCACAGGAATGGGAAGTCAGGATCCCATCATCGTCGCCGTACAGAACAAGGAATTGGCCGATGAAATCCGACAGCTCAACGCCCGCATGATGGGCACCAAGAGCGATCCCTACTACGGAGCACCGACGCTGGTGCTGGTGTTCTCTCCCAAGAGCAATCCCAACCACGTGAAGGATGGAGCTTTGATATTGGGCACCATGATGCTCGCCGCCCACAGCATCGGGCTTGGCTCTTGCTGGATAAACCGCTGCGAGGTCGTATTCAGCGAACTGCCCGAAAGTGCATCGCTGCGCCAACGTCTGAACGTCCCTGAAGGCTACGAAGGCATTGGAAGCCTGGCTCTGGGCTATCCCAAGACTGAACCTCATGCCGCTAAAGCCCGCAAGGAGGATTATTTCAGAATCATCAAGTAACAATCTGACGCGGATTCAGGACGGCCAAAAGCTGTTCCTCATCCGCGCCTTAAACCGCAAAGACATGATATCAAAGGAAGAAGTAGATGCCTATCGCCAGTTGGTGTATGAGGCAATGATCAAAAATCATGGTGGTGGCAGCCTGACCGATGAAGGCCGCAAAGAACTGAAAGACATTCTTGAGACTTTCTCTGATGACGAATTGAAGTTCGGAATGCCATTCAACACGCCCGAGGAGATGGCGCAAATGCTTACTGAATAATAGCTCACCACCTTCCAAACACTACTATCAAAACTACTGCCGCCGGCGAACATAAATCCCCGACGCAAGGGTATGAGCGCTGACTAAAAAGACTAATACTCGGTCATTACACTCCTAATGAGCCTAATTTTTCTATACTGCATGAGAAATATTTTTTGCCGATTCACGATTATTCGCTCAGCGTGAAGCGGAAGCAGAGACCACCCGTAAGATTGTTGGTCACGGTTATTGTGCCGCCATGAAGCAACACAGCATTTTTCACAATAGCCAGTCCAAGTCCCGTACCGCCCATCTTGCGGCTGCGCCCTTTGTCAACACGGTAGAAGCGTTCAAACAAGCGCGGCAGATGTTCGGGCGCTACGCCCACGCCATTGTCGCTGAAGGTGAATCTCCAACGCTGCGGCAATCCCGCGATATTGTCATCATCGTCGAGTTTGGCACGAAGGGTTATCGTGGTGTTCTCTCCCGCATAGTTGATGGCATTGTCGGTGAGATTGCGGAAGATGCTGTAGAGCAACGAGCGATTGCCATGCACGAGTACCCGGTCGGGCATCTGATTGTCGAATTTCATGTGGCGTTCTTCCAATTGCAAATGAACGTCCTTCTCAATGCCCTTCACCAGCTCCATAATGTCCACAACCTCGCTCGTCCCCATCAAATCGGGAGCGTCGTCAATACGGTTGAGCGTAGAGATGTCGCGCAAGAGCGACGTGAGCCGCTGCGACTGTGCATAGCAACGGTCTATAAACTGCTTCTTTGTTGCTTCGGGTGCTTGAGGATAGTTGATCAACGTCTCCAAATATCCTTGTATACTTGCCACAGGGGTCTTCAGTTCATGGGCAACATTCTGTGTCAGTTGTCGTTTCAGTACATCCTGCTCTTTCTGAGTGGTCTGCAGGCGCTTATACAATTTGATGATTCGTTCTGCAATCTCGCCCAGTTCATCATTGGGAAATTCAATCAAGTCTTCCGTATCTACAGTCTCGTTGTGGTCCACACGTTTGGCGAATCTTCTCAAGTTGGAAATATTCTGTCCCAGCCGATGGATGAAACGATAAAGCACCCACGTCAGCAAAATGACAGCAAACAGCGCAAACCACAAGAAGTGGCTGTCGGCCGTGAGCTGGCGCACGACATCATTGTCGTAAGGAATGGCCGACCTCACAACGAGATGAATCTTAGGAATATAGGTAGCCGAATAGAAATAGGAGCCACTCGTGGTCGTACTATTTCTATCCACAGAGTATCCCAGTCCGGTGCTGAGGGCCTGTCTCACTTCCGGACGGCTCTTGTGATTGGTGAATTTAGCGTAATCTTTCCGTTTCGAATCGAAGACCACACGGCCATCAGGCTTAATCAGCGTGACGCGCATCCCCTTGAAACTCCGGCGGTTGACATAGGCTTGCAAGGTTGAATCCTGAATCTGCCCATTCTCCAACTCGTCGACATAGAGCATACGATTGAAGTCCTGCAGACGCGTATTGAAGAGTTCCACCTTATACTGGCGTTCACGAATCTGCTGGAAAACAATAAATCCGGCGGCAAACAACAAAAACACCGCCATCACACTGACATAGAGTCTTTGACCTACTGAGAGTCTTCGCATACGCGTAATGTTTTAAGCGTCAAAATAATAGCCGAAGCCCAACCGCGTGACGATGCACTTGGCAAAGCGTCCCACCTTCTTGCGCAGGCGTGTAATGTTGACATCTACCGTACGGTCGAGCACAAGTACGTCCTTTGGCCACACCCGTTCAATGAGCTGTTCGCGCGAGAACACGCGTCCCCGCTCAGAGAGAAGCAGATAGAGCAGCTCAAACTCGGTCTTGGTGAAAGCCACTTCTTCGCCATCGATGGTGACCGTCTTCTTGTCAAGATCCATCACGAGTCCCTGATAGGAAATCGTGGAATGCTGGGGTTCCCCGTGCTGCTCAGCCGTGCGGCGCAGCACAGCTCTCACCCTTACCAAGACCTCACGCAGGGAGAAAGGCTTGGAGATATAGTCATCGGCACCGAGATTAAAGCCGGTGATGGTATCGTTCTCCGTGTCTTTTGCAGTCAGGAAGATAATAGGAATTTCTGCAGTCGTTGGGTCTGCCTTCAGCTTTTTTGCCAAGGCGAATCCCGACATTCCCCCCATCATGACATCGAGCAAAAGCAAGTCAAACGAAGTCAAGTCCAACTCCAAGGCTTCCTCAGCCGAATTGGCCGTCTCAACCTCATAGCCTTCTGTCTCCAGATTGAATTTCAAAATCTCACATAAATCCTGTTCGTCGTCGACGACCAGAATACGATAATGATGTTCAGCCATATCTCCTCATCTAAATCTTTTACACTGCAAAATTACGACAATTTCTTCAACAAGCCAAAAGCAAGACGTGACAATCATGTTACACATATTACAATTGCGCTACAGTCAATCAACGGTCGGAAGGAATAAGAACATAAGGCAGGCAGAATTGTGCTTGCAGCCCGTAAGTGCAGAGTTCTGTCGCTATGCTTTGCGACATAGAATTCACATTTTCGACATCCTTATTTATAGGTATTTATTCCGATAAAGACTTGTGGAAACAGGCGAAATGAATAATTTTTGTTATCTTTGCAACGAAGTTGCGGAAAGTATCCGCTAACTTTGCGTTGTATTTATATAGACACAGATATTAGGAAATGACTTTAAAGGAACTGAAGATTGGTCAGACTGCCGAAATCCTCACCGTTGGAGGCGAGGGTGCCCTGCGGCAGCACTTCCTCGACATGGGCATTATTCCCGGACAGGAAGTGAAACTGGTGAAATACGCACCAATGGGTGACCCAATGGAATTGCTTGTTCAGGACTACGAATTGACACTCCGCAAAGCTGATGCTGAGAAAATTGAGGTCAGACCATGCGAGAAGCAAGAGGCTAAGCAACCTCATACCCACGATGAACATTATGCTTACGACCATGAAGGCAACGAACACCCGGGCTACGGCGAGGCTACGCCTTTCAAACTCCGCCCCCATGAGCACGAGCGGATTGTCAACGAGAAGGTTTCGTTCGCTCTCGTCGGCAATCAGAACAGTGGTAAAACAACGCTTTTCAACCAACTGACGGGTTCCAACCAGCACGTGGGCAACTTCCCTGGAGTGACCGTCGACCGTAAGACGGGAACCATCAAAGGGCACCCCGAAGCCACAGTGACCGACCTTCCGGGCATTTACTCTCTCTCTCCTTATACCAACGAGGAAGTGGTGAGCCGCGAGTTCATTCTCAAGGCCCATCCCACGGGAATCATCAACATTGTCGATGCCACCAACCTGGAGCGCAACCTCTACCTGACCATGCAGCTGATGGAGCTGGGCATACCGATGGTGCTGGCACTCAACATGATGGATGAGGTGAAGAACAACGGCGGAACCATCCTAGTGAATATCCTTGAACAGCGTTTAGGCATTCCTGTGGTTCCCATTTCGGCCATGCGCAATGAGGGCGTGGCAGAGCTTATCGATCATGCCATCCACGTGGCCAAATACGACGAACCGCCTTTGCGGCAGGACTTCTGCAGTCCTGAAGACCACGGTGGCGCTGTCCATCGTGCCATTCACGCCATGGCCCACTTGATTGAGGACCATGCCAAGGCCGCGGGCATACCGCGCCAGTTCGCCGCCACCAAACTTCTGGAAGGCGACCGCCTTGTGGAAGAGGCACTAAAAATTGACGGCAACGAACAAGATATGGTGGGACACATCCGTGAGCAGATGCAGATAGAGCGTGGACTGGACGCTTCGGCAGCCATTGCCGACATGCGCTACAGCTTCATCCGCAGAATCTGCTCCGACACAGTGGTGAAGCCCCAAGAGAGTAAGGAACACGTGCGTAGTCGGAAAATAGACCGAATACTGACGGGACGCTTCACAGCCATTCCCATGTTTCTCATCATCATGGTGCTGATCTTCTATCTCACCTTCGACATCCTCGGCGGGACTCTGCAAGACTGGATTGCCGACGGCGTAGAGTGGTTCACCGACGTGACTGACAAGGCACTGACCACCTGGGACATTTCGCCTGTCATACACTCGCTCATCATCAACGGCGTCTACTCTGGCGTGGGAACGGTCATCAGTTTCCTGCCCATCATCGTCATCCTCTTCTTCTTCCTCTCTATTCTGGAGGACAGCGGCTACATGGCACGCATCGCCTTCTTCATGGATAAGTCGATGCGCAAGCTTGGACTCTCAGGCCGCAGCATCGTGCCGTTGCTCATGGGCTTCGGATGCTCGGTGCCCAGCGTGATGGCCACGCGAACCCTTCCCTCCGAGCGCGACCGCAAGATGACGGTGATGCTCATCCCCTTCATGAGCTGTACGGCCAAGTTGCCTATCTATGGTTTCTTCGTGGCAGCCTTCTTTCCACAGCATGGCGGACTGGTGATGACATGCCTCTACTTCTTTGCCGTACTGGTAGGTATCCTCGTGGCACTGATCACGAAGAAGTTGGCCTTCAAGGGCGAGCCGGTGCCCTTCGTACTCGAGTTGCCCAACTATCGTATGCCGGGCGCCAAGAGCGTGCTCCGGCTCATTTGGGACAAGACTAAGGACTTCCTCCACCGCGCCTTCAGCATCATCTTCATTGCCACCATCGTGGTTTGGTTCCTTCAGTCGTTTGATTTCCGCCTCAACTTCATCAGCGACCAGCAGCACAGCATTCTTGCCGCTCTCTCCAGTGGTCTCGCTCCCATCTTTGCTCCCTTCGGCTGCGACGATTGGCGCATCGTGTCGTCAGTCATTTGCGGTTTCATGGCCAAGGAGAGCGTAGTGGCAACGCTGACGGTACTCTTTGGTTCATCGGCTGCAGTCCATACTGCATTGGTCACCACATCGGCTCTGGCACTGTTGGTGTTCTGTCTGCTCTATACGCCTTGTGTAGCCACAATCGCTACCGTGAAGCGCGAAGTGGGCAGCTGGTATGCCGTAGGACTCGTGGTATGGCAGACGGCCATCGCATGGCTGTGCGCATTCATTGTTTATGGGGTGGCAAACCTCTTCATCAGTTAGTACAGAATAAAGTTGGAGACAAAGTGCATTGACTTTGTCTCCAACTCTCATATTAAATAAGTATTCAGCATGAACATTCAGACGATTATTCTCACACTCATTATTTTGGCTGCTATAGGATGGGCCCTGTGGCGTATCTTCAACCAGCATCGCCATAAGCACGGCGGCTGTTCATGTTGTGACGTGGAAGACTGCTCGCTGCGGGATCTGCTGGCAAAAAGCAAGAAGAAAAAATAGTAACCCAGTCTGCAGCAACACTTGCCTCTCCAATAAGGGACGGTAATCTTCTACGCTTTCCCTCAGAAAAATCAAAAGATTATCCGCGACAGGAATCCTCAGCAGCCTTTCCCATCCAGACTGCACGCGGCACCCTCGGCGTAATCGTCGGGCATGGGCTCCAGTCCCACTTCTGCCGAGGAGAGCGTGATGCTGCCATCGGGGCGGACATAGCAAGGAATGCCCACATCGCCCACAGCCTTCGCCTCGTCAAATTCAGGACGATGGTCGCGCAGGGCCAAGAACTCGTGAAGGTTGCTGATGTGCTCGCTAATGTCGATAACCTTGAATTCGGGATTACCCACGACTTGCTTTTCCACATACTCGCAGTAGGGGCAAGTCTTCATTACATACATTTTTATCATTGTCTTCTTTGTTTTATTGATTAATATTAATGGAAGGAAGCCGGAAGCCCACGACCTCCGGCCCATGGAGATGGTCAGACGATTAGTCTGCCATCAGCTTGCGATAGCGTCCCTTCTTCATCTCTTCGCCCAATCCGAGTCGGCGGGCCTTGTTGATCTCGTAGTCGGAATAGTCTCCCTCGAAGTAGACCACCTCACCATTGCCCTCGAAGGCGAGGATATGGGTACAGATGCGGTCGAGGAACCATCGGTCGTGGCTGATCACCACAGCGCAGCCTGCGAAGTCGTCAAGACCTTCCTCCAAAGCACGCAGGGTGTTCACGTCGATATCGTTGGTAGGCTCATCGAGGAGCAGCACGTTGCCTTCCTGTTTCAGGGCCAACGCCAACTGCAAGCGGTTGCGCTCACCACCTGAGAGCACGCCGCAAAGCTTGTTCTGGTCGGTGCCTGAGAAGTTGAACCGCGAGAGGTAGGCCCTGGCGTTGACATCGCGGCCGCCCATTCGGAAGACCTCGTTGCCCTGACTCACCACTTCGTAGACCGTCTTCTTGGGATCTATCTCCTTGTGCTGCTGGTCCACATAAGCCAACTTCACCGTCTCGCCCACCTCGAAAGTACCGCTGTCGGTTTTTTCCATTCCCATGATGAGCCGGAAGAGAGTGGTCTTGCCGGCTCCGTTAGGTCCAATGACACCCACGATGCCGTTGGGCGGGAGCGTAAAGTTGAGGTCCTTGAAGAGCACCTTGTCGCCGAAAGCCTTGCTCACGTGCTGTGCCACGATGACCTTGTTGCCAAGTCGGGGACCGTTGGGAATAAAGATTTCCAGTTTCTCCTCTCGCTCCTTCTGCTCCTCATTGAGCATGGCGTCGTAGCTGTTCAGACGAGCCTTGCCCTTTGCCTGACGTGCCTTCGGCGCCATGCGTACCCATTCGAGCTCGCGTTCCAGCGTCTTCCGCCGTTTGGAAGCCGTCTTCTCCTCCTGGGCCATGCGCTTTGTTTTCTGTTCGAGCCATGAGGAGTAGTTACCCTTCCAGGGGATGCCCTCACCACGGTCGAGTTCCAGAATCCACTCCGACACGTCGTCGAGGAAGTAGCGGTCGTGTGTCACGGCGATGACCGTGCCCTCATATTGCTGCAAGTGCTGCTCTAGCCAGTCAATGCTCTCAGCGTCGAGATGGTTGGTGGGCTCGTCAAGGAGCAACACGTCGGGCTTCAGCAAGAGCAGACGGCAGAGGGCCACGCGGCGGCGCTCGCCTCCAGACAGATGGGTCACGGGCAGGTCACCCTTAGGACAGCGCAGGGCAGCCATGGCACGATCGAGCTTGGCGTCGATGTTCCAGGCGTCGGTGGAATCGATGATGTCCTGCACCTCGGCCTGCCGCTGCATGAGCTTGTCCATCTTGTCGGGGTCGCTGTAGTATTCTTCCTCGCCGAACTTTCTATTAATCTCATCGTATTCGTGAAGGGCGTCGTAGACCCGCTGCACGCCTTCCTGTATGTTTTCCTTGACAGTCTTGTTCTCATCGAGTGGCGGATCCTGGGGCAGGAAGCCCACTGAGTAGCCGGGACTCCACACTACTTCGCCGCGAGTGGGCTGCTCTATTCCGGCAATGATTTTCATCAGCGTGGACTTGCCGGCGCCGTTGAGACCTATGATGCCGATCTTGGCACCGTAGAAGAAGGACAGATAGATGTCCTTGAGCACTTGTTTCTGGTTTTGTGGGATGATCTTGCTCACGCCCACCATGGAGAAGATGACTTTCTTGTCGTCGACTGTTGCCATAATTATTTTGATTTATAGTTATTATTCATTGTTAGCATTTGCGGACGATGCAGGACTGAGTTGCCCGGTTCTGCATCGCCCGACCGTTCCCCATCGACAGACACTTCTGCTCTTTATTCATAACCTTTACAGTCAGAAACAGAAGTGACCGAGAGAGATATTGGCTTTATTCGTTGGCAAATATACGAAAAAAAATCCATGAAACGAGGGATTTTCTGCAGCATCTTACCGCCTAATCCCAAGAGAAGCAACAATTATGCTGGGCAAATTAGCCCAGGAGGAGGTTGAATCAATATTGCGAGGGTTGCTTGCCGACGATTCGACGAATGTCACGTTTGTTCGTGACGGTCATCACGTTCGTTCGGTGACGAACGTCACGATACATGGATTAACCATAACAGTTTGCCAATTTTTTCTAATCCAGATGGAATTTCCGGAGCAAACAATATGATATAAGAACAATAACCAAACGGATGAAACCAAGGTATTGACCAAGATTATAAGTGAATGTCAACCGACAAAATCAGGAGATTTATCTCTTAGAAGGCTGTATTGAGGCCTGATTTATGTCCTATTTATCACTATTTGTTGTAAAAATCAACAAAAAACGTAATAAAATTGTAGCATAATCTAAATATTTTGCTATCTTTGCCACTGTGTTTGACAACTATGTCAAACGTGTTTGTTGAAAGATTTGGGTTATGAAGAGAATCAACATAGGAATTGATGTAGGCTCCACCACAGCAAAAGTGGTGGCCATTGACTCGGAAACTGGCGAATTGATTTTCGACATCTATCAGCGTCACCAAGCCAAGGTGAAAGAGTGCCTCTCGGACATTTTTGCCCAATTGCGCCGCAAAGTTGGTGACGCACCGGTCTCTGTGTGTATAACAGGTTCGGTAGGCATGGGCTTTGCCGAGCGCTACGGCCTGCCTTTCGTACAGGAAGTGGTAGCCGCTACCGAATATCTGAAGAAGTACTATCCGCAGACACGCACGCTCATCGACATCGGTGGTGAGGACGCCAAAATGATATTCCTCAAAGACGGCCGCCCCACCGATCTCAGGATGAATGGCAACTGCGCTGGCGGCACGGGCGCGTTTATCGACCAGATGGCTGTCTTGCTGGACACGACGCCCGAGGAGATGGGCCACATGGCTGAGAAATCTACCCAGCTCTACCCTATCGCCTCACGTTGCGGCGTGTTCTGCAAGACCGATATTCAAAACCTCATGGCACGCAATGCCGACAAGAACGACATTGCCCACAGCATTTTCCACGCCGTATCGGTGCAGACGGTGGTCACGCTGGCCCACGGCCACGACATCCAGGCTCCAGTCTTGATGTGCGGCGGACCGCTCACCTTCATACCTTCCCTGCGCAAGGCCTTTGCCGACTACTTGCAGTTGAAGCCCGAGGACTTCATAGTGCCGGAGAAGAGCCATCTTATTCCGGCCTGGGGAACTGCCCTCACGCGCAACAGGGCTGAGTTCACGCTGAGCGAACTGGAACAACTGTTGCAGACGCCGCCCAAGAAACTTCTCAACACAGAGGACGCCCAACTGCAACCGCTCTTCGCTTCAGAGGAGGAGTACTCGGAATGGCGCAGCCGTAAGCACAGTCATGCCATGCCGACAGCCACCCTGCAGAGCGGCAAGCAACAGGCGGTCATTGGCATCGATAGCGGTTCGACGACGACGAAGATCGTAGTCCTCGACATGGAAGGACGCATGATATTCCATTACTATCACGACAACGAAGGCAATCCCGTTGGTGCCGTCGCCGACGGTCTGCGCCAATTAGAGGCTGAATGCGACAAAGCCGGATGCCAACTCGAGGTCGTGGGCTCCTGCTCTACGGGTTATGGCGAGGATCTCATCAAGGCTGCCTTCCTGTTGCGCAAGGGCATCATTGAGACCATGGCCCACTATATGGCAGCCAGCCACATCGCCAAGGACGTCAGCTTCATCCTCGACATCGGCGGACAGGACATGAAAGCCATCTTCTGCGATGGCGGTGTCATCAACCGCATCGAGGTCAACGAGGCTTGCTCGTCGGGCTGTGGTTCGTTTATCAGCACCTTCGCCCGCTCACTGAACACCTCGGTCAGCGACTTTGCCCGTGCCGCCTGCCATGCCGATCACCCCAGCGACCTGGGTACGCGCTGCACGGTCTTCATGAATTCGAAGGTGAAACAGGTGCTTCGTGAGGGAGCATCGATGGAAGACATCGCCGCAGGACTGAGCTACTCGGTGGTGAAGAACTGTATATATAAGGTATTGCGACTGAAGAGTATCAGCGAACTGGGCAACAAGATCGTGGTTCAGGGCGGTACGATGCGCAACGATTCCATCGTCCGCGCACTGGAGCTGCTCACGGGAGCCACCGTCTATCGCAGCGACTGCCCTGAGCTGATGGGCGCCATCGGCTGCGCTCTCTACGCTCTGAGCCTCGGTGCCAGTGAGCCGGTCAGCCTCAGCCAGATGCTCGACAATGCCCACTACGAGTCGCGCCAGCTCCACTGCCACGGATGCGTGAACCAGTGCACAGTGACCCGTTATCGTTTTGCCAACAAGAATGTCTACTTCTCCGGCAACCGCTGCGAGAAGGTATTCAACAATAAAGGTACGGCCGCCCAGCCCGGCCTGAACGTCTACGAGCGCAAGAACGAGCTTCTCTTCAAGCGTGCCGATACGGAGAAGAAGGATCCCAACAAGCTGACCATCGGCATTCCGCGCTGTCTCAACATGTTTGAGGACTTCCCCTTCTGGCACACGCTGTTCACAGAATGCGGACTGCAGGTGGTGCTCTCTGAAGTTTCCAACTTCACCCACTACGAGCATTGTGCCGGCAAGGTGATGTCGGATAACATCTGCTTCCCGGCCAAACTCGTCCACAGCCACATCGACGACCTCATCCGCAAGGGTGTCGACCGCATCTTCATGCCCTTCACAGTGTTTGAGCATCACGATGGAAGCGGACAGAACTGCTACGACTGCCCCATCGTGACGGGTTACTCGCAGGTTGTTCGCAGCGTGCAGTCGGGCAAGGTGCCCATCGACTCGCCCTCCATCTCCATGAAGGAAGACTCTGACCTGCTCACTCAGTGCAAGGAATACCTGTCCACACTGGGCGTTCAGCCGAAGGTAGTGGCTGAGGCTTTCAACAAGGCCCGTGAGGCACAGAAGCAGTTCGACCACGACATCCGTCAGGCCAATGAGGAGATACTTGCCGAGGCACGCGCCAACCACAAGACCATCATCCTGCTCGCCGGACGTCCCTATCATGCCGACCCACTCATCCAGCACAAGGTGTCGGAGATGATAGCTGCCTTGGGCGCCTACGTCATCAGCGACGACATCGTCAGAGGCAGCAACATCTCGCTGGCCGGCGTCAACGTGCTCTCGCAGTGGGCTTTCCCCGACCGCATACTGAAGTCAGTGCTATGGGCCTGCACACAGGACGACGACGTACAACTGATGCAGCTGACATCGTTCGGTTGCGGTCCCGATGCTTTCCTCATCGACGAGGTACGCTCGCTGCTGAAGAAGGCAGGCAAGAACCTGACGCTGCTGAAGATCGACGACGTGAACAACATCGGATCGCTGAAGCTCCGCGTCCGCTCGCTGCTTGAGAGTTTGCACCTCAGCAGTCATCACGGGATCAGGAACATTTCGGCCGATGCCACTCTGCCGCCCTTCACCCGCGAGGAGCGTCACCGCAAGATCATCATGCCGTTCTTCACGCCGTTTATTTCTCCTCTCATCCCACCGCTGATGAAACTCGCCGGCTACGACGCAGAATCACTGCCCATGGCCGATGCTGAGTCGGTCAACTGGGGACTGCGGTCGAGCAACAACGAGATCTGCTATCCCGCAACCCTCATCGTGGGCGACATCGTCAAGGCTTTCCGCGACGGACGCTACGACCCCAACGAGACTTCGGTCATCATGACTCAGACGGGCGGTCAGTGCCGTGCGAGCAACTATATACCACTTATCCGCAAGGCATTGATTGAGAACGGATACACCAACACGCCCGTGATCTCTGTTGCCACGGGATCGGGTATCAACAACAATCAGCCGGGATTCAAGATCAACTGGTTCAAGATGATTGGTCCGGCCATCAACGGTGTACTCTTCTCCGACGCCATGGCGAAGATGTATCACGCAGCCGTAGTGCGCGAGCGCACGAAAGGTGAGGCAGCCGTGGTCTGCAACAAGTGGATGGAAGAGGCCATACGCGTCATCCTCAGTGGCAAGACCGACAAGCTGATAGACGTGGCCTCGCGTGCCGCAGCCGACTTCGAAGCCATTTGCGAGGACCGCCAGTTGCCACGCGTGGGAATCGTGGGCGAAATCTTTCTCAAGTTCCATCCCTTCGCCCAGAAGCATGTGGTGGAATGGTTGGAGAGTCACGGCATCGAGGTGGCCTATCCTATGCTGTCAGACTTCTTCCTGCAGGGATTCGTCAACATGAAGGACAATCATGCCAAGCACATCGAGAAGAAAGCCATGCCCGACTTCCTCTCTCATCTGGCCAACCAACTTATCAACCGGCGCGAGCGCAAGCTCGACAAGGCATGCAGCGCCTTCAGATACTATCAGCCGTTTGAGAGCATCTTCGAGAAGGGAGAACTGGCCCAGCAGGCCATCAACCTCAGTGCTCAATTCGGTGAAGGTTGGCTCATCGCCGGCGAGACGGCATCACTGGCGCGCAAGGGCGTGAGCCACGTGATCAGCCTGCAGCCCTTCGGTTGCATAGCCAACCACATCGTCTCGAAAGGCATTGAGAACCGGCTGCGCCAGCTCTATCCTCATCTCAACATTCTCTCTCTTGACTTCGACAGCAGCGTCAGCGAAGTGAACATCGCCAACCGACTGTTGCTATTCATCAACGACATGTTTGACAATGAAAATGGAAGAAAAGAATATCGAACAGCAGATCATCCAAGTAGCCAGGCAAGTCTTCATTGAGAAGGGATTTGCAGAGGCCAGCATGACGGATATAGCACGTTGCGCAGGCATCAGCCGCACGGTGCTCAACTATTATTTCCGAACGAAGGAGAAGCTTTTCGCGGCCGTGTTTTCTGACATCATCCACGATTTCATCCCCCGGCTGAAAGACATCGCCCTGAGTTCAGGACCGATGGATGATACGGTGTCTGCCATCGTCGACATCTATTTCGACATTATGCACAAGGAGCCACGGCTGCCACTCTTCATGGTACGCGAGATCAACCGCGACGCCACGCATCTCTTCGCCACGCTGAAAGAACTGGACACGTGGAAGTATCTGGAGATTCTGAAGCAGAGAATCAGACAGAAGATGGCCGACGGCGAGATAAAGCGCGTGCCTCTGCCCTTCATCTTCTACACTTTCTACGGTCTGATGGTTGTGCCCTTCCTCACCGAGCCACTCGTTGAGCTCTTCGTTGGCAACAAAGTGGACGACAAACTGCTCATGCCCTGGCACCAGCACGTCATCGACAGCATCCACCAGCTGCTGGCTGTGGACAATGAGGAATATGGACCCGTCAGAAGAAGTACGAAAGAATTGGAATGCAAACAAGGGATGAAGGTTCTCAGCAACTGATACCAACCTCATTCCCTCGTAAGAAATAAAAGGCCAGCCCTGCAATAGGGCTGGCCTTTTTGAATTTTGTGAATTCAATGTATCGGATTATTCGTCTATATCCATGTCGTTAGAGGAATATCCCTCCTCAAGGAACTTCTTCGTGGCGCGCAGCTGATGACGCATATTGCTCAGGAACTGCTGGCTCTCCTGCAGGAGATTCAGATAGACCACAGAGATCTTCAACAGACTGTTGTCGGTGAAGCCCTGCATGCGGTCGATGTGCTTCTTGCGGATCTCGCTGAGCAAGTCCTTCATGTTGTCGGCTTTCTCCAGCACCGTACGGTACTCGCCAAACTCGCCCGTGGTGATGATGTCCTCGGTCTGTTTCAACAGGTCGTTGATGCCACGGCGTACGGGCTCATACTCAGCGATGTAGGTCTGAGGCATAGGATTGAAACTGTTGTCGACATGCTCCTTGATGGGCTCAAGCATACGGATCATGCAGTAGATGTACTGCTGGTCGGCATTGAGGGCAACATGGAACCACGTGTTGCGCTCCAGGGCCACTTGCTGGGGAGCTCGGCGCAGGGCAAGGAGTTCCTGGCGGCGGATAACCCTCAAGTTATCCTTCTCCTTGCGCAGGTCGCGGTTCACTTGGCGCAGATAGCTAGGACGGTTGTCCTCAAATCCATCTACCACCTTATTATATTCGTCGAAGGCAAACCGGGTCATCTCGCTCTGGTTGCTCTTGAAATGCTTCGTGAGCAGATCCCAAAGAATGTCCTTGTCCTTCGTGTGCATCATCAGCTCAAACATGCTCTCCTTCTTGTTCTTAGCCTTCTTGTTGAAGTTACGGTTGCTCCGGATGAGCATGAAGACTACGAGGCACATGAGAATCACCTTCACAATGATTCCGCCATACCACATGATGCCACAGTTGACAAAGCAAACAAGGAAAGCTACGGCTGCGGTGATGAACCATCCACCAATCACGGAGAGCACACCCGAAACACGGAACACAGCGCTCTCACGTCCCCAGGCGCGGTCGGCCAAACTAGAACCCATGGCCACCATGAAGGTTACGTAAGTGGTTGAGAGGGGCAACTGGTGATTGGTACCAAAGGTGATCAGCATAGAGGCCAGCACCAGGTTGACAGCTGCACGCACCACATCGAAAGCGGCTCCATTGTCGAGCTCTACATCATTCTTGTCAAAGCGGGAGTCAATCCAGCGCGAAACGTTGTCCGGCGTATGAGTGGCCACAAAGTCGTTGGTGGTCTGCGAACCACGCACCAATGCCCGGGCAGCCATTGAGGAACCAAACTTTTCGTCGCCTTCTTCCTGGCGGCTAAGGTCTACAGACGTCTTGATGACGTTGCGGGCCTTCTTAGACGTAGCCATGGCGACAATCATGATCACGCCGGCCAGCAGCAGATACAGACCCGGCGACTTGGCACTCCCCATCAAAGAGGTCATCATGAACTGGTCAGGAGCAAGGCCGTTGCTGTTGGCCATATAGTCCTGATAAGAGTCAAGACCGGCCAAAGGAACACCTATGAAGTTGACGAGGTCGTTGGAGGCAAACGACATGGCCAGCGCGAACGTTCCCATCAGAACGATGAACTTGAACACGTTGATTTTGGCCAGATACATCACTTCCATGAGAACGACAGACACGACAAAGGTGATCATCATCAGCATGTTGACATTGTCGTTGATGTAGTCACGCACGTCAGCCGGTATGTAGGGCGACTTTCCAAAGCCTTTCAGGAAGATGAAGTAAGCAAGCGCGGTGAAGGCGATACCGCCGAAAATGGCGATGCTGTAGCGCGAATGCTTCTGATAGTTGAACGTGAAAACAATACGGGCTATCCACTGAACAATAGCGCCAACAATGAATGCCACAACTACGGAAGCGAAAATACTGAAAATCATCTTTCCTGCCATGGCCGTATTGATGAGGTCGGCCATCTGAAGGTTGGGGTTTTGCGAAACCATAATGGCAGCCATACAGAACGTACCGCCCAACAGCTCAAACACAAGAGAGATGGTCGTTGACGTCGGCATACCCAAAGTGTTGAAGACGTCGAGAACGATGACATCAGTAACCATAACGGCAAGGAACACCGTCATCACCTGCTGGAAAGTATAATGGTCGGGTAGCAGCACTCCGTGTCGAGCTACGTCCATCATACCCGTCGACATCACGGCACCCAGCACCACACCAAACGAAGCTATGATGAGCACGGTGCGGAATTTGGCAACCTTGGCGCCAATGGCAGATTGGAGGAAATTCACTGCATCGTTGCTCACTCCGACAAACAAGTCGAAAAAGGCCAGCACGAGCAGGAATATCACAATGATTAAATAAATAGAACCCATTGTTTTTGTTTTATTGATTTTTCTTTGGCGCAAAAGTAAAAGAAGGCTATTACAGGTAGATTAAACACATATTACAATAAGGTTACAACGCGTTTTATACCTTATACCTATATAAAATTTATGATTTTGCTTGGGATTGAACAGCAAAACAGAATCACCGGATATCTTCCGTAAGGCTAAGAAATAACCGCAAGAAATAATAGTGAGCACCGAGAATTTATGGTTGCTGACAATTGTCAGCAATGATGATTTCAGTTTTCTGCGCAGTTGCTCACCGTTTTCAGCATGGTTACTCTTCGTTTTCTGCATAGCTGCTCACCGCTTTCCGCACGGTTGCGCCCCGTTTCGGTCATTTGTACACAAGGATCTCTTTTCTGTAGTTTTTCTTGCGGTATTCGTTTCGATTGATTACTTTTGTAACAATAAAACAAGAAACCATAAAATGAAGAAGAATCTAAAAACAGCCACCCTCTGCGTGCAGGCAGGATGGGAACCGAAGAACGGCGAGCCGCGCGTGCTCCCCATCGTGCAAAGTACTACGTTCAAGTATGACAACTCTGAGGAGATGGCGATGCTCTTTGACCTTAAGAAGGAAGGCTATTTCTATACGCGTCTGCAAAACCCGACCAACGATGCCGTGGCCCGCAAGATTGCGGCATTGGAAGGCGGTGTAGGTGCCGTACTGACCTCCAGCGGACAAGCTGCAAACATGTATGCCGTATTCAATATCTGCGAGGCAGGCGACCATATCGTGGCGTCAAACGAAATCTATGGCGGCACGTTCAACCTCTTCGGCGTCACGCTTAAGAAGATGGGCATCGACTGCACCTTCGTTGACCCGACGGCTTCTGAGGAGGAAATTGAGGCTGCCTTCAAACCGAATACGCGTGTTCTCTTCGGCGAGACCATCTCCAATCCCTCCTGCCACGTGCTCGACATCGAGAAGTTCGCACGCATCGCCCACCGCCACGGCGTTCCGCTCATTGTCGACAACACCTTCGCCACGCCCATCAACTGCCGGCCTTTTGAATGGGGCGCAGACATCGTCACTCATTCCACTACAAAATATATGGACGGTCATGCCGTACAGGTCGGCGGTGCCGTCGTCGACAGTGGCAACTTCGACTGGGACGCCCATGCCGACAAGTTTCCAGGTCTCACAACGCCCGACGAGTCATATCACCGCCTTGTCTACACGAAGGCTTTCGGCAAGATGGCCTACTGCACCAAACTCATCTCGCAGTTGATGCGTGACCTGGGCTCCATTCCCGCGCCGATGAACAGTTTCCTGCTCAACCTCGGCTTGGAATCGCTCCATCTTCGTATGGCCCAGCATTGCCGCAATGCGCAGCGCGTAGCAGAGTTTCTCCATGACGACCCGCATGTGGCTTGGGTTTCCTATCCCGGACTGCCCGACGACAAGGACTATGTCCTCGCTCAGAAGTATCTGCCCAACGGCTCCTGCGGTGTGATGGCCTTCGGACTGAAGGGAGACCGCGAGACAGCCATCAAGTTCATGGATTCGCTTCAGTTGATAGCCATCGTCACCCATGTCGCCGACGCCCGCACCTGCGTACTCCATCCGGCAAGCCACACCCATCGCCAGCTGACCGACGAACAACTCCGTGCCGCTGGCATCGCGCCGGACCTCATCCGTCTCTCCGTCGGCATCGAGGACGCTGACGACATCCTCGACGACATCAAGCAGGCTTTGGCTAAGTTGTAGCTCACGCTTGCTTAGAGACAAGGACTAGATATACAAAAGGCCCTTTCCCGGCTGGCTCTCCTACAGTAAGAGTCGCCGGCGACGGGCTTTTTCGGGGACATTGGGTATTTTCAGTGGGTTGGGGACTGTAATTAGGCCAATGCTTATTTGCGCACTACGTGCTGGTGTGCCGCCTCCGGGGCACTGAGTCCATAACCTCTAGTAGTTCTGCTATCCCCAGTCTGCGCCCCTATCGTCGCTTGGGCAGAATATATCGAGTAGCCTGTCAGCTCACGTAATAATGAGTCGCTGGAACCCTTCCGTGACATTATTTTCCACTCTTTCATTCGCAAATACCTAACCTACATTATTCATGGAGATTATTTTTCACACGAATATCCATAAATTATCCATAAATTTCTCATGAATATAATCATTTACGAATAATTTATGGGTTCATGTTCAAAAAAGTAGCGTTTAATGTTCATGAATGATGCAGGCTAAGTACATCATCTCCCGATTTCGCCAATGCGTCACTCAAGAGAGGCAATTCAATATTATAACTTATTGATTTTCAATCAGCATATTGTAGATACGGCAAAGAGCGATGAACTCAGAAAAAAGCGCGATAGGAGATTTTTCTTTATCTCTTATCGCGCTTGGTTTAGCATCAGAGGGATGCACAAGTATTATAATATAGAATAGTCTCTAAGCATCATGCAATTGGGACTCAACTCGTCAAGTCTTAACGATCAGCCTCAAACTCATAAACTCCGGCAGGAAGCTCGATGGTGAGCTTGCCATTGGCAACAGCGCCGATGGTGACCTGCTTCTTAGCCTTGGCCAAGGGCTGTCCGTCGAGCAGAACCTTGCTGACCACCTTTCCCTTGGCGTCTGTAGCGACAGGGAGAAGAAGTGTAGCTGTGGTGTTGGCAGGCACCGTGAAGCGGTAGCTGAAGCCCTGAGCGGTCTTGTTCCAGCTGCTCTCAATGCGGCCGTACATAGAATCGTAGTGGCCACGGGCTTCGGTCAGGCCACCCGTCACATCAGGTTCAGGCTGGAGGAAGAAGTGCTTGAAAGCAGGAGCAGCCTCATCGCGGGCGATACCCAAAGAGTTCTGCATGAGCCAGTTGGTGACTGAACCAAAGGCATAGTGGTTGAAGGAGTTCATGTGGTTGTTGCCACCGAAACCGTCATTCTTGGTGTAAGAGTTCAGGCGCTCCCAGATGGTCGTAGCACCCTGCTCAACGGGATAGAGCCAAGAGGGGAAGTTGGTGTTCAGCAGCATGCGGTAGGCGTAGTCGCTGTGGCCGCTCTCGGTGAGGGCCTGGCTGATCCAACCCGTACCGATGAAACCTGTCATCAGAGAGTAAGCAGGATAGGTCTTGCCGTCGTCGGCTGTACTCTGACGGGAAACGGTGTTGAGGAAGCTCTTTACGAACTTGTCCTTGAGAGCGGGGTTGATGATGTTGAATACGATGGGCAGTGCATAGCTGGTCTGCGTGTCGATGAGCACGCCCTTGCGCTTAGGACCGTCAACGCCGCCAAAGGGATTGGGAACTTGCTTGCCCAGACCGGAACCGGTAGTGACACCCGTCTCGGGGTTGATGTAATGGTCGTTGATGAACTGGGCGCGGTGGTCGCGGATGGCCTGATACTTGGCCACGTCCTCGGTTTTGCCAAGAGCCTTGGCAGCACCAATCATGATGTCGAGCTCATGTACGAGATAGCAGTCGAAAAGCAGAGAGTTGTCGTTCTTGTTGACCTCAAAGCCGAGCCAGTCGCCGAGACCGATGCCATCGGTGAAGTTGTAGAAGTCCTGATCCTTGTCGATATACTTTGTCGTATGGAGGGCGATGAAGCGCTGCATGGCGGGATAATGCTCGCGAAGAGCATCGATGTCACCATACTGCAAGTAGCTCTGCCAAGGCATCGTGATACCTACACTGGCCCACAGAGGACCGCCGAAGCCACCACCGACTGGAGCAATAGCGGGGAAATCGCCATTGGCCAACTGCGTATTGCGGAGAGCGGTGAGGTGGCGGCGCAGGAACTCAGCGCCATTGAACATATACGACATAGTGGGCGAGAAGACGCTCAGGTCACCACTCCAGCCCATGCGCTCGTTGCGCTGCGGACAGTCGGTAGGCACTGAGAAGACATTGGCAAGCGTAGACCACTGCGTATTCTTGAAGAAGCGGTTCAGATCCTTGTTATTGGTCTCGTAGCTGGCAGAGAGCTTGTCGACGGTGCTCAGCACCTGACCCTTGACGCTGCTGAGGGGCAGCGCATGGTCCATGCCGGTGATTTCGATATAGCGGAAGCCGTGATAGGTGTAGCGCGGTGAATAAGTCTCCGTGCCGCCCTTGGCGGTGTAGATGTCCTGCTCCATAGCGCCACGCATGTTCTCCATCATCACCATGCCCACCTCGTTCTTCTGCTGGTATTCGGGCAGGTCGGGATAGAGAACTTCGGCAAAACGCATGTAGACTTTCTGGCCGGGCTTCAGTCCGGTGAAGGTGATCTGCTCTACGCCGGCCATGTTCTGACCCATATCATAGACAAAGATGCCAGGCTTAACCTCCTTGACGCTCTGTGCGGTGAGAGTCGTGAATTGCTCCACGGGCTTGCCGAGCTGCGATACGAGATGGAAGTCGGAGTAGTTGTCGGGGGTAGGCCATGCAAAGAAGCCACTTGCTTTCTCATGGCTGATGACACCCTCCAAAGGAACGGCGACAGACTGTTTCCACTGGCTGTCGTTGTAGCCAGCCTCAGCCCAGCCATTGAAGGCTGCGTCACGGGTAGCGTCGTAGACTTCGCCCTGGAAGATAGAACCCAAGCGCACAGGACCATCAACGCTGTATTTCCATGTAGAAGGATTGGTGACGACACGCTGAACGGTACCGTCGGTGTAGGTGATGACGAGCTCGGCGAGCAGTGACTGGCGGTCGCCGAAGAAGTTCCAGTTCTCACCGGCAAACGTGCTGGCGCCACTCCACCAGCCTTCGCTGAGGACAGCGCCCATAGCGTTCTGACCGCTCTTCAGCAGAGAAGTGACGTCATAGGTCTGATAGAACAGCGTGTGGTTGTACTGCGTAGAACCAGGGTTGAGACGGTCGTCGGCAACACGCTTTCCATTGACGAAGAACTCATAGATACCACGCGCCGAGGCATAGACGCGGGCCTTGGCAATCTGCTTGCCATTGGTGGCAAACTCCGTGCGAAGCATGGGAGCACCATGCTCAACGGGAGTGAGCAGACGCATCTCGCCGCTCACTACCTCATTGTTGGCGAAGGTAGCCAGTGTGTGGTAGGGGTCACGGTAGTTGTCGATAGAGGCCTTCACGAAGGTGGCCTTCTGCTTGGCAGGTACATAAAAGCCCACATCACCTACCTGCGGGAAGGAGATGTAGTCGCCACCAACACCCATCGGGTTGAGGTGAAGCTCCTTCATCAGCGGAGTGCCCTGGCCGTCGAGATAGATGCTCGTCGTGCCATGCATAGAGGTGACGAGGATGCTGTGGGCAGCATAGCGGTTGTTGGCGTTGACGAGTTCAGGAGCAATCTTCTTGGAAGCGAAGGGCACGTCGGCCTTATCATTCAAGGTATAGCCCACGCGGTAGACATCGATGGACGCACTGTCCTTCTTGTCCAGACCGGCGGTGTTGAGCACCACCTTAATGTAAGAGGCATTCTTGGCGTTCTCCACGCCGAGGATGTTCTTGTTGCGGTTCATCAAGCGCATGTCGTTGGCACCATAGACAATTCCAGCCTCACGCGTCTTGGTCTTCTTGTCGAGCTGCACGGTGGCATTGATGCGGAACACGGGCAGATACTGGCTGAAGAAGGTCAGCGCATCGTCTTGGCTGCCGCCAATCCACTGCGCGCCACCCCAAGCCTGCGACTTGTCGGAGTTGGACATCAGTCCGGTCTCAAACGTGGAAGTTGCCTTCTTCTGCTCGCCCTTGTTGTTCCATACGGTTACCGTCCAAGTGTAGCGCGTCATGGGGCTGAGCGCCTGACCGGCATAGCGAATGTTGAGGGAAACGTTGCTGGCGGTCTTACCGCTGTTCCAAATCTCAGTGCCCTTTTCGTTAGCTACAACAATCTGATAGGCTGACTGAGCGGCACCACGCTGGGTGTCCTGCATCTGCCAAGAAAAACGTGGCGTGGCGACATCAATACCCAGCGGAGAATCTGTGTACTCTACTTTCAAACCTTGCACGTTGAAAGCCTCACTGGCCAGCGACAAAGCAAGTAAGAAAGCAGTTAAAGAGATCTTTTTCATACCTGATTTTTGTATTTGGTTTTAATTTTTAGTTTCGTTTGGCACCCGTCATCTATGACGACATGGAACATTCTGTATTTCAGCTGCAAAGGTAGCCAATATTTTTTATCTTAGGCTGTGATAATTGGCTTAAAACCCTTGTTTTTTGACATAGATGACGCGCCAAAGCTGTGAAGTAAGATCAATGTAACAGTTTCGTCACCTTTTGAATTTATAGCCGCGACAAATGTCGCGGCTACAAGTTGGGGAATGGAGCTGTGGTCAGCCCCCATGATTAAAGTACTTTGAGGGTTGTGGTCTGTACGTCGCGGCTATTGTCACCCACCATGATGTCGTAGGTGCCCGGCTCGCAGACATACTGCAGCTCGTGATTATAATATTTCAGGTCATCGGGAGTCAGGGTGAAGGTCACGTTCTTGGTCTCACCGGCCTTGAGGTCGATCTTCCTGAAAGCACGAAGTTCCTTGACGGGACGTGTGCTCGTGCTCGTCTGGGCGTGGATGTAGAGCTGTACCGTGGTCATGCCCTCACGCAAACCCGTGTTGGAGACGGATACAGATGCTGTAGTCGTACCGTTGGCGTGACTCATTTCCTGAGTGCTAAGGGTGACGGGGCTATATTTAAAAGAGGTATAGCTGAGTCCGTAGCCGAAGGGATAGAGCGGAGAGTTGAGAACGTCGATGTAGCAGTTCGTGAACTTGCGGTAAGGAGCATAGTCAGGATGCGGACGACCGGTGGACTTGTGGTTGTAGTAGATGGGGCACTGGCCTACGCTGCGCGGGAACGACATCGTGAGCTTTCCGCTGGGGTTGACCTTTCCGAAGAGGACGTCGGCAATGGAGTAGCCGGCCTGATCGCCAAGGCTCCAGGTACAGAGGATAGCCGGAATGTTCTTGTCTTCCCAAGAAAGGGTGAGGGGACGTCCGGTGGTGAGAACAAGGACGACGGGCTTACCCGTGGCTTTGAGGGCTTTGAGAAGCTCTTCCTGAGGCTCGGGGATGGAGATGTCGGAACGTGAGGAACCTTCGCCGTTCATGGAGTTGGCCTCACCAAGGCAGGCCACGATGACGTCGGCGTCGCGTGTAGAGGCCACAGCCTCATCAATCATCTGCTGGAGCGGACGCTGATGTACGGGGACTGGCTTGTAGTTGGGGACGAAGAAGCCAAGCAGACCGTTGACAAGGGTGCTCTCGGTGAGCGAGTCGCCGACAACCCATGAACCCTCGGCCGTAGTGGCCTTACCACCAGCAGCGGAAACTGCCTCATTGATACCCTTGAAGATGCTGATGCTCTCCTTGCTGTGAGACGACATGGCCCATGAGCCCTGCATGTCGGCGGCATCATCAGCGAATGGTCCTACGACGGCAATCTTCTGTGAGGGAGAGAGCGGCAGCAGGTTGCCTTCGTTCTTCAGCAGCACGGAGCACTCGTTGGCCACCTTACGGCTATTGGCCTTCATCTCTGCTGAGTAGACGTTCTTGGCGTTCTTCTTGTTGATATAGAGGTAGGGATCCTTGAAGAGTCCCAGTTTCCACTTCATCTCCAGGACGCGACGGCAGGCTTTGTTGATGTCCTCCTCGGTCACCTTGCCCTCGGCCAGTGACTGCTTCAACGTGCCGATGAAGCCTTTGCTGTTCATATCGAGATCTACACCGGCCTTGAGTGCGCGGGCTGATACGTCCTGCAGGTCGCCAATACCGTGAACGGTCATCTCCTTGATGGCGGTGGCGTCGGTGACGACGAGTCCCTTGAAGCCCCACTGTCCGCGCAGCACGTCGTTGATGAGATAGCTGTTGGCTGTGGCAGGAACGCCCTCAAACTCGTTGAAAGAAGTCATATAGCTTCCGGCTCCAGCCTTGCAGGCCTCATAATAGGGACGCATATAGCCATTGAAGGCTTCCTGACGGCTGAGGAATACGGAGTTGTAGTCGCGGCCGGCCTCAGCGGCGCCATAGAGAGCATAGTGTTTGACGCAGGCGATAACGTTGTCCGGACGCGTGAAGTCGCCATCGGTGCCCTGATAGCCCTCAACGTAAGCACGGGCCATCACACCTCCAAGGTAGGGATCCTCACCGGCTCCCTCTGCCACACGGCCCCAACGGGCGTCGCGGGCAACGTCGACCATCGGCGAGAACACCCAGTTAATACCCAGCGAGGTGGCCTCGGTGGCTGCATGACGCGCATAGTCGCGCACTAAGTCGGGATTCCACGAGCAGGCCATGGCCAGAGGAATGGGATAGGTCGTCTCCAAGCCATGGATGACATCCATACCAAAGAAGAAGGGAATCTTGTTCTTGCCTTTCATGGCCATATCCTGAAAGGCACGCATGCGGTCGATGTCCTTCAGACCGTAGATAGCACCAAGCTGACCTTTGGTGATGAGTTCCTCGTTCTCATTCTTGCCAGTTACGTCTTTAGCGGAAACAAAATCGTAAGTACTCATCAAGTTGAGCTGGCCAATCTTCTCATCGATGGTCATCTTTGACATCAACTTGTCAATAAAAGCTTTTCCGTCGCTTTGGGCGGAGGCGCCAAGGCACAAAAGACCTAGGGCTGCCGTACAAAAAAATCTTTTTATCATATTTGGTTATTAGAATTGTATTCAGGGTTGAAGCAGGGGACGACTCCCCTACTCTTTCTTATTGTTGTCGCCACCCTCGTTATAGAGATTGATGACATCGTCGTCGAACTGCTTCTCATCGCCCAAAGCACAGCGCCGCATCTTCAGACGGTAGTTGTAGACTGTCTGAGAAGAAAGGTGGAGGAAGTCGGCGATGCCCACACTGTCGGTGATGCCCAAAACGAGGAGGGCGTAGATGCGCAGGGATGTATTAAGTTCTGTCTGCGTCTCATCGAAACGGCACTCCGGGCGCAGCAGACTATTTATGCGATGGATAAATTCAGGATTGATGGCCAGGAAGGCATGGTCGAAATGCTGGTAGAAACTCTTCAACTGATTGTCGATGACAGCATTGGACTCAAGAAGGCGGATAGCCTTGCGCACGCTGTTGGCCTTGAGCAGGTTGTAGATTTCCACTTTCATGCTCTTCTCATGGGTGATGTAGGTCGAGACGAGGTGATAGACATTAGCGAAGTCCCTGCAGTAGACTGAGATATGACCTGAAAGTTTGGAGTTGGCATCCTTGAGTTGCTCTGTAAGCGCATTCTGCTGTTCCATCAGTTGGCTTTGCTTATTGTGTGATACGCGCAAGGCATCGAGTGAGCGCTTCACCTTCTTACCTCGCTTAAAGGACTGTCGGGTCATATAGATACTCACGACGAGAGCGATGAAGAAAAAGACGGCGATGACGATGATGACAGTCATCTCCTGCGAACGAATCTTAGTGAGCTGATCGTTGATGCGGTTCTGGATGGGCATGATGGCCAATGCACGTGTCACGTCGTGATAGCGGCTGACATTATCGGAGCAAATCTTGACATACCGTGACGAGCGATTGAGGTCACACTCCAACAAGGGCGTATTGAGCAGCGAGATGAGCGACGACACTTCCGTATTGCCCAAGAGCATGTCGTTGATAGCCGAAGAAATGACGTTCTTGTAGAAGTTCTCTTCCTTGCCCTCCCGTCTGTATTCCAGAGACAAGGCATAATAAATATTGGCAGCCATGAACGAGGGCTTGCTGAGGCCGGCCAAAACCTTTTCCATTTTTTTGATGTCGCCATGTCCCGTAGCCACTGCCTGATAGAATAAGTATTCCGGGCTGTCCTTGATCAAATAGCTGGAGTATTGTGCCCATGCTTCGACAGCATCTTTGGCGGGTACTATATCATCCTTGTATAGGCCAACACGCATACTGAAGTCGATGAGCATGTCGGCATAGCGACTGCGGTATACAGCGGGAACCTGCTCTATCTTACCGATCTGGTTGATAACCTCATAGCCCTTGCCCATCATGCCCTGACGGGTGTATGCCCGTAGAAGACAGAACTGAGCCGAGAGAATGAGGGAAGACTGCCCCGTGCGCTCTGCAGAAGTTAAGGCTTTTCGCGCATAGGCAATGCTGGAGTCTCCATTGAAGTGGAGGTATTCCTGAAATATCTGCTCATACTTAGACACCAAGGACTCATCGTTAGGCATATCGGCAATGCCATGCTTGAGGTCATCGATGACCGACTGCTTCTTAGTGAGAATTACCAGTCTTCTGGTTGCTACTTTATCGAGACTGTCAAGGAGAACATTGACATCTTTACTTGCGCCATTC
Source organism: uncultured Prevotella sp. (assembly GCA_900322095.1). Classification (GTDB taxonomy): domain Bacteria; phylum Bacteroidota; class Bacteroidia; order Bacteroidales; family Bacteroidaceae; genus Prevotella. The sequence goes on from ONYS01000004.1 coordinate 57,189, forward strand.
GACACTGCAGGAAGAGAAGCCAAGAATAACACCGTTACTCTCAGAATGATTTCCGATTTGAGACTCATCATAATATAAGGTACCACAATAGATCTATGAGCAAAGATAAAAAAATATTAAAACTCACAAAGTTTTATCGCGTTTTCCTGCCATTTTGGCATTCTTTTCTTGTAGAATCCTTTCTTTTTGCCATTTTTCATTACAAAAGCAGGGGGACAAGCAATTTGTCCCCTTGTCGGTATGGCTACGATGAATCGCAGCTGTTCAAAGATCTATAACGGGTTTATTTATAAGCCTTGACACGAGAGTCGTCGATGACGCCTCCCCACTTCAGACCGAAGGCAAAGTCGTACTTGTTGCCGTCAGCATCGGTGTAAGGAACCATGTCGCGAGGCTTATCCTCACTCTGGGTCTCCACAGTCTTCATATCCTTAGGCAACTGGCAAGGCAGCAGACCAGAAGGCTCGCTCTTACCGCTGATAAGCTCGAGGAAGGGCTGGTTGCTGGTGCCGAAGCTAACGAGGATTGCATCTGCATAGGGCTCAAACTCTGCGAGAACAGCAGGACGTGTGAGCGTCAAGGATACGATGACGGGCTTGTTGCCCATAGCCTTCTTGGTGTTGACGACGAGCGTCATATCGTCCTTGTTGGCGGTCTTCACGGTCTTGCCCTTGTAAGAGCGGTTGGTGAAGGACTCCTTAGGATCGCCACCAGCGATACTCGTTGCACGGGCATCGGTAGCTGTGTAGTCGTTGTACTGCAGGCTGATTGGCACATAACCATTACCACCATTCTTCACGTCGTTGGCATCATAGCCGGGTCCGCTCATCGGGCCCTGGATGAAGCAGATGGCGAAGTCGGCTTGCTTAGGATCATTGACAACAGTGTAGTACTTCTTCACAACGTCGAGATTGATGGGATAATCCCAATAGTCCTTGGTGGCATTGCCGAAGAAATCAACAACAGAGGGGAAGTGACGCTTCGGGATGTAGACCTTCAGCTTCTGATCCTTGAGAGGAAGCACATTGGCGTGGTTCTTCAGCATGACGATACTCTTGATCTGAGCGTCGTAGCCCTTGGCCATGAAGTCGGTGCAACCAACAGTCTTAGCACTCTCGGCAGGATCGAGATAAGGATTCTCGAAGAGACCTGTCTCGAACATCGGCAGGAGCAGACGACGGGCAGAGTCGTGGATGCGGGCCTTCCAAGCCTTCTCGCCAAACTCCTTATAACCCATCTTGAAGGCTTCGAGAACGGGGCCCTTCTCGTTGTTGCCGCCAAACTGGTCGACACCAGCCTTGAGGATCTCATAATGGCGCTGTACCTCAGTGAGATTCTCTACACCCCAGCACTTGCCGTCGAAGGCGTCGATGGCTTTGTTGTCCTTGGTGACCATCCAGTCGGTGCAGACGATGCCGTCGAACTTGTACTTATTGCGAAGCAGGTCGGTAACGATATAATGAGAGAAGCTCTCACCGACATTCTTGCCGGAAGGATCGATACCATAAGAGACATTGTAGAAAGTCATCACAGAACCTGCAGTCTTCGTAGGTCCGTCGAGGTGGAAAGCGCCCTTCGTGAAGCCTTCCATCTCCTGATTGAAGCCCTTATTGGGATAAACAGCGTACTTACCATAGTTGTAGTGGCTGTCGCGGCCACCCTCAAGAGTACCACCACCGGGCCAGTGCTTAGCCATAGCCACAACTGAGTTGTAGCCCCAGCCGTCCTTGATCACTGCATCACCCTCAGAAGTCTGGAAACCATCGATATAGGCCTTGCCAAGGTCGGCAACGAGCTTAGGATCCTCACCGAAGGTACCGGTGAAGCGAGTCCAACGCGGCTCCATAGCGATATCAACCTGGGGAGACAGGGCTGTGGTGATACCCAGAGCACGATACTCCTTGGCTGCAATCTGGCCAAACTCCTTAACGAGGTCGGGTGAGAACGTAGCAGCGAGACCTAAGGCTGTAGGCCACTGCGAGATTTCACCACCGGCGCCATAGTTGTACTCGGCATTAGCCGATGTCTCATGGCGCGGGTCGGAAGAGTTGTTGGCGGGAATTCCATGACCGAAACTCTCGCAGTAAGCCTGGAGGTTGTTGCTCCACTCGGCTGCTACCTTGGGGCTGGCCACCTTCGTGACGAGGACAGCGCGCAGGTTGTCCTCCTTGAGGAACTGCTTCTGCAGGTCGCTGAGGTCGCTGGGCTTAGCGCCGCTCTGCTCAAAAGGCTTGCCATTGTAAGTGGAAGCACCATAACCCTCAGAGGGAGAAGGAATCTGCTGGTGGGCTGAATAGAGCATCAGTCCGGCAATCTCCTCATCGCTGAGCTGTGAGGCAAGGTCGGCGGCACGGTCCTCGAAGGACAGACGCCAGTCCTCATACTTATCGAGCTTGCCGTTGCGGTTGAGGTCCTTGAACTTATAACCATCAACATCAAGGAGCTTCACGCCCGACTTGGGTGAATAACCGAGGGTAGGACCGCCCTTCTGCTTGAGAAGGTTGTACTGACCCATCTTAACCTCTTCGAACTTTGGACCGGTCTGGCAACCAGCAAGGAGCAATAAGCCACCTGCTGCCAAAACGGACATCATAACTTTGTTCTTCATCTTTTTTTGGTTTATAGGTTTGAAAAATTATTTTTTTACTGATCACTTGAGCAACAGCGTGTTGAGGCTTCCGGGAGCCAACGTGACGCTGAATGTCTTCTTGCCGACTTTGATAGAAGCAGTCTCGGCCTTGCCCGTCTTGTTGGCGGCAATGACGACGATGCTCTTATCGGGGTTCTGGAAGACGAGAGCCTCCTCCAGCGTACCTGTAGTCTTCAGAAGACGTGCACCCGGTGCCACATAGTGGCTGGCATGCTTCATGACATAATACTCAGGTGTGAACCGGTAGGTCTTGTTGGCCCTATTGACCGTGACGAGAGAGTTCTGATACCATCCCCATGTGGAAGGCTCACCCTCAAAGAGCGAAGTGTTCCAATAAAAATAGCCACTCACGCCGTTAGTGAAATACTCCTTCATGAGGTCCCAAGAATGCATGGCACCTTCCCAGTTGTTGAGTCCGTTGCCACACTCCTGCTCTGAGCCATAGAGGGTGAGTGCAGGATACTTGCTGTGGATGGTGGCGATGGCGGCTTTACCAGCCCACTGGAAGCCGGCACCGGTGACATATTGCTTCGAGTCGGCATCAGAAAGAATCGTATCGGGCTTCAGCGGATCGGGACGCTCGCACGTACCCACATAGACCTCGACACCACGCTTCTTCATCTCCGGACCGAGATACTTGCCCACGAAGGTGTTCAGGTCCTTGGCCGTCCAGCAGCATGCGGGATAAGGCTGGGCAGAGTTGGACTCATTCTGGGGCATCACCATGAACACGTTGATGCCTTCCTGGTGATAAGCATCCACATACTTGCCGAAATACTTGGCGTATGCCTTCAGATACTGAGGCTGCATATTAAAAGAGGTAACGCCCTCATAGCCCATGGCGTTGAGCGGCGTGCCGTTGCCCAAGAGTCCTACACGGAAACGCAAGGGGTCGTTGGCAGCCTTGGCATCCTGATTGGCCTTGAAACTGAGAATCATCTTGTTCCAGTTGGCATCGGCATTCTCTGCGTAGAACTTATTCTTCTTCATCCATTTGGGTGGGCACCAAGGCGAACCCCAAATCTTCAGCTGCGGCTGATAGCGCATGGCCGACTTGATGAAGGGAATGAGAAGGGTCTGGTCGTGAGCGATGGAGAAGTCGTTCATGTCGAAGTCGCCGTCGGTCTCGTCGAGAGAATAGTAGTTGAGACTGAAGTCGTTGGCTCCAATCGGCATGCGGCCCATCGTGAAGTTGGCTCCCTTGCCGGGCTGAAAGAGCTCGGCGAGCACAGCCTGGCGGTCTTGCTCAGAGAGTTCGCTGAGGGAAGACCAGCCCAACTCATTGAAGCAGGAGCCAAAGCCGACCACCGTCTGCAAAGCGTTCTTCGGGTTGACCGTCAATGTCAGGGCGTCACTGGACGCAGCCACCGTGTTGGGCGTCACTGCTGTCCACTGGGCCGTGCGTGTGGTCTGTACCCATTCTGCAATCTGAGTCTGTGCGCTCACGGCCAGAGCCGAAGCGACGACTACAGAGGATAATAATAATCTCTTATATTGCATAGTCGATTATATAAAAATGTTCTTACTGTATTCGGCAACTAATCATCTTTTATTCACCCAATGCAACCTTGCGCAGGTGAGCGTCGAAGTCGTATTTCACCTGGCAGTTGGTGTCAAAGATCATAGTTGCCTTCTTACTCGTGGTGTAGTCTGGCCACTCCGGAACGCCAGCGCCATTGGGATTGCCGGTGCGGGCGAAGTTGATCCAAGCACTGCTCAGGATCTCTCCGAGCTTGATTGCAGCAGGCGTCACATCAGTGGCAGAAGCTGCGCGGGCCACATTGTGGAAGACGTAAGGAATCTCAGCACAGTGGGTGGCGGTGGTAGCACCGTCGATGGCCGTGCTCTGATAAGCGAAGAGATAGTTCCACACCTTGCCGGCCTTGTCGGCAGCCTTGGTCTCGATCTGCTGAAGAGCCTGCGGACGATACTTGAAGTCGATGAGCGGCATCAGCAAATAGCTGGCACCGGGATAAGCCTCGCGGAAGGCCTGCTTGTACTCCTCGGCCTTGTCGCCATACATCTTCTTCAGAGTAGCGTCGATGTCGGTCTCACTCTGCTTGAAGTAGTTGGGATTCATCAGGGCAGAGAAACCGGCAAACTCATTCATCGTGCTGCCGACAATCATGGGCACGTCGGCCGACTGCTTCTCACTGCCGTTCTTGAAAGCGTCCTCGGGAAGGAGATCGCCATCCTTCGTAGGCATCCAGCCCCAGATGCTGGCCTGGTTTTCGCCTGCGGCATCGGCTTCCTTCTTCACCTCAGCGCAAGCCTTGGTGCCGGCAGCCAACAACTGCTCGTAGGGCACGGTCTTGATTTTGTCGATAGTGGAAGCGTCGAGGCCGAGATATTTCACGGTGAGCTCGCCAATTTTCTTGGAGTATTTGTCCATCATGAACGTAGCACCTGAGCCACTCTCCACGATGGCTTTCTCGAAGAGGCCCTTTGCACGGGGCATACAGCAGAGCGTGGACACCTTGCGGCCGCCACCCGACTGACCGAATATGGTGACGTTGTCGGGATCGCCACCGAAGTAAGCCACATTGTTCTTCACCCACTTCAAAGCCTCGACAATGTCAAGAAGGCCAAGGTTGGCACTGTGCTTGAACTGCGGACCAAAGGATGAGAGGTTGAGGAAACCCAGGGCGTTGAGGCGATGGTTGAGAGAAACCACCACGACATCGCCCTTCTTGGCCAGTGAGGCACCGTCATAAGCGGGCTGCTCCTGACTGGAACCTGTGGAGAAACCGCCACCATGGATCCACACCATGACGGGACGCTTCTTGCCGTCGACTCCGGGTGTCCAGACGTTTACGCGCTGACAGTCCTCACCGGGATAGCCGTCATCCCAACGTGAGGTGTAGCCGACATTATCCATCAGCCACGTGCTGCGGAACTCCTGCGGACAGCAGGGACCGTAGCTGCGCGAAGAACGCACGCCCGTCCATGCCTTGGGCGCATGGGGCTCCTCATAACGGGCAGCCTCAGCATAAGGAATACCCTTGAAGGTGAAGATGCCATTCTCGATATATCCGGCAACACGTCCATACTGCGTAGTGGCCTCAGCGCCTTCTGTGCTCAGCGTGTAGCCGTCGATATATGTATAGTTTTGCGCCGACAGCGACAGAGAGGCCGTTGCCAACAGCGATAACGCAATGAATGTTTTTGATATGAATTTCATAAGTCTTTCTTTAAATGGTCGTAAGTGTTACCTGATTAAAGTCCGGGGAAACGGTTCATCTTATTGATAAACTCCATGAGTTTGTGGTCGTGCTTGTAAAGGACCTTGCTCGAGGGTGCATCGAAATACATCACAGCGCCACTCTTCAGCGTGTAGGGATCCCACTTCGGCAGCAGGTTGTTGTTGGGATTGCCTGTGCGGGCGAAGTTGATCCAAGCTTGACTCATGGCATCACCAAGTTTCAGGGCATCGGGCTGAGCGCCTGTCATGGAAGCAGATAGTCTGACATTGTTGAAGGCGAAAGGTATCTCAAAGCAATGGGCAGCATGGAAGCCACCATTAAAGACCGGAGACTGATAACCGAAGATGTAGTTGTAGACCGGAGCCTTGGCAGTGCGCACACGGGCATCCATACCCTCAACGGTGTAAGGACGGAAGATGACGTCGAGCAGGAGGGCATCACCGGCCTTGGCGTTGGGATAAGCCTGACGGAAGAGACTGATGAACTTATCGGTATTCTTGCCGTAGGTCTTTGTGAGAGCAGACTTTGCCTCATCCCAAGTCATAGTCTTCAGTTTGGGATCATGGTTGAAGCCTGCAAACTCATTGACCGTTGTACCCACCATGACGGGGATATCGGAAGAGAGCTCTTGGCTCGCCTTGTCGATGGGGTTGGCAGGAAGCACATCACCATCGACGACTGGAGCCTGACCAAAGATGAAGGGATGCAGACCTTGCTTGTGAGCCTCCTCACGGCAGATGCTGATGGCCTTCATGTTGGCTGCTTCTACTTGCTCGTAAGGCAGCGTCTTAATCTTGTCAACAGAGGAGGCGTCGAGACCAAGGAGTTCAACCGTCTTCTGACCGACCTTGCGAGCCCACTCCTGAGTCATCATCTCGTTAATCGTACCACTCTGGATGATGGCCTTGTGGAAGAGACCTTTGGCAGAGGGCATACTCATCAGCGTGCAGACCTTGCCACCGCCACCCGACTGACCGAAGATGGTGACATTGCCCGGATCACCACCAAAGTTGGCGATGTTCTCATGAACCCACTTCAGGGCTGCCACGATATCGAGCATACCGAGGTTGCCGGAGTGCTTGTATTTCTCACCGAAAGCTGAGAGGTCGAGGAAGCCCAGGGCGTTGAGGCGATGGTTCAAAGTGATGACGACAACATCACCTTTCTCTGCAAGGTTGCGGCCGTCGTATCCGGGATGCTCCTGACCGCTGCCCTCTGCGAAGCCACCACCATGGAGCCACACCATGACGGGACGTTTCTTGCCGTCGCCAATGCCGGGCGTCCAGATGTTCAGGCGCTGGCAGTCCTCGCCCATAAATCCGTCGTTCCAACGGAAGACGAAGGCGCTCATATCATCACTCCAGCCTGTACGGGCGGGATGCGGAGCCACATAGCCGTAGCTGCGCGAGGAGCGCACGCCACTCCAAGACTTGGGAGCACGCGGCTCCTCATAGCGGCCTGCCTGGGCATAGGGAATACCCTTGTAGGTATAGATTCCTTTCTCTATATAACCCGAGACCTTACCATAGGCTGTCTGGGCCGTCGTCTGGTCGGTGGCTGAGCTGATGGTATAGCCTGGTATCTCATTCTGGGCCGAGGCAGAGAAACTGCCGAGCAGCCCTAAAAACAGACAGATAAAAATTTTCTGATTTCTCATGTTGTTGTTTGGCTTTAGTTGATAAGACTGGGGGGTGAGGAAAATCTTAAAGAAGAGAGCACCACATCATGCAGGATGCTCTCTCCTCGTGATGTATCGAAATTATTTCTGCTTACCCAGCAGCTGCATCTTAGCCTCGAAGTCACCGAACATCAGTCGGCTATCGATGCGGGTGTAGACGCGGATGAGACGGCCGTCGTGATTAAGACCATAGCTGCCATCGTCGTTGATGAGGGGAGCCTGTACATATTTATAATAGGAAGAGGCAGGATCCTGCTCGAAACCGGTCTGCAGAGCAGAGAGGAGCACCAGCGGAGAGTCGCCGAGGATGTAGGTCTCGCCCATAGCGATGCCATACTTCTCGCACATGTTGACTGTGTTCATGAGTGAGTCGTAGAGGTATTTGCCCACCTTGCCGTAAGGAGCGATCTTGACCTTGATCTCGTCGAGACCGTACTGGCACTGACGGTAGACATCGCGGGGAATCTGCCAGATGCGCATCTTGCTCTTGTTGAAGACCACCTGTCCGGCAGCGATGCTGAGGTTGAGGTTGTATTCCACCTTGGAGTATCCGGGGGGAGGATAGCCGTTGATGCCCTCATACTCCTGTCCGCCTATCCATACCACGATGACTTTGTCATCGATAGACGGATCAAGGAGATGAGCGCAAGCAACGTTGGTCAGGGCAGCTCCACAGAGCACGAAGAGGGGCTTCTCCTTCGTGCACTTTCTGGCCTCTTCTACAATGAGACGTGCACCCTCACTCTCGATAGGTGTCTCTGTAGAGGTCAGGGGAGTTTCAGCACCCGGAACGACCTTAATCTTTCCTTTCATTCCCATGAGGTCGAGAATGGCATTTGCCTTCTCGCAGGATTCTGTAGCCTGGTCTGTACGGTTGGTGAAACCGGCATTAGCCTTACCCGTGAGGTGACCGCCCACGATACCACGGATGTCGCACGATGTGCAGAGCACTTGATGGACGAGCTGGAATAGTCCGTCGGGGTCACCACAGAAGTCATTGTCGATAACGACCTTCACCTTGGACAACTTGGCGGGCTGAGCCTCGGTGGGCTGCGATGCGGCAACAGGAAGGATGCCACAAACGAGCAGCAATAAAGTCAATAACTTTTTCATTGGTTTATAATCTTTTGGTTTATTAAATCATTACTTTCAGGGAATAGGGAATCACTTGACGGTGATGATGACTCTCTTATAGTGGGTCAGAGCGGGTGTACCATTGTCCGTAGCCTGCAGGATGGCGTGGAGTTGCTCGCCAGACTTGGCTGTGGCAGGGATGGTGACGGTAGTCGTGGCAGACTTGGCATTGCCGAAGCTAAGAAGGTCCTTGGTGCCACCGACCTTGAACTGCATCCACTCAACGGCCACCTTATTGTTGTCGGGATCGCTGACCTTGCACTTCAGGGTGATGGTCTGGCCCGGAGCGGCAATCATCGTAGCGGGACCGTCGATGACGGGCTCGTGGTTGGCATCCTTATAGTTGGGAGTCACGCTCCAAGCCATACGTGCGGCAAAACCGTTCTGCACGGCAGGTGTGAAGTCGGGGAAGCCGATCTGCTCCTTTGTGTAGGAAGAAACCTTGCGGCTGTCCACGTCCTTGGGAATATCAAGACGGGCACCGGTCCAACCGCCCCATGTCTGGTTCTTCCAGGCGTCGAGACCGTTGTTGATCATATTAAGATAGCAGAAGGTGTCGCCCTCGGAGATGAAGGTTCCCTTAGGCTGCAGGGGCATCCAGAGCACATAGCCCTGTCTTTGCAATTCTTCCTTGCCCAGCTCGCAGACACCGAAGAAGTCGAAGCGATCGCCCTTCACCATCTGCTTGCCGTCACCCCATACGCGGTAGCGCTCACCAAAAGCGCCCTTCGAGCGGATGTTCTTCTGGGTCCACTCGGGAGAATAGTAAACCTTGTCTTCCTCTGAGGCTGTAATCGGACCGAAGAAGGTGAGGTTGACCTGCATGCCACCGGTCTCAAGGGTTTTGATGCCCGGCCAGAAAGGATGAATGTAGTGGGTATAGGTATCGTCCTGGTCACCAGACATGCAGAGCACGGCCTTCTTCGACACGTGGTCCTTGATGGCCTGCCAGTTGGCCTGACCGGAATAAATATCTTCAATAGACTTCAATGCACGGGCAATCGTGCTGGCACCACCCCAAACCTGAAGGAAGAGGGTCGTCGTGTCGGGATCGAGAAGTTCCTGCTTGATGAGCTCTGAACCCGGAGTGTCTTTAGACATGTCGCTGTCAAAGGACACGTTGCCCTCGCGGATCTTAGAACGGAGGTAAGCGGGAGAGGGATAGCCGTCATGATGCTTGATGAGGTTGGGATAGGCTTTCTCGTAGCAGTCGACGTCGGCATCGATGAAGCGCTCGTCGGGAGCATAGCGGTAGCTCGTCATGGGTTTTGTGCCGGGGAGCTTGGAATACTCACGGCCCGGCATCCACCAGGTCGTACCCTTGCCGTCGCCCTTCCAGTGGAACTGGCTACTGGCATAGATGAGTCCACGAACATCGAAGTCGCTGCTGTAGAGCAGGAAGCGGATCATGGAGTTGTTGTCGTCAAGCTCGGGGTCGCAGGTGACGATGATATGCGGCTTTGCAGCTTTCTGCTGAGGGGCTGCGAAAGCTGTCGTAGCGCCGAGAAGAAGACCGGCTGAAAGGAGAATGTTTCTGAATAGCATGTTTGAAAAAGAATTAAAGGTTGTCCACCCGCAGAGGCGGAACTCATGTCCGCCTCATGCTTGGGGACTTAACCAATACGAAAAGTAAAAAAATCAGAGATGAATCTTATAAGTATTTGTCGATCTCACGATAGCGTACCTCTAGCTGAGGTGTCACCATCTGCTGAGTCTTCAGATCGATATGCATCACCGGCACTGCGGTCTTGCCATTGATGGTATCCCACTGCGGTAGGCCGAGACCATTGGGGTTGCCGGTCTTGATGAAGTTGAGATAAATCTGCTGGAAGATCTCAGAGACCTGATAGTCGTTCTCATTCCACTTGAACATGTGGTTGGTGGGGAGGTTGCCCATTGAGTACTCAATGTCGGAGGAATGTACAGCGCCTGGGTTGGGAGGCAGAACGGGAGCATCAGACTTCTTATCTGATGTGCCACCAGCGATACCCGGTTCCTTGTCTTCGGGAAGATTGTTGGCGGGACGAGGATGGCAGTAGAGATAACGATAGACAGGAGCCTTTGAAGTCTGACGCAAGGCATCCAGCCATTTCCATGTGGAGTAAGCCACGAAGAGGTCGCCACCCAGTTCATAACCGGGACGGTTGACGATGTCGGCATCGCTATGAATATTGTAGAGGTTGAGGATCTTGTCCACATCCTCAGTCTTGAATCTCTGCTTGATGAAGGGTTTAAGGTTCTCAAGCGTAGGAGCCTTGCCACCCATAAAGATCATCACGGGCACCTCGCAGTTGTTGTTGCCGACGAGAGCTGGCACCTGAGCATAGGTGCCCTTGCGGTAGGTCTCGCTCGGCTGTTCGGTGAAGAACTTGCCGTCGATGCAGAACAAGGGATAGCCGGTGGGCTTATAGAGTTCGTTGATCTTCTCTGCGGGCAGACTGCGCAGCTGGGCAAGAGTCTTGCATCCGGCAGCCTTCATAAAGGCGTCGCCGGCCTTCTCGGCGTCTGCAAGCGTGTTCATGGGTGTGTTGCTGAGGATGCTCGCACTCGAGCCAATGAGCTGACTGAAAGAGCCACGGGCCATCATGGATGTCTGCTGGGCATTGACTGAAGAGGAACCAGCCGACTCACCACAGATCGTGATGCGGCTTGGATCGCCTCCAAAGGCAGCGATATTGCGGTGTACCCAGTTGATGGCGGCAGCCTGATCCATAAGTCCCTGATTGCCGGAACCTTTGTAGCCCTCGTTCTTACAGTTCTCCTTGGAGAGCAGGGTCGAAGCGAAACCACCAAAGATTCCCTCACGATAGTTAACCGTGACGATGATGACTCCCTTGCGGGCCAGCGTTAGACCCTGATAGCGGGGCTCAGAACCTGAACCAGAAGTGAAACCGCCACCATTAAAATAAATCAGGACTGGCAGTTTCTCGTTATAATTCTTTGTAGGAGTCCAAATATTCAAATACAGGCAGTCTTCAGAAAACTTTTTTGTGCCAAAGACCATATCGCCGAAAGCATTCTTCTGGATGGGGTTGGCACCAAACTCCTTGGCTGAGCGCACGCCCTGCCATGCCACTACGGGCTGAGGATTGCGCCAACGCAGGTTGCCAACGGGAGGCGCGGCATAGGGAACGCCACGGAAGATCTTCACGCCAGAAGAATCAACACCTTCGATGATACCGCCTTCTACAGTGACCTGGGGTCCCTGTGCCATAGCGGCAAGCGCAAGAAAAAGAGAAAATACTGATAATAAAAGCTTCTTCATAACTAGGTTCTTAGATTCTTTAAAAATGTGGGGGACAGCCGCAGGAGCTGTCCCCCTACATTATTATATATAGGACTTCTAAAGTCTTTGTGAGACTGGTTTACTTCTTAGCAGCTTTCTGCATCTTAGCCTGAATAAGGGCGTCGATCTTGTGATAGCGTGCTGTGATGGCTGCATCCTGAACCTGACGGGAGTCGAGGTCGATGTAGAGCACTGCAGGAACGTTACCGCTCTTGTTGTAGGCTTCCACCTTAGGCAAACCAAGGCCGTTGGGGTTACCGTTCTTCACGAAGTTGACATAAACCTGCTGGAAAATCTCAGATACTGCATAGTCGTCGGTAGTCCAGGGGAAGGCGGTATTGGTGGAAAGGTTACCCATAGCATACTCGATATCGTTGGCATGCATAGCGCTGGGAGCAGCGGGAGCCTTAGGAGCATTCTCGTCTACGTCGACAGTACCACCGGCCAGACCGGGAGCTTTACCCTTGAGCTGCATAGCGGGACGCGGATGGCAGTATACATAGCGATAGACAGGAGCCTTGCTGGTCTGACGAACCATCTCGGCCCACTTCCAAGTAGCGTAGACGATAAACATATCGCCACCAAGCTGATAGCCGGGCAGACCAGTGATGTCGGCATCGCTGTGGATGTTGTAGAGATCATAGATGGTCTTGGCATCTGTGCCGAAGTAGTTCTCGATAGCCGGAGCGAGGTTCTCCATCGTAGGAGCCTTGCCACCTGCCATGAAGGCTACGGGGAGCTCACCGTTGTTGTTGCCCAGCAAGCAGGGCACCTGAGCCTGACGGCCCTCAGCGATCACCTTGTCGGGATCCTCTGTGAGGAAGATACCATCGATACACTTTGTACCCTCACCGAAAGCGGGAGTCTCCATCTTCAGAATCTGCTCTGTAGAAAGGTTGCGCAGGTCGGAGAGCTTCTTGTAGCCGTTCTTCTTGGCCCACTCCTCACCAATCTTCTCAGACTCTTTCAGCGTGATAGGCTTAGCGTTGGAAACAATGGAGCCGCTTGAGCACATATAACCTGCAATGAGGTTCTTAGACAGCGGAGAAACGGTCTGAGCGCAGACAGACTGTGAACCAGCCGACTCACCGTTGATGGTGATTCTGTTGGGGTCGCCACCGAAGGCAGCGATGTTGTTCTTCACCCATTTGATGGCAGCAGCCTGGTCGAGCCAGCCCTGGTTACCATTGCAGCCACCTTCCTTGGTGAGCTGAGGATGAGAGAAGAAGCCGAAGATGCCTTCACGATAGTTAGCCGTGACGACGATGATACCCTTGCGGGCCAGACGGAGTCCCTGATAACGAGCCTCCGAACCACTACCTGAAACAAGACCGCCACCATTGAAATAGATCAAGACGGGGAGCTTCTCGTTATAGTTCTGTGTAGGAGTCCAGACATTCAGATAGAGGCAGTCCTCACTCTGCTTGGGACCTTCGAACACCATATCGCCGAAGGCATTGTACTGGATAGGATCGTTGCCGAACTGCTTAGCCGAGCGGACACCCTGCCAAGCCACTACAGGCTGAGGAGCCTTCCAACGCAGATTGCCCACAGGAGCAGCTGCGAAAGGTACACCGCGGAAGATCTTTACGCCAGAGGAGTCGACACCTTCAATCATACCTCCTTCGACTCTTACTTGGGGTCCCTGGGCAAAGGCCATAACGGCCACCATCAGGGAAAAGACGGATAATAATAGTTTCTTCATTGTTTTTATTAGTTTTATTGTGGTTTTGCCAGATTGATCGGGCTTTTCGGACTGGTCGGACTGGTCGGATTGGTCGGATTGGTCTGATTGGTCAGATCAGTCTGATTGGTCAGATCAGTCTGATTAGTCAGAATAGTCTGATTATCCTTTAGGGTAATTGTGCCCAATAGTTTTTGGGGTCTATTGGGCACAATTTAATGTTATATTAGAAGTTGATTGTCGTTGACAAAGAAACCTCGAACGGACGGATATAAGAACCTGACATCAGGTAGTTCTTATAAGGAGTCGTGTCTTCAACAAGGTCAGCAGCGCTGATAGAACCTGTAGCACCACTCTGGTTGAAGATGTTCACCACGTTGAGGGCGAAGTTGATCTTCGGACTCAAAGCATAGTTGATACCACCGAAGCTCTCCCAGTGACCATTGAAGTACAGAGAGTTGGTCTTGTTGATATACTGCTTTGAGAAGTAGCGGAAGCTGAGCCAGAAGCGGAACTTGTTGAAAGAGTAAGACGGGTCGAGCTCAATCAGAGTCTTGGACATTGCGGTAACGGTGTTGTCCGATACGTCAACATCAACGGGCTTGCCGCTGGGGAAGGTACCAGTCATGTGGAACTTCTTATAGACAGGATCCTGGATGGTCAACAAAGCGTGGAGGGCAGCACCCTTAAACGGAGTCAACACAACGTCTGTGGTCCAACCCATGGTTTGGATGTTATAAGTGATGGGGAATGTAACACTCTCCTCACCCGTAGCTGTAGTGTTATAGAACGTTGTACGAGACTTGTAGTTGGTCTGAGTAATGAAGCTAAACTGAGAAACGAGCTTTATCCAAGAGTTGTTCCAGTAGATACCGGCACGAGCCATGTTGATGTTCACAGGAGATGTGGTAGGCAGCTCTGAGCCTGCATAGTCCTGCAGATTAGGACGCTGACGAACGTATACATACTCACCGTCGAATCCGAAGCCGGGGAGAATCTTAGCACGCAAGCTGTAAGTGAAAGCAGGGTTGAGCCAATCGCCGTGGAAACGATCCATCTTGGCACCCGGAGACTTCAGAGACCAGCCCATTGTACGGCTGTTGTAAGTTTCACCTGCAGGCTTGTTCAGAGCAGCGTTACCGCCATAGCCGAGATACTCAAGACGAGTACCAATGCTCATCCACAACCAGTTGGTAGCTGTCCAGTCGTCGCTGAGATAGACGGCGCCCTTGAACTCATGACCATCGTAGAATTCACCACTACCGGGGTTCAGAGCCATGTAGTCAACAAGGTTGCCATTGGCATCCTTCACGTAGAGTGAATGAGGATTAGCCTTTACCTCATGGGCCATCACGGTGTTCATCTGCTGAATACCACCACGGTTGTACCATACGTTGGCACCGATACGCCAGCTGTGGAGACCATTCTTCGACTTACCGGTCAGTTTAGCAGTGGTCAGCCAGTCATGCTCGAAACCAGGTACATACATCATCCAGCGGTTCTGGATATGGTCTCCAGTGAACTCCTTGCCAGAAGCATAATAGTATTTATTAACTGTAGAAGGATCGTAAGCAACGATACCAGAGACAGCGCTCATAGCCATGCTGACCTTACCCCACTTGAACTTACTGCTCACGTCGAGGTGATTGCCATTCTTGAAGTCGTAGTTCAAGTTGAAGGTCAACTGCTTGTTATCAGTTGTACCGCCATCCTTCCAGCTCTTACGCTTAACTTCGCCGGTCATAACATCGAGATAGGTGAAGGTGTTGGCCTCCTGGCCATAGTAAGAGTCGATTCCATAGTCGAAGCCGTTGTACTTCTTCACAGAACCATCACCGACGAAGATGAAGGGTGCATAGCTGGAACCTGTGCTGGTGTAGCGGCTGTACTGAGCCAATAGGCTCATGTAACCACGGCCCTCAGCGAAGGTCTTATCGATACCTACCTTGTAGACCTGAGCACGTGTAGTCAGGTTGGCAGCTGTCAACTTATACGAACCCGGATCCCAAATTTGGTGAGAGTTGAGGATGAATCCAAAGCCGCCACCGATAGGAGCGGTAACAGTAGCGTCGAGAACCTGACGGCCGAACTGGTTGAGCTGATAGTTGACCGTACCACCCAGTTTAGGAGTGGAGTGCTTGTGATAGCTATCCACGGTATAACCAACTGCACCATACTGCAGGGCTGTCTCAGAGATACTCATCACACCGAGTTTGCCATAAGCAGTTCCACCGAACCAAGAGAAGTAAGGCATATCGGGCCATACGCTGTAAGAAACAGGCAGACCATCCTCAAAGATAGTAGCTGAAAGACTGGAGGGCAGACCAACGTTGATTTGGCGCGGCTGATCGGCACTAGAGGCATTCAACATGACGTTACGGTTCTTCACCTCCTTGGAGTTCTGTACCGTGTCTTTTTTGGCAACGTCCTGTGCAAGCGCTGTCGTTGGCACAAGGCTGCTGGCGAGCAGAAGTGCCCAAAGTTGATTGGATCTCATAATTAGTGTTCACTGAATAAATATTTTGACCCACACGGGTCCCAAAAAATCAACGCCTCGTTCAGGTCCACAAAGGAGAAAATGGAGCCAGAAAA